>CAIZES010000358.1 GCA_903932045.1 uncultured Silvanigrella sp. | reverse complement strand
AGCTAAACTCTACCTCAATTTGAATGACAGCTTTTCTTGTTGAACTTGAAATCACGCGAACAGTCATGATACCTCCACAAAAGTAAGGAACGATATCAGGTTTTCCGCGCGTTGTCTACATTAAATGGCCTCCACACCCAACTTCTCTCACACGCAGTCATGCGCGAGCAACGGCAGATTGACGAGAACCTGTTCTTCGATGTGTTCCGGCTTGGGACTAAAAAAAAGAAGGGCGGGTAAAACCAGCCCGCTGCCGACAAATACCCTGAAAATCGCACCGACAAATAGCTTGACTCCGCTCATCTTGATCACTAAGAACGATTTGGGCCCAAACCAAAGCCCGCTAGAGCTTAAATATCTCTTGAATTCCCTGTTTCCAATGGACACATCGCACGTTGTCAAAAAGTTCCGCTGTCGGGCATTGTGAAAGATAAAAGCACCGCGACGCATTTCCTTTTCCAATTGTTTTCAGTTTATTTACTTCTACAGGATCAATCACAGAAGAAGACTTAATCTCAATAAATATAACTTCACTGCCTCTACTAAGAACCAAGTCAACTTCTACGCCCTCTTTAGTTGAAAAGTAACTCAGCCGATAATCTGTCTCACAGTAATGATTAAGCCGAACAAATTCCAAAATGATAAAATGTTCAAATACCTCCCCATAATAGGAAGTACCCGAAACAACGGCTGCACGCAGGGACTGCTCTAAAGCTCTCTTTATTCCAATGTCAAAGAGGTAAAACTTAGGTGATATTAATTGGCTTTTTCGAATTGATTTATGAAAACTCGGCAGCCTAAAACCAAAATAAGTTTCTTCCAAAATCAAATAGTATAGCTGAACTGTTTTAACATCCACACCAACTTCGCGGGCAATTTTTGAATAGTTCAATATTTTACCGCTCATTTGGGCAGCCATTTCAAGAAAATCCCGAAACGGCTCTAGCTTTCTTACAAGCTGTTCCATTTGTATTTCTGTTTTTACATATGATCGAACGTAACTCTTTAAAAATTTAATCTTATCATCTTGAACCGAAAACGAGAAAATGGCTGGAAGTGATCCATAATTAAGAATATCATCAAGGTTAAATGAGTCTCGAAGCTCAATTGATGTTAATGGCATTAGTGAGTACTCAAATGCTCTACCCCCAAGAAGATTCGCTCCTTCTTTTTTCAGTTTTCTAGCACTCGATCCCGACAGAATAAATTTGATTTTCTGTTTCTCAATAACCGAGTGCACAACATCAAGTAGCCTCGGTACTTTCTGGACTTCATCAATAATAACCCACTCTGGCTTTTCGTCTAATGCTGCAATTTCACGTTTTAGTTTTTCCGGGTCTTTCAAAAAAGACTCTTCTACATCATCGTTTAGTAGATCAAAATATAAGACCCTTCGAAAAGACCATACCCCCTTCGAAAGCAACTCAATAGGAACATTTACGTTCCAATCTGGCAACAACTGATGCTCAATGTAGGTTGATTTTCCGGTACCCCGCGCCCCAAAGATAAAAAAGCTTGAGTTTTTCGAGGGAGAGACAAGACGCTTAAACACTGCATTTACCACGTGTTATATGTTAACTAGATCATACTCCATAATAGTCGACGAAATTTGGAGTTTTGTCAAGCCAGCTATGGCCGAAACGTTGGCTCGCGATGCAAGGCACGAAAGGCTCTCTTTTGGGTAGACACCGTTTTTTTCGCAAAGCTCAAAAGTGCAGGAATTGTTTTTAGCTGCCTTTTGCCGAATTTCCTTCATCCAGAGCCACCCCAATTTCCTCCATTGGGATCCAAAGTTGCCGAAATGGCCTTCACTTTTAGTACCGCACTTTTAGCGCTATCGTAGAAAGTGCTCGGCGTACACATTCTTCACGCCAAAGCCACCGAACTCATCGCTCAGTCCGTGCTTGGCAAAAATCTTGAGATGACCGTTGAAGATCTTGCGCATAGTATTCACCCTCACCCCACAGTTTCAGAGTTGATTATGGAAGCTGCTCATGCAACACTTGGGCATGGAAGCTGCTCATGCAACACTTGGGCATGGAAGCTGCTCATGCAACACTTGGGCATGCTATCCATATGTAATTCCGTTCCGTGGGGCGCATGCCGCCCATCGAAAGAAGAAAAGCAAACCGTTTGAAGTCATGGATAAGTCAAATATCGCACCTAGCAACGCCGATGACAGGTGAACAATGACCTGAGCCGTCGCAACGTCCGGACATTCACATTCCCAATCTTCTCGATCACCTTTGACACCAAGTCAAAAACTTACTCAGTAATTGGGCCTGGATTACATTGTTCACGTTTGAAATCGAAGGTAACCTCGAAATCAAGGTGCGCAAGCGTGCGCCGATTTCCAAACAACCTTATCCTTCTTTGGAGGTCCCTATGCGTTTCATTTCAATGGTAGCCTTGTCTCTTGTCGCTGCAGCTGGTTCCAGTGGTGTCGCTCTTGCCGACAGTCCTGTCTCACTGAATGGTTCCTCGATCCGGTGCTCGACGCCTCTTGATAGCTCAGTGTTTGAGTATTTTCGCGCCAATGGTCACGATATGGTCATTCAAACCTGGAACGGGCGTGAAGAAGGTGTGGCATTTTACAAATATGCGGATGGCATTGTGTCCATGGATCTCAATCCTGGGACTGCTGAGTTCAAAATCGACCTGAACTCCTTCACGAATGGCCGTCGGGAGAGAACTGTTCAACGGTGTTCCCAAACGGATGTGGGGAGTCCAGCCTGTATGGATGATGTCACAGAAGTCTGCGAACTGCGTTAGAGGTCGCCTGACCTCCACGCGGACATTGCCGCCGGGTCCCCAGGCTGCTATGCGGATAGGCTTCCCTGTGCTTTTTGTTCTTCCGAAGTGCATGTCTGACAATGGATATGCGTGCGAGAACCGGCTCCGCGAGGTTGAGGTGCAATCCGAGACCAGATCGTTCTTCGGGATTCATCCTGATCCAGAAAGAGGCGTGCTTCTTTGTTGTTAGCGGTTTCTAAAAAACGTCCTAAAATGGTGGTTAGCGCGTGACCACCAAAAGTATTTCTTAGAATGTTGGAACACGCGCAAAACTACGCTTTGAGTACAAAGCTTGTTTTCGCT
>CAIZES010000357.1 GCA_903932045.1 uncultured Silvanigrella sp. | reverse complement strand
GGTTACAAAGAAAGTGGTTAGTTCAATTTTTTGGTCGGGACTTAGTATCGAATTAGCGTCAATCTCGGAGGTGTTCGATGGAATTGAGTCCGTTTGCATGGGCCGTCAGTACCATTGTTCAGTTTTCAGAGAGGAAATTCGATTTTTCCTCCGAAGATGGACAGGAAATGATCAAAGAAGCAAAAGAGGCTTGCAAGCTTCTCGAAAAGGAAATCGAGATGCTCTTTCCGAAGAAATGAGGCCGTTGAGGTCAAGATTTCTTTTTCAGATAGCTTTCCAGCATTTGCCTATCTGGAGGAGTCTTTCCCAAAACGCCATCCGCAGCGCCGTTGAAGTCTTCGACGCGGACTGTACTATTGGACGCAATCAGAACCGGGATTTGCGTCCTTAGCTTGATTTGCTGAGCAAATACTCCCCCGTCTATTGGGGAAAGGTTGCCGAAATTCAAGTCCGTCACGATGCAGGAGAGGGACTCAAGAAAGCCAGGATTGGCATCGACGTGCGACCAGAATTTTTCTGGGCAGGAAAAAGTCATGAGCGTCCCGATGGGCCAATCAGCTTCCCAAGACATTCTGACCGTTTTCATGTCGTCCACCAACACGGAAACCAAAGTCTGCGCCGCTGCAGTGTTGGTTTCGAGTTCGGTCGACGCTGGGTCGCTCGCCGAGGCATCAACACCAGAGGAAGCAAGCACGGGAGCAACCAATCCAAGGCGCTCCAGCGACTGGCATATCAGTTTCAAAAGATGGGCACGACTCATGGGTTTTGGAAGAAAGGCATCCGCCCCTTGTGCGATTGCCGTCTTGCTGTCCGATGCCGAAATTCGGTTTGAGTGAATGCAAACGAGGCCGCTTTGTCCCCGATTGCGCATCTCACGGACAAGCTCGAAGCCAGAAAGCGAAGAGGGACCGAGATCGACATCGACAATGGCGAGATCGGGGCACGGCAAAGCAAGTGCGTCTTCACTGCACTCCGCGCTGACAACTTCCAACAGATCTGCAAGTTCGGTGTGCCTGGTCAAACCCTCCGTCAGAGAGTTCCTGTAAATCCTCTCGTCATCCACTATGAGAACAGACAATCGGCGTCCAAGCCTGGGAAGCAAATTCTTGATGGAAAGTTCGAGCTGGACTTCTGCATCATCGTCGGGTGATGCAGCTCCAAAGGCCTGAAACCGTGCCGTGATCTCTTGGCTGCTCTTCGGAAGCGCACGAAGGTCGGGAGTCAACTCGGGCAAAGTGGCAGGAAGCGTGATGTGAAATTCCACCCCAATTCCAGCAGATGATTCACACCATATATTCCCTCCGTGCGCAGTTACGATCTTGTGGGCAATAGCCAAACCGAGACCGGTTCCGCCCTTTTTCCCATTGGTGAAAAATGCGTCGAAGAGCTTCGGCAGAAGATCCGCAGATATGAAAGGACCACTGTTGGCAAGAATAAATTTGACAAAGGCAACGTCGTTTTCAATGAGATTTGACGTACTGATGCGAACCGTTCCCTCTTTATTCATGGCCTGAACAGCATTCCCCAAGATGTTTGCAAAGACGCGAAGAACCTTGCCGGACTCCACATTTGCATGCATCGTGTGTTTCATTTCGTAGGAAATGGATACTTTCGCCGCCGGAAATGTCTGAAACACGTCGCCCAAAGCTGCTTCCAAGAGCGTCTCCGGCTTGACTGGGGAAAGAAACATTTCCGAATTGGAACCAATTTCCATGACATCCTGAATCAGTCCGTTCACGGAATTCATGGCGCGAATCGTTTCAGGGATTCCGGTTGAGGCGAACTTTTGCATTTGTGCCGGAGTCTTCGCCTTGGAAATCCCTTCGAGAAGCATCTTGAGCATCGAAAATGGGCGGCGCACATCATGGGCGAGCATCTGCGTCATGCGCGCGATCGCTGCCGATCTCGACAGTTCGATGTTCTCTCTAACTTTCTTCGATATCTCCTTGGATACAATGTCAAATTCAAGAATATCAAAACCGGTTTCATCTTTGGTGTCTTGCTCAGATTCCGGAGAAACACGAGTGACGGCCGTCATCATCTTGTCAAGTTGAGCATAAATTTTTTTCGAGTTGAGGTCGAAAAAAGCCTTCAATCCGAAGCCAACGGCGATAATTAGCAGAACGTCAATCGCCAATCGGAACAGTATAGAATAGATAAACTCCCGGGTGTCGAAGTGAATGAACAGGTCGCCAATCTTCTCGCTGCCTCGACCAATCCTGATTTCTTTGTGCGTGACAGAAGGGTTTTTCAGCTTGACTTGATCACAGTAGTTAACTTTGAAGTCCCAAGCGTTGATACTGGCACAAGCAAAGTAGTTCTTTTTGATCATTTCGACGATTCGTCGGTTCGCCTCAACAAATCCACCCTGCTCAATCGGTTCTTCAATGGAGCTATACGCGATCTCCGAAATGATTTCCTGATTCTTCTTTTGCACAAAAAACAGCGTGTATGAAAAGTGCAACACCTCAACCACGGTGACGGCAATAAGAATGACCGCAATCGCTCTTGCAAGCGTCGTGCCCATGATTCGTTTCAGAGGATATGTCTGTTTCTGGCGTTGCGATGTCTTCATTTTGGCTCTGGTCACTGCTTTCTGGTGTCGATGTAGAAATCCTTTAGTCGCGCCATGTATCTCAAGGAAGCCTCATCCGTCTGGATGAATGGCTTGCGAAATCTCACAGCATCGTGTTTCCACCCGGGAACAAGAACCTTCGTTTCGACAAGACTTTTGTTCAGTTCCTTGTAGATTTCGCTTCGTCTGTTCCAATCGAGGGTTTCGGATGCCTCTTTGTATATCGAAAAACTCTTACCAAATACACTGGAGATCTCGGCTTGCAGAACCGGGGGGACGATGATGAGAAACCCTTCGGGATCATGAAACCCACCTGCATACGAAACTGCGATGAAGTCGGGAGGGTTCTTTGGGAGTTGATCCAGGATAGTCGGATTCGTCGGACTCAAGCTGAGCTTCACATTGAATTCTTTTTCGATATCAGCAAGGTCGGGGGCTGAGTTCAGCATTTCATAGTCTCTAGTCAGCGCAGCCAAATGGAAAGTCCGATCCTTTAAAGAGGGGTCAAGGTCATACTTCACCTTTGGCAACTCAGACAAATAGCCGGGGATTCCTTGCGGGATGATGCCTGTAGCTGGTGTAAGCCGGTTTCTTTTGATGCATCTCTTTACCAGTTCGGCCATGACCTTCGTTCCAAGTTGCTTCCGGCTCTCATTTTGACACGTCTTACCGTGAGGATAGCACCAGATCGAGCTTTGGAAAAAATGGATCACAGATTCCGAATAAGGGGTGAGCGTCTTGGCCTCTTTTGTGCTGCCTATTTCGTCAAGCGTGTCGCTTGTCGCAAAAGGAACAAAATCCGCTGTCTCGTAGTTCTTCCACTCATTCTTCTCCGGGTTCATCAGAACTTTCCACTTTGGAATCTTCACGCTACTCGCATCTCGATAAAGTGCGTTCTTGGACAGCACCCATCCCTGAGGAGTTTTAAGCGCCCGGTAGGCGCCCGTCCCGATGAAGGGCTCATCCGAGTTTGGATTGAAGGTCCAGTCAGCTGGGAGAATGCCGAGCTGCTCTCTTGAGATTGCCTTGAAGAGGGCGACATAGGGGCCGTCGAGTTTGATGACGAATTTTCGATCGGAAACGATTTCTATCGCAACGACCTTTTTTAGAAAGGGGCGCGATTGACTGACCTGGGATTTCGCGTGCCGCTCCAGGGTGAATTTTACATCGGCTGAAGTGACAGGTTTGCCATTCGAAAACGTGATGCCATTTCGAATGGTGAACTCTATGTCCTTTCCCTCATTTTTGATTGTCCAACTCTCAGCCACTGCGGGAACAATCCTACCGTCGGGAGCACTTTCGACGAGTGGCTCAATGACCTGACCAAGGAGCAGATGCTCAAGATAAATGTTCACATTGACTGGGTCACGTGGGAAACTTCGAGGAAAATATCCGATGGAAGGAGTGTACGAATCGGGCAAACTCATAGCCGTTGTTCCCCCTGAAAGAAGAAGTAGTGCAAGTGATATGAAGAAAGTTTTGACGAAGTTCACGTTTCTGCTGTCTCCTCGTAGATGGTTTTCAACATGCCGTTTTCCAGGAATGACTTGCATACCGTGCAAGGAGCGAGCGTATTGACCGTCGTGCAGATGCCAAACTTCTGATTGATCTCTTTCAGTGAATACTTGCTTCGTATCACAGAAAATACATCTCCGCTGTTTCCGTCAAGGAAGGATCGGAGCGTGTCGAATCGCTTAATGCCAGGATTTCGACCGGCAAAAATTCCACAATTTGTAACTGTTCCATCAGGCCAAATGTTTGCCAATGAAACTTCGCTGCACTTGAAATCGTCTGGTATATTGTTGCTCAGTGTTTGAGGGTACGGGACCAATCTCTTGCCTCTACCAAAATCGACAACGGGCTGCTTGATGATTGAGTCATAAATGAAGCCTTCGCGCTGTATTTCGAGAAGTGTGGAGGCATATTCCTTGATGCTTCGATAGCAGATTGAGTATCCAACCTTGATGCTTGCGTGGTTCTTGACGTAATCATTGAGGTATCGAAAATTCTCGATTGGAACATTTTCGAGGTGAAAACTATCAAAGGAAACCCAAAGCCTGTCGACTCGCTTCAATTGCGAAAAGAGTTGCTCAACAGCGGCAAGTGAGGTGAATTCCGAACACCCGGTGGATATGATGATGCTTTTCTCACGACTTACAAGATTGTCGATGGCAAGAGCCATTGCATCCATGTACGCAAAGGGCTCTCCACCACTGAAATGGACCGTAAGGATCTCGTCTTCGGCACCAATTTGCTTCGATAGCGAGTCAGCAATGGCGAGGCTCATCCCGATCTGATGATCGGGGGTGGCATCCACAAAGCAGTGGGAGCATTTGCTCTTGCACCGAAAACCAAGGACAAAATTTGCGTGAGAAATACTGATCATATTGCCCTTGCTTCAGTTGCCGCGCATATCGAGAGCGCGCATTGCTCGAACCGACTCAAGTCCTTCAAGGGTCCCGATGTTTTCATCGGTCACATCGCTGAACTTGATTTTGTATTCGTTTTCGAAATTCTGAACCAACACTTGCACTTCCTCTTGGGAAAGTGAATTCCATTGATTCACGATTTCTTCGCTTGGCTGTTGTGTGGGAGAAAATCCCAACAAAAAGGCGATTACGACTGTGCTAAGCATAAAACACTCCTCCTATGAAAAAAACTCTTCGGTGAAACACGAAAAAATGGACGACTCGATCACAAAAGTCACTGCAGCACCTCTTCCTCTGCACAGATCCGTTGCCGAATGCCGTTGGGATGGAATTCCCTCAGTGCCGGTTTGTACAAATGCTGCCGTGCAACTCCAAGTTGCGCGGCAACCTTGGTCTTGTTTCCTCTATACCTGATCGTGGCGTACTCGACCATCATTTTTCGAACGACATCTTCAGCGTCCGCAAAACTTCCCGTGCGAATGACTTCATAGAGCTGTCGCCATGGAGCGACACCAATCTTGTCATCGCTTGCAAGCACAAGTTCTCGCATATCCTTTGGAGTTAAGCTGACATTGGTATCGTAGAGATCTTCAAAGGCTCCGAAATCGGAACGGAGAATTGCCTGACGGCCTTCGTCGGCTGCACGATTTGTTGCGGTTTCGATGGCCAGGACCAAACTGCGAAGCGTGACATGCTCACCACCAGCGCTGATGCGGTCGACAATTTCACGGACCAGGCCCCGCTCGGGTTTCAAAGGCCTTCGATTGACGGCGCGCGCAAAAAGGAACTCCACAAGCTGACGCGCTTCTCCGAGCATTTCCTCAAAGCGAGGGAGAGTAATGATGAACTGGGCAACGACTTTTTCAAAGCCTGTGATGAATTCCTGAGTGCCGAAAGAGGGAAGTGCGGTCAAGATAAGTCGAGTTCGAGTGGCGGATAGAATCTTTCCGCTGTTGGATTTTGCCTTGCGACGAGAGACGAAAAATTTGAGCTTCTCTTGCACTGCAAGGGGAAGCAGATGGGCGTCTTCAATGATAAAGACACCGTCTTGTGCGGTGGCAAGCATTCCGGGAGCGCCATCCGTCGTGCCAAAAAGAGCCGCGTCCACACTCACAGCATCGGCATCTGCTGAACAGACGTAGGTCAGGAGTCGGCGCCTCGACGGAGCGCAATCGGCATGGGCCGCGAAGGTGGCCGCATGGAGGTCTTCCGCCAACGTGCGCGCAATCGTGCTCCGGCCCTGTTAGCGGTTTCTAAAAAACGTCCTAAAATGGTGGTTAGCGCGTGACCACCAAAAGTATTTCTTAGAATGTTGGAACACGCGCAAAACTACGCTTTGAGTACAAAGCTTGTTTTCGCT
>CAIZES010000356.1 GCA_903932045.1 uncultured Silvanigrella sp. | reverse complement strand
CGTTTCTATTTTCTCCGTTTCTATAGCTTCAATGCTTGCGATGGTTTCGTGTGATACCAGAGTTCAGAAATCGGAATCGAACCCTTTCGCATGGAAGGTGACAAACCCCGCATGGGATGCGGGCTCAGAGGAAGCATTTTCGGCCTGGATTCAGAATTTTGGTGAGAAACGTTTGGCTGGCAAATGCCGCACGGTGGAACAGTGTCTGAGAAGTCCTGATGCAAACACATTGTGGGACTCTCGTGACAATGCGTTGCGTGTGTATACAGATTGCGCGGACGTCCCTTTTGTTTTGCGAGCTTATTTTTCATATAAAATGGGTTTGCCTTACGCATTGGCAACAGTATTTGGAGGGAGGTACACTCCGGGAAATCACACGTCTTGCAGGTTGGTGAGCACTGGAAGCATTTGTGATGCTTCGCGAGGCCTTGAACTGGATCAATCGCGCAACTCCAACGTGAATTCATTGTTGGCGGCTGTTGTTGGTAAAGTTATGTCTGGTTACTTGCGTACGTCACCTTCCGATGAGTCGTCAGACACATTTCCTATAGATGTGCGCCCCGATACTCTGCGTCCCGGTACCGTTTTTTATGATCCCAATGGGCACGTTCTTACCGTTTTTAGGGTAGAGCCCAATGGCATGATCCGCTTGTTCGATGGTCATCCCGACGGTTCGCTCACAACAAAAGTTTTTGGTGAAATGTTTGCGCGTGGCGGCGGGCAGCAGGGTGGTGGTTTTCGGAACTGGCGTCCTCTCCAACAACAAGGCAATCAAAATTTGCGACCGTCCAATGAATCGCTCATGGCGAATAATTATGGATACAGTGCTACAGCGCAGTATTTGCCATCAAGAGCGTATCCTCAAGGGGATTACTACAAATGGGTGAGAGCGCGAATGTCAAAGGGTGCACGCATTGATCCCTTGCGTGAATTCGACGACAAAGTAAAACAGTTTTGTGTGGATATTCAAGATCGGGTTGAAGCTGTAGATATTGCTGTTCGGAACGGACTGAACAATAGACCTCATCCGAGTTCATTGCCTCCGAATATTTATGGAGCAGACGGTGATTGGGAAAATTATTCCACTCCGTCCCGTGATGCTCGTCTCAGGGCCAGCCTCCGAGAACTTTTTCGCTTTGTGGTTGATATGCGCAAGGCTGTTGCAACCGGTGATTCCAGTGTTGCTTTTTCGGGAGGGGTTTCGGAATTTAATTCTGAATTGCTTTCAAAATGGAATAACTATGATGCTTCGGAATCTTGCGCTGCTCACTATAAATTGTCGGGCGGAAATGCTGTTCGTATATCTCTAAGTATGTTGGTAGACCGAATTTACGATCTTTCGTATGATACTTATCATTGTCCTGAGCTGAGATGGGGGGCAAAGCCGGGTGTTGGAGAATACAATGCTGCGGCTTGCGATGTTGGTCAAAAAATGTGGTGGTATCGCCATGAAGACACTTTGCGCTTTGAAATTGATCGGGGTTATGGGCGATCAACGCCACTTGGTTCGGGGCCTCGCACACCGGAGCCTATTAATGTGAGGGCTGTGCTTGAAAACACGGACTCTCAATTGTGAGCAGGGGTGTCTCATCTCATTTGTAAGTGTTTTTAGATGTTTGGTTTTTCGGTAGAGTGGCTGCGAACCTATCTTCCCTTTGAGAATGGAGTTCCCTCGCATCAGACGGTCGGTCGGGTGATGTCATTGCTAAAGGGCGACTGTGTTGCCAAAGCTTTTGTGCAATTTATGGCGTCTCTTTTTTCATGCCAGGAAAACGAGATTATTGCCCTTGATGGCAAGACTCTTCGGCGTTCGTTTGACAAAGCAACAGGTCAAAAGCCTCTTCATATCCTCAATGCCTGGGATATCTCCCTTTCCAAGCTGGCCCTGGATCTTGACAGCCAAAGCAAGAAATTCAATTCCGCAGCGATAAACAGTGATCACCCCATGTCAAGCCTGTTTTAGATAAGACAGCCGTGGGTCTATAAAGAAGTCTATGTGCAACAAATTCTTTTCAAGTTATATCAGCTCGTTTTGCAAGCTCGTCCGAAAGTCGGCGCAACGAAACACGACGATCCTTGTTGCACAGCTCATGGAGACGAAAATCTTTCAATTCGGAAAACACGGGGCAAGGCTGCTGCGAAGCCAAACTTTGCAAAGTGTTTAAACGATCGAGATCGAGCCATTCTGCCCGGGGAGGCAAAGAATCTTGTTCCACAAAATTGAGAGGACAGTAATCTACGTGAAGAATGGTTTCTTTTGTTTTAAGATTCGTTTCGCGAAACAAAAGTGGAAGCCCTTGCGAGCGACATATTGTAGGCCGAGCCTCATAAATTGTACACCTATTATTGGCAAGAAAAACACAGGGCTTTTGTAAATTTCCAGCAGCATCCGGTCCTGCTTTTTTAGACTGCTTCCAATTTTCTACAAGTTCTTTTTTCACAACATCTGTTTGAGAAAAAAACCATCTCAGAATTTCCGCAGCCTCCGAAACAAACACGGTTAAATCGGTGTAACAACAACAACTGCATCCCGCGCGACAAGACATATGACTTTCATATTTTTTCGCAAATTCCGAAAAAAAATGACTCACGTTATCGTGCAACAATTTTTGAGTACTCGCAGATACCGCAGCACTTGTCGCTTTTTCTTCAGTCATGAGTTTTCCCTAGGAACGTATTCCAAGAACAAAAATCCGTTCTTATTTTCACACTTCGCCAACTTCAAAGGAACCTTATTTTCCATTCCTTGAAGAAACGAAACACTTCCCAAAACACCGGAAAGCACAGGACTTACCGTAAGAAACAATTTATCAACGAGCTTAGCATCCCAAAAATGAGCATTGAGTTCTCCGCCCCCAAGAAGAGCAATCTTCAGTATCTTTTTCTTTTCCAAAAGCGACAGAATGCCGCCCATGTTACCAACAAAAAAGTCGGTTAGGGTGTCTAAAAGAGTTCGGCTTTCACAACGAGCCATAGAATTCTCGGCAGTGTTCCAGTCTGTACAAAACGCAACCGCACGAGATATGCCCTGTTGCTTCCAAAAATCATGGGACAGATCCATTTCACCAGTGCGGCTAAAAACCACCCAAAGAGGCTCAGTACCATCTTTACGCAAATCGGCCACGCGAAAAGCACCGCGCTCGGTAGCAAGCGATCGCCACCCAATAAAAACCGCATCGCAACTTGCAACAACCTTGCGCAGGTGCTGAAAGTCTTCTGCAGATGCAAAACCTTCGGCATGACGTTGCTGAGTGCTCTCGCCTTTTCGCCTTGCGATACGCCCATCAACAGAGGAAATCATCACGTTTACAATTTTCGTCCGCGATTTTGTTTTCATTCGAGAATCGGCCAAAGAATTGTGCCGCCTAATTCCTTTGCTCGCAACATAATGGGATCATCAGGAAGAGCTGTCAGAACCTCAATACCATCGCCAACAATTGCAAGAGTGTGTTCAAACTGGGCGCTAGGTTTTCCATCGGTAGTCACCGCCGTCCAACCATCACGCAGAACACGATGACGCCAAGAGCCACCATTAATCATGGGCTCAATTGTGAAAGTCATGCCGCGCACAAGCTTCATTCCCGTATTGGCTTCACCATAATGCGGCACAGCCAGTTCCGGCTCGTGAAAAACTTTTCCCAAGCCATGGCCAATAAAATCACGAACCACGCCACAGCCTTTTGCTTCGGCATATGTTTGAATGGCTGCTCCAATATCACCCATGCGCGCATTGTGCTTAACAACCGCAAGCGCACGCGCCAACGATTCAAAAGCCACATCCATAACAAGTTGCCGTTCTTCAGAAGTGCCCGAACCCACAACATAGGTTTTTGAGGTGTCACCAATCCATTCATTCAGAGTGGCTGTAACATCTACATTAATGATATCACCTTCTTTAAGAAGACAATCTTCGCTTGGAATTCCATGACAAATAACTTCGTTAATGCTTGTGCAAACCGATTTTGGAAAACCGCGATAATTGAGCGGCGTGGGAACTGCACCATGACTCACAATAAAGTCGTGCACAGCCTTATTAATGGCTTCCGTTGATGTTCCCGGTCGAATAAGCGGCTCCACATGTTTTAATGTCAGAGCAGCCAACCGCCCCGCTTCACGCATTTTTGCAATATCTTGCTGAGATTTTACTTTCGCCACGCACAATTCCTTAGAAAATTACTTCATTCCATAAAGTAGTAGATTAAAATTTTGACAAAGTTGCCTTTAGAGACTCCAGCGTTCCCGTGCCCAGGGGTTCTTTTCCGGCAAGAGTTTGCTTCAACAACCCTTGCAACACAGCTCCTGGCCCCACTTCAATCCATTGTGCGCTGCCAAACTCAGATTCCAAAGTATGCAACGTTTGCGTCCACAAAACAGGGCTAGCAACCTGTTTCACCAGTTGGGCGCTTGTGTATGCATTTTTTTCATAGAAACGCGCGTCAACATTGGCAACTATCCTACCCGCAAGCGGCAAAAACACAACATTTGAAAGATACTCATTCATTGCATCGGCCGCTGGCTTCATAAGTGAAGAATGGAAAGGCGCACTCACCGGGAGTACGCGAGCTTTTCCCAATTTCCGTTCAGCAATTATCTTGGCAACACGCTCAACTGCACTTTTGTGTCCACTCAAAACCAATTGCGAAGGAGAATTAAAATTCACCGACTCAACCACGTCTTGCTCGGTAGACTCAGCCTTGCAAAGCTCTTCAACCGCAGCACACTGAGCACCAATATACGCAGCCATTCCACCAACGCCCACTGGCACAGCTTTTTGCATAGATTGTCCGCGAAAACGCACAGCCCTAAGAGCGTCCTGAAAACGCAAGGTTCCAGCAGCAACAAGTGCAGAATATTCGCCCAAACTATGGCCAGCAACAACTTGGGGCAAAACACCCGCTCTCTCTTGAAGAATACGAAACAAACCCGTGCTCATGGTGAGAATGGCGGGTTGAGTAAACTCAGTCAAATTCAACTGACTTGCAGCGTCTTCCCAAAGCAATGCTTTCATATCGTAGCCGAGGTGATCGGAAGCCTCCTCCAATGTGTGGGCAAATTCTTGAAAATCGAGAGCGATGTCCTTACCCATCCCAACAGCCTGGCTACCTTGTCCGGAAAACATAAGAATAGTTTGTGTCATGTCCGTCTCCTAATCCTCTAAATGTAGTGACACTCACGGGTCTGTATAAAAGCCTAACAGCCCGCGCGGGGCACCTTAATAGAGGGGACAGTCCGTGGCAACAGTCTGGCCAGCTTTGCGTCTGACTCTGCATCTGAGGCTCTAGCTCACTTGAGGAACTCGAATAATAAAGGTTGTGCCTTTGCCAACCTGAGTTCGCACTAAAAGCTCGCCTCCCATAGCATTCAATAGAGATTGAGAAATGGGAAGCCCCAATCCAGTTCCTTTTCCTGGGCCCTTGGTAGTGAAGAAAGGATCAAAAATGGAACCAAAAACCTCGGGAGGAATTCCCGTACCCGTATCACGAACCTCAACAATGATAGCTTTATCGACGTGACGAGTGCACAAAGTAATTCGACGCTCATTTTCGGGCTTGGACTCAACAGCATCGCGTGCATTTGAAATAAGATTCAAAAGCACCTGCTGCATTTTCCCTGATGACCCCTGAAACATCGGTTTGTCGCATTCAAAATTGGTTTCCAAAACAATTTGCTTTTTGCTGTACATCCCCTTCACCATTTCAATGGTTTCATTAATGAGAACGTGCATGTCTACATCTTCAATCACTTCAGATACAGGTCGCGCATACGTCCTAAGCCCCTTCACAATGACACCAATTCTTTCAATCGTTTGATGAATCTTATGAAGAAGAGTTTTTGACCGTGGATCTGAGATCAATAACCGATTTTCCTCTAATTCTGCCAAATATGCCAAAACAATATTGAGAGGATTATTGATTTCATGAGCAACACCCGAAGCCAAAGTACCAATTGATGCCAAACACGAAGAATGAAGCAACTGAGTTTGTGCAACTTCCCGTTGTTTTTCGGCCCTCATTCTGTCGGAAACATCATGAATAATGGAAAGCACAACGCGTTTATCCCCAAAATCAAGCAGGGTAGCATAGACCTCCACATCCCGAACTTCGGAGTTCGAAAGCTTATGTCGGAACACAAAATGACTACGCCCCTTTTGAACCACAGAGCTGACACTATCCAAAACCTCACCTTCTGGAAGAAGATTGATTTCGGAAATTTTCATATCTACTAGCTTTTCCCTAGTATATCCGTAGAACTCAATGGCGGCAGCATTTGCGTCCAGGATTTTTGCAGCACCAGGGTCTATGACAAGCATTACTGCCTGATTTTTCTCAAACATACTTCGATGCAGCTTTTCGGACATAGAAATATAAAGTTTTTGTTCTGCATCGTGTTCGCGAACAAGAAAAAAAGTTAAAATAAACAACGCAAGAATAAGTGTGACTATTATAAATAGAAAACGAAATATAGCGCCACCTTTGTAGGCAAATGCGGTTACCATAATCCAATTGGAATAAGGAAGAGTCTTTCGAAAGGCATGGTATTTTTTACCACCAATATATACATTTTCATCGTTTTGAATTTCCTTCTGCACCAAAGGTTCGGTATTAAGAGATGGAATTTGCTTTGAAGCCAATATTTTTTCAATATCTTTTTTAGACATTGGCCACAATGCTTTAAGAGCCCATGCCGGAGTTGAAGCCATCAAAACAGCCCCGTCAGGGCTCAATAGAAACGATTGCTGGCCAGCATACCTGCGAAAAACTTCGCTAGGAATCGCTGTTTTCACAACCGCAACAGCACGCACATCGCCTGCGCGATCCCAAATAGGAGCACTCACATAGTAACCTGGAACATTTGATGTTAGACCCATGGCAAAATAGTAGCCGCGGTCTCCACGAATTCCCGACACGAAATAAGGACGAATACCATAGTTTTTACCAACAAAACTATCAAACGAATTGCGATTTGACGAAGCAATTACAATACCCTTTTCATTAATAACGTAAGCTACTCCTCCGGGAACCAGCTCAGAATAACGATCCAGCACTGAATTCAAACCGTCGGATTTGTTCAGGGAACTCAGGTCGGGGGAAACAAAAATAGGACTTTTACACATCGATTCCAAAACTTTTTCAGACAGAAATAAACTGGAAACAAGCTGATTTTCAACGCTTTTCGAAAATTCAAAAAACTCAACCTCACCTTCAGTTCTTTCCGCATAATTTCCAACGAAGTGAACTCCACCCCAACCAACAACAAGCGACGTAAAGAGATTGAAAACAAAATAGCGCAAGCCACGAACGCTAGGCAATAAGCTCATTCCAAATTTGGCGTGCCTTTCAACCGCTTTGTAACTTTCAAAGAAAGCAAACGAAATAAGACAAGCCAAAGCAGCCCGCAACAGCTGAACTGGAAATTGAAAAGTAGCGAGCCACGATTCATGATTGATAACCGTGCTTGGAAAAAAGCCGGCATTGGGACCTACGAGTCCCGTGACAATTCCGTATAGCGCCAAGCCCAAAGCGGCAATTGTCAAATATCTCCTGCGCACACTTCCTTGATTTTCTGCAAATCGAATCAGCGAAAAAGCACTGAGCGTGGCAGCGGGAAATCCCAAAGCATAACGAGCGGCAGTATTCACTCCTTTGGCGCCAAAGAAAAAACCAAAAAAGGTCAGCAGCAATAACGGAACATAAATCCAAATGCCAATGTTTCGTTTTCCGGTGACGTTCATTCCCTGACGCCCAAATTCGAACAAACAAACAAACGATGCCAACAAAAACACGACGCGAACAATACCGAAAGAACTGGTATCGCCCCAGGAAACAACAATCATGTCGAGCCATTCATTGATGCCGTGTAGCAAACCAAAAAGCCCAATCCAGAGCCAGGGAAATGTTTCGTCTTTTTTGTTCAGTAAAGGAAAACAACTCCCTGCCATCAAAATAAAGGCAAACCCGTAGACGAAGAAAATGTAGTCCAAATTTTCAACCAAAAATTGCCGCATAAGCACCTCGCAGAGAACTAAGATAACACGCAAAAGCGAGGCAACGTGGGCGGGAGACCTGTTCATAAAAATGACACGGCCGCTATAACCAACTCCCTTGAGCCGAGACAACATGATACACTGGTTTACACCCGCGCCGCACGTCGATTTTCAGGAATAGTTTCGCGGTACCAAGAAACACTCAGGCGTTCCCAAAAAGTAGGGCAATGTTAGATTCAGAAACAAAGGACCAGTGATATGACAACCCAAAACTTACTTATTGTTGACGACGAGACAGAAATTCTTGAGTCCTATGAATCCTATTTTTCGCGCCGCGGATTTACAGTGTCCACAGCAATCTCGGGAAATACTGCTCTTCAAAAAGTGCGAGAATGCAAACAAGAAATTATCCTTTCAGACCTCAACATGTGCGATGGTTCCGGCCTTGAACTCATGCGCAACATGCGGCGTGAAAACCTTATGCCAGAAATATTTGTCCTATTTTCCGGAGACGACTCTGTCATTCTTTACGAAGCAACCGACCCTAGGCCCGATTTGCTTCTTATTAAGCCATTGCCACCGAGCGCAATACTCAAATCACTGCAAGAACTTATCGAACAGAAAAAAAACGCGGAACAATCTCCAAGCAATCCTTGACGCCACACAGCAAATGCGTGAGCTTCAAAGCCGAAAGTGACCCACAAGGAAACATAAGGAGCTCCACCTTGGAATCCGGAAGTGCTGTTGTTAATGGCTATTTATCAACGTTAGGAGAGGCAAAAATTCCCCTTCTCGACAAAGGATTTTTGTTTGGCAGCAGCCTGTTCGAAACTTTATTGGTGCTGAACGGGAGAATTGTGCTTTGGAATGAACACATGCAACGTCTGGCGTATGGCGCTCAAAAAGCACTTATTTCCATGCCCTCAGAGTCGCGCATTTTGAACGATGCGCGACGTGTGATTCAACACAACATTCGCAGTTCAGAGCAAACATCGCACAAAATGCAACTCCGTATCATGCTTACGGGCGGAACATCTGCAGCACTCTGGGAAGACTTACCCACAGAACTTGAGCCTAATCTCATGATGTTTTGCAGAAATATTCCAGGCATTTCACCCGAAACATACCGGCAAGGCATTCGCTTGCAGTCACAACCCGAACTTCGATCTCTTGCAACAATCGACATCAAAAGCAGCAATTACCTCTTGCAAATGAAGGCGCTTGCCGAAGCGCGAAAAAACGGTTTTGACGATGCTATTTTTGTGGGCTCCGATGGCGATTTCAGCGAAAGCACAACCGCTTCGTTTCTGTGGATTAATTCAAACAGCAACCTCTGTACCTGCCCCACTTTCCAAAAATGCCTTTCTGGAACAACGTTGCTGGCACTGCGCAATGCTCTTGCAAAATGTGGACAACAAATTTTGGAAAAAGCGTTACCCGCTTCTTCTATGAACCATACCCTTGGAGCTGCGATTCTTTCATCAACGCGCGGCGTAGTTCCCGTACGCAGTATAGACGCTTACAACTTTGACGTTGACTCCCTTCAATCCGAGTTTTCAAAATGGAACGAAATTCTTTTGGCCGAGCAGCTAGAAAATAGTCTTGAAATCTAGCAACCTCACTTTACCGTCAGCTCAAATTGCAAAATTTCAAACGTTACTTTATGGTGGCGCGGAGTGTAGTTTCGACACTCTCGAAAAGCACTTCGCCCGAAATGCATCTCACTTCTAAGGAGTCACCAATGGCCAAAGGACTCGGAGCTGTGGTGGTAGACATTCCTCGATGCAAAGGCTGTAGCCTGTGCGTTGCGGCTTGCCCCACAAAAACGCTCGCCCTCTCTCGCAACATCAACCAAAAAGGTTTCAACTACGCCGAAATGGCCGAGGACACCTGCACCGGATGCGGCATTTGCTCAACAATGTGCCCCGATGCCGTTCTCACTGTTTATCGCGCCAAGAAACCCAAAGCCGAGTAAGGAGATTAACTATGGGTGAAACCCTTCTAATGAAAGGCAACGAAACCCTCGCCGAAGCTGCTCTTCGCGCTGGTTGTGAAGCCTATTTCGGATATCCCATCACACCGCAATCAGAAGTTCCTGAATATCTTTCCGAAGAAATGCCCAAGCGTGGCCGCATTTTCTTGCAAGCCGAATCGGAAGTGGCAAGCATAAATATGCTCTACGGCGCTGCTGGAGCTGGCTTCAAAGCCATGACCACTTCGTCGTCACCCGGAATTTCTCTCATGCTGGAGGGCATTTCATATATTGCAGCAGCGGAACTTCCTTGCGTCATAGCAAACGTCACCCGCGGCGGCCCCGGATTAGGAACCATTCAGCCCTCACAGGGCGACTATTTTCAAGCTGTAAAAGGCGGTGGTCACGGCGACTATCACATGATCGTTTTGGCTCCCTCCACAGTTCAAGAAATTGCCGATCTCACGTATGATGCTTTCGATCTCTGCTGGAAATACCGCACTCCCGTTATGATTATGATGGACGGCGCATTGGGCCAGATGATGGAAAAAGTCACATTCAAAGAATACAAAGAACCCGTTCGCGACATTTCCTGGGCAACCCGCGGTAAACCCGCAAACGGAGATCGTCGTGTTATTACATCGCTTCATATTCAGCCCGAAGAAATGGAACGCGTAAACAACAAGCTGCAAGCGAAATATACAGAAATCAAAAAGAATGAAGTTCGTTACGAAACACAAAACTGCGATGATGCTGACGTTGTCATTGTGGGCTTCGGACTTTCGGCTCGCATTGGCACAAAAGCCATGCAAATGATGCGCGAAAAAGGCTATAAAGTGGGTCTCATGAAACCCATTTCACTTTGGCCATTCCCAGAAAAAGCCATTGAAGATCTTTCACGCCGCGTAAAGGGTTTTTATGTATTGGAACTCAACGCCGGTCAAATGATAGAAGACGTGCGCCTCGCCAATGAAGGCCGCGCCAAAGTGGGCAAATACAATCGTTATGGCGGCATGATTTATTCGCCCGACGAAGTTGTCGAACATCTTGAACCATTCTGCAAAGAACTCAAATAAGGGAGGGGCAAACATGGGTATCGAAGTTTCCCTCGAAGGAAAAGAAATTGTTTACAAGCGTCCAAAGGCTCTTACCGACGCAGTAACTCACTATTGTCCCGGATGCGGCCACGGAACAGCACACCGTTTGATTGCGGAAATTGTTGATGAGCTTGGAATTCAAGGCACAACAGTTGGCGTAGCACCTGTGGGTTGCAGTGTATTTGCTTACAACTATTTCGATCTCGATATGCAGCAGGCTGCTCACGGCCGTGCATGCGCTGTGGCAACCGCACTGAAACGCCTCATGCCCGATAAATATGTCTTCACATATCAAGGCGACGGCGACCTCGCTGGAATTGGCGGCAACGAAACACTTCACGCTTGCAACCGCGGCGAAAACATCACAATTGTATTCATAAATAATGCCATTTACGGCATGACTGGTGGCCAAATGGCACCAACAACTCTTATCGGACAAAAAACAACCACAAGCCCCTACGGCCGCACAACAAACGAAGGCAACCCCATTCGCATGTGCGAACTTATCACAACATTGCCTGGAGTTCGTTACGTAGAACGTGTTGCTGTAAACACCGCTCCCCGCGTTCGAAAAGCAAAAGCTGCGCTACTGAAGGCCTTTAAAAATCAGCAAGAAAACAAAGGCACATCGTTTATTGAAATTGTTTCAAACTGTCCCTCAAACTGGAAGATGACGCCATTGGCCTCCAATAAATGGATTGATGACGCCATGATTCCGTACTTCCCGCTCGGCGTATTTAAAGATCAGTGAGAACGGAGAAATAAACATGTTGGAAGAAATTATTTTTGCTGGCTTTGGCGGACAAGGTGTTCTCTCTTTGGGACAAACGCTCACATATGCTGGCATGGTAGAAAGTCGCGAAGTGTGCTGGATGCCCTCGTACGGCCCCGAAATGCGCGGTGGCACAGCAAACTGTGCTGTTTCCATTTCAGACACACCCATTAGCTCGCCCATTCTGGCAAAGTTCGACACCGCAATTATTTTGAACAACCCATCGTTCGAAAAATTTGAGCCGCGAATTAAATCCGGCGGCGTGCTGGTGTACGATTCCACAAATGTAACCCTGAAATCTACCCGCAAAGACATCACCATTCTGGCAATTCCCGCTTCAGAAGAAGCAAACAAGCTTGGAAATGCCCGCATGATGGGAATGATCTTATTGGGCGCATACCTTAGCAAGCGGCCAGTGCTCAAAATCACATCAGTTACCAAGGCTCTCGAGAAAGTGCTTCCCGAGCGTTACCACAACCTTATTCCACTGAATCTCAAAGCGCTCGAAATTGGTGCAGGTTTTGCTCAGTAGTTCTTGTGGAGTTTCCTGAATTGCAACTCCAAAAATTATTCCCATCAATAGCTTTGTGTTGTTTGAGCACTTGAACCACTCCAAACGGGTGGTTCTTTTTTCATTTGAGCTTACTCAAGATGAATCACTCCGCAAGCTTTCAAGTAATGTTAGGCACCTGCGGTTTTTTCTCGAATACACGTTTTGGGCAAGGTATTCTCTTGACAGTGAAAGTTGACATTCCAACCATGAAAAGTATTCTCATCCCGTTAAAAAGAGGCCGACTCTCTGCCAAGGCATTTTTGTTCTTTGACTCCGGGCCGACCCCTTATTTGTGTTGTTATTGTGCCTTTCATTCAAGGGGATTCACAAGATGAAAAAAAGAGTTTTTGCAACTTTGGACGGTAATGAAGCCGTTGCGCGCGTGTCTCATCGCACGAACGAAGTCATTGCAATTTACCCCATCACTCCTTCGTCTAACATGGGCGAATGGGCTGATGAATTTTCAGCCAAGGGACAGAAAAACATCTGGGGCTCAATTCCACTTGTGTACGAAATGCAGAGTGAAGCCGGTGCCGCTGGCGCTGTTCACGGAGCTCTGCAAACAGGCGCACTCACAACAACATATACTGCATCACAAGGCTTGTTCTTGATGATTCCCAATATGTACAAAATTGCCGGCGAACTCACTCCCACAGTTTTCCACATCGCTGCACGATCCATTGCAACCAGTGCTCTTTCCATTTTTGGCGATCACTCCGACGTCATGAGCACTCGTGGCACTGGCTTTGCAATGTTGTCTTCCAACACTGTGCAAGAAGCGCACGACTTCGCTCTCATTTCGCAAGCTGCAACGCTTGAATCGCGCGTTCCTTTCACACACTTTTTTGATGGCTTCCGCGTTTCACACGAAGTTGCCAAAATCGAACTTCTGGACGACGAAGACCTTCGCAGCATGATCGACGACAACCTCGTATCGGCTCATCGCGCGCGTGCACTTTCTCCAGATCATCCTGTTATGCGCGGAACAGCGCAAAACCCCGACGTCATGTTCCAAACACGCGAAACAGTGAACAAGTTCTACGAAGTAACACCCGCTATTGTTCAAAAAGCAATGGACAAGTTCGCCAAACTCACAGGCCGTCAATATCGTAATTACGAATATGTTGGCGCCCCCGATGCAGAACACGTTGTCATTGCAATGGGCTCAGCATGCGAAACCATCATTGATACTGCAAACTATCTCAATAAAAAAGGTCAAAAACTCGGCCTTCTCAAAGTTCGCTTGTACCGTCCGTTCGACGTCAAAAGCTTCTTGGAAGCGGTTCCCGCCTCTGCAAAAACAATTTGCGTGCTCGATCGTACCAAAGAACCCGGCGCAAACGGCGAACCCATGTACCTCGATGTGGTTGAAGGCGTCATGGAAGGCCTTAACAGCGGCTGGACAAAGTTCAAAACCCAACCGCGCATCATTGGCGGCCGATACGGCTTGGCTTCAAAAGAATTCACTCCCGCAATGGTTGTGGCTATCTTCGAAAACATGGCCTCAAAATCGCCCAAGAACCACTTTACAGTGGGCATCAACGACGACGTCACTCACACAAGCCTCAAATTCGACGCTTCGCTCAATATTGAAGGCGACGACGTTGTGCGCGCAATGTTCTATGGTTTGGGCGCAGACGGAACAGTTGGCGCAAACAAAGACTCTATTAAAATTCTTGGCGAAGACGGCGACCGTTACGCTCAAGGCTACTTTGTGTACGACTCCAAAAAATCGGGATCGCTCACAGTATCGCATTTGCGCTTTGGGCCCAAGCCTTTCAACGCACCATACCTCATCACGCAAGCAAACTTCATCGCTATTCACCAACCTGTGTTTGTCGAAAAATTCGACATTCTCACAAACTTGGTAAAGGGCGGCAAGTTCCTTCTCAATACGCCCGATTCCGCCGAAGAAGTTTGGGATAAGCTTCCCCGCATATACCAAGAACGCATCATTGAAAAAAATGCTAAGTTCTTCGTTATCAATGCACACAAAATTGCCCGCGAAATTGGAATGCCTGGCCGCATCAACACCATCATGCAGGCCTGCTTCTTCGCAGTTTCTGACGTATTGCCCCGCGAACAAGCTCTTGAGCAAATCAAGAAGTCCATCAAAAAGACATACGGTCGCAAGGGTGACGACGTTGTTGCCAAAAACATTGAAGGCGTAGATCGCTCCATTTCCAACATGTTCGAAGTGAAGTACGGCAATAAAGCCACAAGCAAAATTGAGCTCACCTCACCTGTTACAGACAACGCCCCTAAGTTCGTTCGCGAAGTCTTGGGCGAAATCATTGCAGGCCGAGGCGACGATCTTCCTGTAAGCGCTATGCCCATAGACGGCACATTCCCTGTGTCCACCGCTCAGTATGAGAAGCGCAACATTGCCGAAATGACTCCCGTGTGGAATCCCTCCACATGTATTCAGTGTGGCAAATGCGTAAACGTATGCCCTCACGCTGTTATTCGTGCAAAAGCGTACGATCCCTCCGAACTCAATGGTGCACCTGCAACATTCAAGAGCGCCGACATCAAGCACCCCGATAAGAAGGGCATGAAGTACACCATCCAAATTTCGGTTGGCGACTGCACAGGTTGCGGCGTTTGTACACAAGCCTGCCCCCTCAAAGACAAGCCCGAAGACTCTCAAAAAGCACTGGTGCTCGCTTCACAACTTCCATTGCGCGAACCCGAAAGCAAAAACTGGGCATTCTTCCAAAAGCTGTCCGAACTCGATCACGCCAAACTCAACATGGGCAACCTTCGCGATGTTCAGTTCTCGCAGCCCACATTTGAATTTTCGGGTGCATGTGCAGGTTGCGGAAGCGCTCCTTACCTCCGCCTGATGTCGCAATTGTTTGGCGACCGGTCCATTGTTGCTAACGCAACGGGTTGTACATCAATTTACTGCGGCAACATGCCCACAACACCTTGGTCGCAAAACCGTGCGGGTCGCGGTCCTGCTTGGGCGAACTCATTGTTTGAAGACAACGCCGAGTTTGGCTTGGGCTTCAGTCTTTCGGTTCAAAAACAGGCCGAGTTTGCTGAAGAACTTCTCAAAAAACTCTCTGCTCAAGTTGGCGGAACACTGGCAAACGAAATCATCGATGCCAAACAAACTGAAGATGTTGAAATTGAGGCACAACGCACTCGCGTTAAGGCTCTGCGTGAAAAACTTAAGGGCATTAATGCTCCTGAAGCACGCCAGCTCGAGGCTGTTGCAGATATGCTTGTCCGCAAAACGATCTGGATTCAAGGCGGCGACGGCTGGGCTTACGACATCGGCTTTGGCGGCTTGGACCACGTTCTTGCCAGCGGTCGTAACGTAAATATCCTTGTTGTTGACACCGAGGCTTACTCAAACACCGGCGGTCAGCAATCCAAGGCAACACCTCGCGGCGCAATTGCCAAGTTTGCATCGGCCGGTAAACCTTCACCCAAAAAAGACCTCGGCATGATAGCCATGTCGTACCGCAATGTTTACGTTGCAAGCGTTGCAATGGGTGCCGACGACACACAAACTCTGAAGGCGTTCCGCGAAGCTGAAAGCTACAACGGCGTCTCCATCATTCAGGCTTATGCTCCATGTATTGTGCACGGTATCAACATGATGCACATGCTTAAGCATCAAAAAGCCGTAGTCGATTCCGGTCGCTGGCTCATGTACCGCTACGATCCTCGCCGCCTCGAGAAGGGTGAAAACCCCCTCGTTCTCGACAGCAAAGAACCCAAGCTTCCTGTTGCTGAATTCATGGCCATGGAAAACCGCTTCAACCAACTCCGCAAAAGCGATCCTGAACGCGCCGAAATGCTTGCCCGCCAAGCACAAGCCGACGTTGATGCTCGCTGGCGCTATTACAAGTTCCTTGCCGAAGGAACCTATCTTTCCAAGTAAGTGTTTGAATTAAGCGGCGCGCCGTGACCACAGCGCGCTGTTTTTTTTTGATGTCCGGATGTGGGGGTTAGAATGTCATCTCTTGTTCTCAGTCTGATTGCTGTCCCGTGGATAGTGGCGGCAGTGCTGCTCTTTGCTCCCAAAATGCTGGGTCGTGGCCTAGTTGTTTTGACCGCATTGGCGCTTTCTGTAATTTCGGTTGTAATCTTCGTTCAAGGAGGTTCACAGCCTTTTTCATTTTCTGTTCCGCACCAAGTACACCAAATTATGCTTGCTGCCGATGTTCTCATGCTTCTGTATTTTGTAGGCGTTGCTTTCAAATATCGCAGCTGGCTTGTAGGAATCTTGGCAGGCTTACAAATGGGTATGCTTGCCGGCGTCATCAATGCCGTTGGGGAAAAGGCTAGCGAAGCTTCGCCCTTCCTGGTCGATCGCCTCAGCATGTTTATGTTTCTTTTGGTAAACGTAGTGAGCGGCCTCATTGCTATTTACGCAACAAAATATATCGAAGAAGAAGACGTCAGAGAGCAACGCAAGCGCAACTTCTTGGCAATTTTGATGTGGTTTGTTGGCGTCATGAACTTCTTGGTTTCGGTAGACAACCTGGAGTGGTTCTTTCTTTTGTTCGAAGGAACAACGCTGGCCTCGTTTTGGCTCATTCGCTTCCGCGGCGACGATCTTTCTGTTCGCAACGCGCTGCGCGCACTTTGGATGAACCAATTGGGTGGCGTTGCCATTCTTGGGGCTATTCTTTTTGCACTCAATAGCAACTACGGAACAATGCAAATTTCCGAGCTCGTAAAACAAGCTGGTTCGGTAGGCTTCATGCTTCCTTTTGCTCTCATCGCTGTTGCAGCTCTTATTAAGGGCGCACAAATGCCCTTCTCAAGCTGGCTCTTAGGCGCAATGGTTGCACCAACTCCCGTTAGTGCACTTCTCCACTCTTCAACCATGGTAAAAATTGCGCCTTACACGCTGCTTCGCATTGCTCCAGCAATTGCCGGAACCAAGCTAAGCTACGTCATCATTCTTCTTTGCGCCTTTGGATTTGTTGTTGCCGCACTGGGGTCCTTGGCTCGCACCAACTTCAAAGAAATCTTGGCACACTCCACCATCGCTCTGCTTGCACTCATGTGCCTGTTGGCTGCTGTGGGCACTGAAACTGCCATCATGGCTGCCTTGTTTTTGGTGTTGTTCCATGGTGTTTCCAAGTGCCTCTTGTTTCTTGAAGCAGGCGTGCTGGAACGCGTTTTCCACTTTAAGCACACCACTCAACTTCAAAAACTGGGCGATGTGGGTCCCAAAACTTCGTTCTTTATTGCGTTCGGGTTTATTTCACTCATGCTCCCTCCGTTCGGAGCTTTTGTGGGTAAGTGGTTGGGCGTTGAGCTTCTCGCAAAAAATGCGCAAATTGGCACACCTGTTGTCAGTCTGCTTGCTATCGTTGCAATTTTGCTTGGCAGCGCAATGCTCACATTCCTTTATTTCAAAGTTATTGGTGCTCTTATTTCCCGGTCTGGCGAACACGAAAAGCCCGTTTCCGAAAAAATGGCTCCTTGCTTCTTTGGTGTGCCTCTCATTTTGGCGTTGCTCTTGGTTGGCGGCATGGTTGGACTCGTTCCACTCACCAATAACTACATTGCGCCCGTTGCGGCTGCGGTACATGGAACTCTCAAAGAATTCTCCGTGGATGGCTTCGCAATGATGTTTGGTTCATCTCAGCTTGCTGTGTGGCCCATGATGGGCGCAATGCTGCTGTTCCCTCTTGTGGCATTTTTGTCACAATTTGTTCGCTTCCGCGGTGTCGATCGCGTAAAGGAATACAATTGTACGGAACGCTATGAGCAAGATTTTGCTTCATACTATTTCTCGTTCGATAAGCTGAACCCCTGGTTCATCCTTGTTGGCACGCTGTTTTTTGTGGCCCTTGTTCTGGTTGGGAGGCTGCCTCTGTGAATAACCTAATTGCAGCAATTGTTTTTATCGCGTTGGCTCCCGTATTGGGTGGCCTCGTTTATGGTGTCGAACGCAAAGTGCGCGCCCGCATGCAAAACCGCATGGGCCCTAGCATTCTTCAGCCATTTTTCGATTTCATGAAGCTTCTCGACAAGCGCCCCATGATGGTTCACTCCACGCACGCCTTTTTGGGCATCATGCACTTTGTGGCCATTTGGTTTGCTCTCGCCGTGCTTGTGCTCGGCGGCGACATGCTTGTTGTTATTTTCTTGCACCTTCTCGCCACCGCACTTTTGGTTGTTGCGGGCTACAGTGTGCGCTCGGTATTCAGCCATCTTGGTTCAACGCGTCAGGCCCTTTCAGCCCTTGCGTACGAGCCTGTGCTGCTCGCCATTGCCATCGGCTTTTTTATGGTTACCGGAAGCTTCAACACCTCCGCAGTGATGAACTCTGCGCAACCCTTAATTGTTAAACTTCCCTTGGCTTTTGTGGCCCTTCTCATGATTCTTCCCATCAAACTCAAGAAGAGCCCGTTTGACGTGGCCGATGCTCACCAAGAAGTGGTGGGCGGTGCCGAAATCGAATTCTCGGGTGTTTTCTTCGAAGCGCTATACACTGCGCGCTGGGTTGAATACATGTTTGGCTACTCGCTCGTGGCGCTCTTCGCGGGTGCTAATATCTGGTTGGGCATTGGAATGGCTACGGTTGTTTTCTTCGTCGTGAACGCCGTCGACAATTCCACTGCTCGTCTCAATTACAAAGACATGCTGAAGATCTCGCTGGGCATCGCCCTCCCGTTGGCTCTTCTCAATCTCGTCTTTTTGGTCCTTTGAGGAGGTGCACACATGGGTTTGAATAAATTCCGCGCCAAGTCCCCCTGGATTCTTCACTACAATGCCGGCAGCTGTAACGGTTGCGACATTGAAATTCTTGCATGTCTCTCTCCCAAATACGACGTCGAGCGTTTTGGCATGATCAACACAGGAAATCCAAAGCAATCGGACATCCTGCTTATTACTGGCCCCGTTACCGAACGTTGTCGCGAACGCTTGGTTGATTTGTATTCGCAAATGCCCGAGCCCAAAGTGGTTGTGGCATGCGGTTCGTGCGCAAGCACTGGCGGCGTGTTCCGCGATATGTACGGTACCGAATGCGGCGTCGACAATTATATTCCCGTAGACGTTTCGGTTCCAGGCTGTGCTTGCCGCCCCGAACAAATTATGCAGGGTGTGGTTGCTGCACTTGGCATTCTCGCACAGAAAAACAAAGACATCGAAAAGCCCGTTCGTTTGGCCGGCAAGGTCACCGAACAAGATGGGCAAACCAATCGCCGCGAACTCGCCGGCACTTTGGAGGCCACAAATGCAAAAAATTGAAGTTCCGTTTCATCAAGCTCACGCAAAAATTCGTGAGTTTTACAATGTGGACAAGCACCACTTCATCGCAATGAATGGCATTGATCTCGGCGACAAAATGGAAGTTCAGTGGTTTTTTTCAAACTACGAAATTCCTGGCGACGTCACAATGTTCACCACGTTCACAAACTACGAAGACATCATTCCTTCCCTATCTGACTTTATTAAGTCCGCATGGGTTACCGAATGCGAATTCTACGACCTCTTCGACGTAAAAATTGAAGGTGCCAAAAAAGGATTCGTGCTTGAGCCCGACGCACAAGACAATGCTCCACTTCGGAGGAAAAAATGAAACGCACTCTTACGATTCCCATGGGCTCGCAGCACATTGCGCTTCTTGAGCCTTTGCACTTTCGCTTCACCTGCGAAAACGAAAAAATTGTTGGCGTTGATGCCGATGTTGGTTATGTGCATCGCGGCATAGAACTCGCTTGTGCAAGCAAGTTTAAGTTTCGCCAGGTCAGCTTTGTTGTGGGCCGCGTTTGTGGATTGTGCTCAATTTCGCACACCACCGCATACTCGCAAGCCGCCGAGCGTTTGCTTGGCCTCGATATTTCCAAAAAAGCAAAGTATCTGCGCATTCTGGTTATTGAACTGGACAGATTGCACTCTCACTTGCTCTGTTTGGCTCACACGGCAGAAAACACGGGTTTTGAAGCTCTGTTCATGCAAATCATGCGCGATCGCGAAGCTTCCATGGAACTTCTCGAACTCGTAACCGGCAACCGTGTGCAGTTCGACTATTCGTGCGTTGGCGGCGTCACCCGCGACATCACCACCGACATCGAAAAAGAACTCACCCGCAAGCTTGCAAAGCTCAAAACCGACCTCGAAGAACTCTATGAAGTGTTTAGAACCAACTGGTCGCTTTCGCTTCGTTACAAGGGTGTTGGCGCTCTCAACGCTCAGCAAATTAAAGAGCTGAACGCCGTGGGCCCGTTGGCTCGCGCTGCTGGTGTTGCCATCGATGTCCGCTCCGACACCGAAGACCTCCTTCCCTGGAAGGAAGTGGGTTACAAAATGATGGTCGAGCAAACAGGCGACGTTTACGCACGCAACATTGTGCGCTTCCGCGAAATGTTTAACTCGTTCGAAATCATTGAAAACGTCTTGCGTGGTATGCCTCAAGGCGATCTTGTTACCGAAACCAAGGCCAATCCTCAGGGTGAAGCTGTTTCGCGTTTGGAAGCTCCCCGTGGCGAACTTTTCTACTACATCAAGGGCAACAACACCCCTGTGCTTGAACGAGTCAAAATTAAAGCCCCTACGTTCTCCAATGTTGCCGCGTTTATTGAGATCTTCAAAGGCCAAGAATATGCAAGCGTGCCACCTATTTTGGCATCGCTCGATCCTTGCCTTTCTTGTACGGCTCGCTAAGGAGGAGAAAAATTATGACGACTTTTCTAAAAGCTCTCGGAAATCTCTTTCGCACGCCCGCAACGGTACCGTACCCGTTCGCGCCAACCTACTTGCCTGATACCTACCGCGGACTCATCAAACACGATGCCTCGCTGTGCATTTGGTGCCGCAAGTGTGAAACCGCTTGCCCTCCCGGAGCCATTGTGTTCTCGCAGGCAATGGACGGAAAACAAGCGTATCACTACAACACACACGTGTGCATTTACTGTGGAGAATGCGTTCGCGCATGCCCCAAAGCCGGTGCACTTATTCAAACCAACGAAATGGCAGCCCCTGTTACTGCAGAGGCAAAAATCAATCATTCGTGGAATGGAATTGTGAAGGAAGCTCTTGCAGGGCGAGAAGCCTATGCAGCAGAACGCCGTAAGGCCGCCGCTGCTGTAGCTGCTGCCAAAGCCGCCGAAAAAGCGGCTGCCGAAAAGAAAGACTGATCGGTGCACGAACTTTCTCTTACCGAAAATTTAGTGCGAGTTTTGCAAGAACAGTCGGTTGCTCAGAATTTTGAAAGAGTTCTGAGCGTCCACCTTGAAATTGGGGCACTCTCTACTCTTGAACCTGGCTCCTTGGAATTCTGCTTCGAAATTGTTGCAAGAGGTACCATTGCCGAAAACGCAAAACTCGAAATTTTGCGCACACCAGGCGTTGCCATTTGTCGCAAATGCAATACACGCAACGAACTCTGCGCATACGGCGAAGCCTGCAAACAATGCGAAAGCTTTGAACTTGAAGTGATAGCCGGAAAAGACATGACTATTAAGAACGTTGAGGTTGTTTAAATCGCTCTGCACTCTTCAACGCAGCCTTCGCGACACTCGCAATATTTGTGACCTTTGACATTTGTGACATTCTGCTCACAAATGTCCTAGGAAATCTCAGTTATTTGTATCTTCGTCGATACGTCTATGCCGGAAAAACAATTTCTTATCGCCAAATAGAGACGCTACAAAATTTAATTTTGTTTCCACATATCCAACCTTAATCAAATTTGTTTGCCCGTGCCGCCGCCCCATCACGCTATAAATTCTCGTGCCGATGGGAATCTTTCTAAAATCTTCACGAATTTCGTGCTTGCACCAATCCAAGTTTTGGGAACATTCCCATAAGAAGAGTACTCCCCCTCAGTTCCAATGCGGTAGCCCACTCCCCACAAAAGCTGGTGCCCAACCTCGTTTCCCGCCATTCGCTTGACGAATCTCGCATTCCTTCTATTCTAATGTGTCCCAAAGCTATTACAGCATTTCGTTTTTTCGTCTTTCTTTTTTTTCAGAAGGAGATTCACATGGAATTCAAGGGCAGTCGCACCGAAAAAAATTTGATGAAAGCATTTGCTGGCGAAAGCCAAGCGCGCAATCGCTACACTTTTTTCGCAAGTCAGGCACGCAAAGAAGGATTTATTCAAATCGCTGATATTTTTGAGGAAACGGCAAACCAAGAAAAAGAACACGCCAAACGCTTTTTTGGATATTTCAAAGGCGGCACTGTTGAAATTACGGACACCTTTCCAGCGGGCCCAATAGGAACCACTTTGGAGAATTTGAAAGCTTCGGCCGGCGGCGAAAAGCACGAGTGGACCGATCTTTATCCTGAGTTTGCGCGCATTGCTCAGGAAGAAGGTTTCTCTGCAATTGCAAGAATATTTGAACTCATCTCGGTTTCCGAAAAACGCCACGAAGAACGCTACCGCGCCTTAATAAAGAACATTGAAAATGACGAAGTTTTCAAGAAATCAAAGTCGGTCACATGGCGCTGCCGGAACTGTGGATATACGCACGATGGCGAACATGCTCCTGGGGCATGCCCTGCTTGTGCACACCCTCAAGCCTATTTTGAGGAAAGTCTGGGCTTGGTCGCCCTCTAAAAGGTTCCGGGCTTGTTTGGTGAGAATGCACGTCACTTATGCAACAAACACGAAAAAAAACCCGTTGCTAAAAGCAACGAGCTTTTTTCACAAGACTCTTTTTGAGAATCTTAGTAGCGAGGACCGCCGAAGTTACGACGTCCGCCGCCGCCGCCGCCGCCGCCGTGGTCACGACGTCCGCCGCCGCCGCCGCCTTCACGGCGTTCTTGGGGGCGAGCTTCGTTCACAGTCAAAGGACGACCGTCAACGGTTTGGCCGTTCAGAGCTGTGATAGCTTGCTGAGCTGCGCCTTCGTCAGCCATTTCCACGAAACCGAAGCCCTTTGAACGGCCGGTTTCACGATCAGTGATGATGCGTGCAGAAACGACATCGCCGAATTGAGCGAAAAGGTTTGCGAGAGCTTCTTCTGAAGCGCTGTAGGAAAGATTACCGACGTACAACTTAGCTGAACCCATATGGCCTCCTGGGGCATAAAAACTGGGAGCGTCTTACTGGATCCAGAGCCCTATGCCCATCGGCCGTTCGAACGCAATTCAACACAGAAACTTTCCTATCACAATCTGTAAAAAACGAAAGTCATTTTTGCTAAATTTCTGAAGATAGTTTGAGAGAGGGGCAATCGCCCTACATATAGGGGCCATGTGAGTTGGCACAAGGTACACTCCCCCTCAAACTCAAAAAAGGAGAGTTTATGACCGGAAACCAGGCACTTGAAGTTTTGAAACATGCACTTTTGTTGGAAAAAAAGGGACTTGCACTCTATTCCCAGGTTGCCCAACAGACCACCAGCCCAGCCGCCAAAGAGTTTTTTCAACTCATGGCCTCTGAAGAAGTAAAGCACTGCACCTGGGTTGAGCAGCAGTTTGCAAATGCGACAAAGGGGCTCCCCTTCCAAAGCATAGCCATGGATGACTCCTCGCTGGCAGACTCCATACTCACTTTAAAGCTTCGCCAAGAAATTTCTGCGGTCAGCTACGAAGCCGCTGCAATTTCAGCTGCCATTTCACTCGAGGAGAACGCCATCAAAATATACTCAGACCGAGCAGCGACATCCAACGATCCCGAAGAGCGCCACATGTACGAAACACTCACGGAATTCGAGAAAAATCATCTTTCAATGCTTGTTAAAATTAACTCCGAAATTACCGAGTCCGTTTGGCATGACAATCACTTTTGGCCATTCTAACTGCTAGCATTCTTTCGAGCATTCTTTCGAGTTTTCTTTCGAGTTTTCTTTCCAAACACACCAGACAACTATTCGTCACTTGACATATTTTACATTCCGTTTATGCGCATAAATACTAAAAAACTATCCATTGACGAACTCAAAACTCGGCTTAAGTTCCAATTGCGACAATCGGGTCGCAATTTTCTAGGAGGTCGGTATGTGGACAGTTCCTTTTGTTTTTGGAAGTCATCCTTTTTTTGAATTTGCAAGAAGGCAGCGATTTTCTGATGCTTCATTGCATATTTTTGAGAACAGCGAAAACATTTCTGTGAAAGTTATGGCACCAGGAGTTAAACCTAATGATTTCGACATTACCATGGAGGGAAATACTCTCATTGTGAAGGGCTCAAAAAAAGAAAACACTGTTGAAGAAAACTGGCAGCAAAAACGTTCGGAGCGGTTTACTGGAGAAGTCCTGAAACGCATAGAACTCGCAGAATCGGTAGATCCCAATTCTGTCCGCGCTCTTTACAATGACGGAATTCTAACCATTGAAGTTGCCAAGAAGGCTGAATCAAAACCCATAAAAATTGAGGTTGAGTAAAGAAAACTATTGGGGGTTCTGAAAACGACCATACTAAAAAGCAAGATTTTTAGAGCACAGAATATTTATTTATATTACAGATTTTATGAACACTCGGAGGTATTTGCTATGAACACAGGAAGAGAGAATTCGTACTATGAAACACAATGCGCTCATGACCAACACGGACAGACTTTGGTACCAGCAGTTGATGTCTACGAGAATTCGAAAGAATTCGTTGTCTTCGCCGACATGCCTGGAGTCCCGCATGACCAACTTTCTGTTGAGGTTGAAGGCGATACGCTTAATATTGAAGGAAAAATAACACTGGGACACAAGGAGGGAGACACTTGTATTTACTCGGAAACACGTGCAACACGCTTCTCACGAAGTTTTCGAATGAGTCGGGACCTGGATGTCTCTCAAATAAACGCGCAGCTCAAGAACGGTGTGCTCAAGTTGAAAATCCCAAAAGTTGAAGGATCGCGAGCAAGAAAGGTTGAAGTTGTCATAAACTAGAACCTAAAACAGAAATACCAGAACCACTCGGATTTCATCGTCTGCAAGCATATTGCTCTTATGTCCGACTCGCGCTAACCTCGGAACGTGGGGGTGCGCGTGAGCAACATAAGGCTTGTATTAGTTTCGCCATTATTTGCGGGAAACATTGGTGCCATTGCACGTTTGGCCGCAAATTTCGATGTTTCAGATGTTATGGCTGTTTCGCCTCGATGCGCATTTGATGGCGTTAATGCGCGAATGCTTGCAACAGGCGTTGCCGCCGAGGATCTTTCTCAAATTCGCATCGTAAATACTTTAGAAGAAGCTCTTGCAGGATGTGTGCTTCGAATTGGTTTTTCGTGCCGAGATACTCTTCTCAGTCTTCCAGAAACCCAACTTGCAAACAGCGTAAATTGGACATCAGAGACTGGTCCGTTAGCCATCATATTTGGGCGAGAAGACCACGGTCTAGAACGTTCTGAGCTAGCACTTTGTTCTCACATTTGCACACTTCCAACATCAACACGCAAGTCGTCCATGAATTTAAGTCATGCCGTAGCCGTAGTTCTTTCACGAATTTACGAAACGAATCAGCATAAAAAACCTTCAATAACAAGCGAAGACTCCTTTCAACTTGCAACCGGAAATGACATCGACTTACTCATGGAACGGTGGTCGAATGTCCTTCACGAGCAGGAGTTCGGCGAGCGCGCAGGTGGCAAAAACATTCTTGTTACAAAACTTAGAAACCTGATTGTTCGCAGCAGACCATCTTTTCATGAAGTAAAAATACTCCACACATTTCTATCACGCATTTCAAAACAGAGCACAAAATGAAATTCCCTATGACACTCCTAAATAACGGATGCTCACTTTGCGAAAAAATTAAAAATAGACGCAGTGACCCTTCGTACCTTGGAACTATTTGTGAATGCCACGTCTTTCGAAGCCCATTTGGAGAACGTTGGCCCGGATCGCTCATGCTTGTTTACGAACGGCATCGAGAAGAACTTTCTGACATTGTTTCCAATGGTATTCCTGCACCTCAAAACGCTCTTTTGCTTGCCGAGCAAGGAATTCGAAAAGTTATCAATCCAAATCGAATGAATGTTGTAAAGTTTGGAAACGTTTGCCCGCACCTACACTGGCACCTTATTCCGCGTTTTTCTGGGGAATTGCAGCCTCAAAAAACACCTTGGGAACTCCAAAACCTGTCGGATGAACAAATTTTCTCAGCCACCGCACTTACTGACATCATTGCCATCCGCCAAGAAAATTTTGAAAAACAGATATTTTCTGCGGTTGTGGATGCAAACAAAAATCCAGCCAGATATTTTTACTCTGCGGCCGTTGTAGTACGTCCCAAGAAAAATTCCCTGAGAAAAAGATATTTCGAGGCGCCACTTTCCGAAATTATTGCAGCGGTGCGTACAAATCCATCGGAGTGGGAATCGCTGCTTATGCGTCGCAATTACGATGATTACGGATGGGATCACTTTGGGGGTTGTGCCGATGTCGGAGAATTTCCGAAAGACACACTTTTGCGAGAAGTTCGTGAGGAAGCTGGTTGGGGTATTCGCGATTGCACTGAAATTGCACGACACTGGCGAGGACGTGTTTTGCGAGGCTTTGCATTTATAGCAATACCAAACAATTTGGATGCCTATTGCAACGACATTCATCCATCGTTCTCTGACGAGGTATCTTCAGCTCAATGGTTCTCGCTACCAGACATCTTACACAGAAAAGACTTTTCTGAGACAATAAAAAAACGCACCCAATGCTTACTCGATGGGAGCGTTGATTTTGAATGCGATGATAGCATTACTCTTGTGGCGATACAGCCCAATAATACAGAGAACTAACACAAACTGCTAACACAAAAAAACTGCCATGCTTATCTGCCGCAAATATTGCAAATATTGCTAATGTTGCAAATATTGCTAATTGCTAATTGCTAATATTACTCTCTCTTGCTTGGATACACTCCTGGTGGCAACCAAAATCCATGGGTTTTTCCTTCCATGCGATAGGGATGCCCGTGTGGTTCGCCACTGCGACGCGTATTGTCGCCCACAAGATCGGGCCCATCTTTTCCGCCATCTTTAAAGATAACAAAAATATGCCCTGAGTGCCCAGGAACGCCATCAAATGTGTAGCGATCCCATTGCCCTACGGCGCCAGCTGGTGCAACATACTTTGTTTTTAGGTAATAATTCCAGCCCAAAAGATGCATTTGAAATTCGTTATTGTGGGTTGGATAATAGTTATGAGGATCTGCAAAAATAGCAGCTATCTTGGCGAATCCAGACTTAAGAAAAGCGTGTTTCAAAACCTGCGAGTTGGTTGTTGCGCAAGGGGGCTCTACAACAAGACCTTCTCTAATCGCCTTTTCAAACTCACTTGTGCTTGGCGAAGGTGTGTTTGCACCTTCCACTAATGGAACAATACCTTCAAAAAAATACTTGCGTCCTTCCTCTTCGGTTAATGGACGATCGGGACGAGGCAAACCCGTCATACTCTGAGGCGTGATCCCTTTCGCGAAATATGATATCACTTTCTTGTATGTATCAGGATCAAAGTCGGCTGGTTGATCCAACGTTACACCCATTTCAACCGCCTTCTGGTGCCAAGAATCTTGCGACTGATCTGATGAGGGAGTGCCTGGTTGCTCCTTGGGTTTATGACTCTGCTGATCATTTTGCGTATCAGCATTGCTTGAAGTTGATGCCGAAGTTGAGTTCGAAGTTGAGTTCGTGCTTGCGTTCGAATTCGGTTCTGCCTGTTTTGGCTCGTTGTTTCCCGCCTGGCTCTGACTCTGGCTCTGGCTCTGACTCTGGCTCTGGCTCGACTGCGAATTTCTAACCGTATCAGCAGCATTCACACCACCCACAGCCGCTTTGGGATCCGATGAACTCGTGGAAGACTCTTGAGCCGCCGCATGCTTTGCCTCTGGTCCATTGGGCACCACATCCGATCCTGCGCCACTCCCTGCGCCAGACGACTGCGTAACATGTTCTGAACCACCACAAGCAACAACCGCAAAAGCAATTACTGCCGAAACAGCCTGAAAATAGCGCATATTTATTCTCCTTATCTATAGAGAGGGACACCGGCACAAAAAAAATCGTCCTTTGTACATTTGTATTGATTATTCGGCGGTTCTTCGGACGAGCGATAGACAAGTTTTTCCCATCCGTTTTTTTTTTGGCACACTTTTATTGCATGACGCCGAAATTCCCATAGCTACGCAAAGTCCTCACAATAAAAACGTTCACTTCAAATTCTTCTTTTCTTTCTTTATTTATTCATTATGCATAGAGATACACATACTGGCGACTAACAATAAGTATAAATTTATACGGTATGTGTTGAAAATTTTGACGAAGTTGATCTAAAACATAATTTGCCGCTGCAATTTTTTCGGTAAGACAATACAGAAATCAAAAGTTATTTGGCAATTCACACTTTTAGTTTGCCTCCTCCATCATTGAGTGCTACCGGTTGCGTTCGTTTGTCTTTTTTTACATCTCTTGGGAGGCTTCCATGAAGGCTTATATTATTGTTTTGAGCGCTCTTTTTTCGATACCTGCATTCGGCAACCCCATGTCCGACGCTGCGTGCCGTGCTTCGGCCCGAAACTGCCCAGCCCTCTCCCAGTATTTTAATCAGATATCCATCGCTGCAGAAAATTCCAATGTTTTTGAATCATTCAACTGGTTCGAGGCCGAACGCGCATTTTCGAACGAAAAATTCATACAATTAATGGAAGATGGCGCATGCATTTCCATCACGAATACAGAAACTATTGTTGCCTCGGTATCACAAATGGGATCGCGGGTGAGAGGAACTCAAAATTCCATGTCCAACACCGCTCAAAACAACTTAATGGGGCTTTTTGGAATTCAGGGAATCTACTCTTGCAGTGAAACCGTTGCCAACGGAACAATATCTACTGAATCACACTATTTTCGCAACCTAGCCAATACCTATTCACTTCGCCTCGACCTCGCTTCAAAGTAATTTTGCCATACTCGCAAAAGCCGACCAGATAAGCATATAAACCTCAATTTCCAATTTGCTCCTAAGCTATTGTGTTATTGAGGTGCAACCACAAGCAACGAAACCGACCCCGGAACAATTGTTGGCCTAATGTGAGACGATTGTTTTTTGACAGAATTATCCTTCTGAAACGTTGCTGCCACAAGATAAAGTTTATGAGTAGAGGAATCAATAGCTATGGTGCGTGCTCCTTTTTGCGTTGAGAGAGTTTGAGCGACCTCAAAACTTTGGCCGTTCTGATAAGCAATCGTGAGATTGCCATCGGCTCCATTGGAAGAAAAAATCGCCCCATTAGACGCATCAAATACTACTAACAGGCCCTTCACCAATTGGTAAAGTTGCAATGATTTTACCTCGATTTCCATCTGACACAATGAGTTTCTTATTACGACATACCGAAAACAAATGATTCTTTGCAGCATCTATTGCAAGACCTGTGGGCTCATCACAGCCAATAAGTTTCCAGTTTTTCTTAATCCGCATGGCAGCAGGATCTATTTCGTGAATTTCGGCAGTATCTTCATTATTCAGAAAAACACTGCCACTTAATGCAACAACCGCGAATTCAGGCTTCCCACTCAAAGCAATTGTACCGATGTTTTTAAGAGCAACTGCATCAATTATAGTTGCTGATTTTGAGTCACCATTAAAAACCACCACGCGTTTCGATAACGGCTCATACACTATGGCATCGGGTTTTTTTTCTGCTGCTATCGCAGTTTTAATTTCCAAATTTTTCAAATCAAACACAGTCACTGTTTGGGCGCGGCCATTGCTGATAATTCCGAGCCCTAAATCTTTGGCAAGCGCAACTCCATGAGCGCCCTCTGCACTAATTTTTGTTTTTTGTTCAATATCTGTTTTGAGATCAACAATATCTACGTACATATCGCGCGTGATATAGAGTTTTTTTTCTTCGCTATCTGCGGTGAGATAGTCCCACCCTGTGTCGCCGCTAAGCGGTATCGTTTTAATGATTTTGTACTGTGGATGCTTTGCCGTGTTAGGCACAGCCGATTTTTCTGGAGTGGCACAAAAGGCGGCAGACGATGTTACAAATAAAAGCGCAGAAACGTTGATTGCAAAACAGCATCTCATAAAAGATCTCCTTCGACATGAAATATTCCCAAAACAACGATTGTAACAATAGCAATAAAATCAGGAATATCGATAATACCACATTTTGTGGGGGCTGAAGTTTTCACTAAAAAGTGACAAGCTGGACAAAATCGCTTGATAGTTACAGAAAAGTGACATGGTGTTAAGTTTTGGTGTTATTAACCAGTGAAAACTTCACCCTAACTTTTCAGTGAAAACTTCACCCCCCGCCGCGCCTCTGGCCAAGACCTCTATCGGCGAAAATCGTACAGCGTTAATGCCGGAAAAGTGACATTTCGGGTTTGG
>CAIZES010000355.1 GCA_903932045.1 uncultured Silvanigrella sp. | reverse complement strand
GAGATTCCTCTTGAACGACGGAACCAGGCGTTATCTTCGGCTGCAGTCTACAAAAGAGTTTTGATATCGGCAGCTGGCCCGGGTATGAATCTTCTTCTCACTTTTGTTGTTATGTTTTTTTTGTCAATATTGGGATTTGACAAGCTTCCTGCGCAGGTTTCGGTGGTGCCAGGAGCGGTTGCCGAGCGTGCAGGACTTCCTGACGGTGCAACAATTTTGTCCATAAATGAGTTCAAGGTGCGCACGTGGGAAGAGCTTTCGGAGCGTATATCCAGCAATGTCGGAACAGCTATTTTGGTTGGGTATTCTGTAGATGGTGATATCGGCAAGGTGACTCTCACTCCGGCTGTTTCAGAAGATGAAACCGTATATGGTGAAAAAGTTAAAGTGGGACGCATTGGCGTCACGCCTTATTTTTTGTCGCCTCGTGTGGTGGTTCGCCAAGGTAGCGTGTTGGCCGAGGCCGGCGTTCAAACAAATGACCGCGTTGTCAAAATTGGTGCTCATGTCATTCAGCATTTTCATGAGATTCCTCGGTTCCTCCAGAAAGCCATGCAGCAAACCATGCAGCAAACACCGCAGCAAACACCGCAGCAAATAATACTGGTTATTGAACGCGGGGGCATTCAGAAAGAACTTATTTGGAATTTACCTGCATCGCTTGCGCAGTCTGAAGAAATTGGTGGAGTGTTTGGAATTGTTTCAACGGACCTTATGTTTGCTTCTCGAAAGTTGTTGTCGACAGAAACAGGTTCACCAGAGCAGTCCACTCAAGTTTTGCAGTGGCAGGGATGTGGTTTGAAATCGGGTGTCACGTTGGGTTTTATTGAGTCATACGGTCCGGTGCGCTCGCGGGTTCAAATTGCAGACTGGTTGGAGCGTTCGGAGCGGGTTTTGTCGGAGAGAATGGCCGCAGGCAAAACTGTTGAAAAATTTGATGCTCGTTTCCGAGTGATCGATGCCACTGGTCGACCCGCTCTTCTGATTTGTTCTGTACAACCCCGGTTAGGGAGAGATCACCTCAACAGGCACAAGCTGTTTTTGGATTTCCCAGTTGATTTTGCAACGCATAGCCATACGGCAAAGCCTATTTTATTTAAGAGTGATTCGGTGTCTGGTGCGGTTGATGATGGATTCAAACTCACCGTGGACATGGGAAAATCCATTGGCGACAGTGTTTTCAAATTGATTTCGGGTCGCATTCCATTTTCTAATTTGGGTGGTCCGGTTGAAATCGCACGTGTGGCAGGAACGGCAGCAAAAGTGGGATGGCAAGCTTTTGTGTCGATGATTGCTTTTATTAGTATCAATGTAGGAATATTGAATTTGCTGCCGATTCCCGTATTGGATGGTGGAACATTGTTTTTATTGGCGGTTGAAGCTGCGTACGGAAAAACGTTGCCAGCGAAAGTGCAAGAATATGTTATGCGTGTGGGAGTTTTCGTCATTTTAATTTTGGTTGCACTCGTTCTTTACAATGATGTGCTTCGTCGATTGGCGCATTAGGGGCTAAAAAAGCATGACACAACATGAATCTTTTTCTTCAGCAGTGTGCCCACCAGCAGTGTTTCCGTTAGACTGGAAAAACTTTGTTCTATTACTCACGCATCGTCGTGGTGGAATTGTGCTGGGGCTGAATAGAGAAAAACTTAAACTTTCTGAGATGTCGGCTTCAGATGATAAGCTTGCCGCTGAAATTTTTACGAGACTGATTCCATCGGGCACAACAACGGATTGGCAAAGGCATGTTACCGAGTTGTGCTTGGGGTGGCGGGTCGAGGCCCAGGCGGGATCTGATTCTGTGGCGATGTTTGCTGAGTCTGGTGTGGCGATTGCTTTGAGTCGAGCAACAACGGCTGAGTATCTTTCTGACATGTATATTCGTGTGCTCGATCAACTTGATATGCAAGAAACTCAGGTTGAGAACATCATTTTGAGTATTGGGCCTGGAAGTTTTACGGGCTTGCGTATTGGATGTGCATTTGCCAATGGGCTTTCGCGTGGGCGGCCTCGTTTTTTATATGGCGTTCCGTGTGTGGGACTTCATATTTTGCGTGATATTGTTAGCTGTGCGAATTGTTATGAAGACTGGAAAAATGCTTTTTCGGTTATTGAATCTGGTAAAGACGAGTCTTTTGCGCCCATTGGTTTGCTGGATGCTGCAGCAGCGCTTGCTAAAGTTTGTAATGGTGAAGCAGCAGGTGCGATTGAGCTTGAGCCAAACTATGGAAAAGAACCGGGCCCTGTGATTAAGTTGCGTGAACAAGAGAAGCGTGAATAAAATATTTTTGAGAAGCATGGGCTAGGAACTAAAATATTCGAGAGGAGAGCAAGAATGACTGAGGCTATAGCTCAACCATCCACTCAACCGAGTCCTGCGCGTTCGCGTCGCGGAGTCCGGGCTGGAATCTATTTGCTTCCAAATATGATTACAGCCACATCGCTGTTTTGTGGTTTTTTGGCTGTCAAATTTTCTATTGACGGGCGCATGGCGCAGTCTCCCACCGAAAGCATGCAGGCATTTTTGGTGGCGGCTTATTTGCTGCTTGTTGCCGGTGTTGCCGATGGTTTGGATGGAAGCGTTGCTCGTTGGACGCGCACCACAAGTGCGTTTGGGGTGCAATTCGACAGTTTGAGCGATTTGGTTTCGTTTGGCGTCGCACCAGCTCTCATTGTTTACAATTTTGGTTTGCACGAACTCGGGCGCGTTGGCTTGGGTGCCGCATTTGTATTCGCTGCTTGTGGCGCGTTGCGGTTGGCGCGTTTTAATGTTCAAAGTTCGGTGGGTAAGGCGAGCGGAAATTTTACTGGAATTCCTATTCCCATGGGTGCTGCTCCTTTGGCGGTTTATATTTTGGCTCAGCAGTCGTTGCGCGAATGGTTGGCCGATTCTTCGTCATATCAGTGGCAGAAGCAGATTGCCGAACTGTTTATTCGTCCTCACGTGAATGCTTGGATTTTGTTTGGAATGGTTATTGCTTTGGCGTTGGGAATGGTTTCGACATTTGAATACATCAGCACTAAAAGTTTGAAGCTTCCACGGAAACATCCTTTTCGGGTTTTTGCAGCTATTTTAATTGTGCTTATTATTTTATTTAGTATTGACTTTACTATAACTCTAACTATTTTTATGATCATCTATAGTATTCACGGACCTATTTTGTGGCTGTTTTTTAAGCGCGATCGCGGTGCCGAGGAAGAAGAGCTTTTTTCATTTTCCGAAGACGACGAAGATGAGGAGAACAAGTGATCATGATGGAACTTGTTGTTGGTTTGGTTGGGGCAGTGGCCCTTGATGCTGAGGCTTTGGTGGACGCTTTGGCTGGTGTGCAGTCGAAGGCGTTTTCCATAAAGGATTTTCGGATTTTTGCAGGCCGTGTGCATGTTGGAAAGCGTATTTATTTGGGGCAAGAGCGGATTGCGGTGGAAGAAATTTCGCTGAAGCGCATGACATCCTGCGATGTGTTGTATGTGTCTTCTGAAGTGAGCTTGTCTGTAGAAAAAATGACATCTTTGCATGAAGCCGGTGTTGTGACCGTGTTTTTAGCGCCACGAGTTGAGCCCGAATTGAGTGCTCCAAAAGTGTTGGCGGAAATTCACTCTGGCCCTCTTGCGGTAAAAAAATGGCTCAAGGAACCCAGCATTGCTCTTCCTTCCGGAGCAATGGCTTTAGCGGCTTTGGCTCTTGCACCCATTGCCCAGAAATTTGGTTTGAAACGTATTGCGGTAACGGCTTTGGTGAGTGCTTCCGATTTTGGAAGAGCGGGACTCGATCTTTTGCAGGAAGAGAGTCAGGCATTTTTTCAGGTTCAGGATCTGTCCAGTCGTTCTTCGGCATTGCTGCCGCGATCGTTGGCTTTTAACACCATGCCTTTTGAGGAAGAGGAAAGCGCTGTTGAGCGAATGGCTTTAGAGCTTATTCAGGTTCTAGGCCTTGAATCGGTAAAAGTTGACGTTACGCCCATTCGAATTCCTGTGTTTGTGGGAGATGCTGGTGGTATTGTTTTTGAAACCGAGCAGAGTGCAACATTGGAAGAAATTCGAGAGGCGCTGCATGCAGCGGAATGGTTGTCGGTGGATGGGGTTTCTGCAAAGGGTGACCTGAATGGCGCTTGTTCTCCTCGTGAAATGCATGGAAAAGATGTTGTGCGTGTCACTCATCTCCGTGAAAGCGCGCTGTTCAAAAACGGCCGATCAATCTGGATTGCAGGCGATAACCTTCGCAGAGGTGTCGCCCTTTCGGCGGTTGCCTTGTTGGGGAATTTGGTTCGCAATGATATCATAAAGGCATTGCGCGCTTGCAAACCGGCATAATCGCAAAGCCGTTTTTCAGACACAGATTTATAAATTTTGCGCGCATTTTGAGGAGTCTTGGAATGCGTTTTTTGCTTTCTATTTTGACGTCTGCTTTTTTTGTTTCTTGTGGCGCTGTAACTTCCACATCTTCGACTGCATCGCTATCTGCGGGAAATTCGGTCATTTCCACGCCCAAGTTTGAAGCTTCTCAATTGAACAATTCTGAAACTGGCACGCTTGAAGATCTCTCAAACGTATCGTTCACTCTTTCGGGTACTCCCACAATTACGCCGGGAACTCCTCCTGCAACTGGCGAAGTTACGACCTCATTTGTTATTAGTTTTAATGTTGTGGTCGATCGCACTGCAGACCAAACTTTCACTTACAATAAAAATAAGTGGTTGTTGGGTTTTCAGCTTTACAATGAAACGGGAACTGTTCTGGAGTTAACAACTGCGCCAACGGTAGCGGGTACCGATGCTGTTTCCGGAACGAGTTCGACAGTATCCGTAACTCTTACAGCTTCGCTGCCTTCGGGTTTGCCTGTGGATGTGATGAGCATGCTCAACACGTCGGAGTCGAGCGGCCGACGACAAGTAAAGGCCGTTGCAATTTATCGTGACGGAAGTGCTGCATCGTCTTCCGATCGCCAAGTAAAAATGCTTTGGGCAGCAAATTTGGGTGCCATTGTTTCCGGACCCACAATTACCAACCCGACCACATCCGATCAAACCTTGGTGGCGCGTTGGGCTCCGCCCAGCGATTTGAGCGCAGTGATGCGTTCCAATGGAACTTTGGCCTCCGCTGGAACATCGAGTGTTTCGGGTTACCTATTGGTGTATTGGAATATAGACACTTGTGGAGCAGCAAATGCACAATGGGCTTGGAATTCTAATTCAGAAATTGATGCGTCTGGTTCCAGTCGGCAATTGGGAACGTGTTTGTTTGCAGCCTCTGGTGCGGCGCAATACTCAGCAACTACGGGAACAACCACATGTTCGTTGGGTTGTGGTGTTGATGCCTCTGCAACGTATTCCGGTAAAGCAGAAGATGATGTTGCTGTCCCTACCTATATTCCGAGTTCGTCGGAAGCTGGAACGGTTTTTTCGGTGGGATGTTACAACGTGGTGCGCGTGGCTGCACATAATGCTGCAGATGGTGCAAGTTTTTCTTTGCCCGATCTGGCAAACGGTCAGCGCTACGGAATGATGGTTTATACTTTAGATTCTGCTGGTCATGTGAGTTTGGGGCGAAGTGCATGTGCTTTTGGTCAGCCTATTCCTGTTCCGCTTCCCGGGGATGGAAAAAGCGGTGGGGCTTCAAAAACTCGTTCCGACTGTTTTGTGGCAACAGCTGCATCCGGGAGTGCAAATTCTCGTTCCGTTCATTATTGGCGCATTGTTCGCGATACTATTTTGTTAAATAGCCGTTTTGTGGATTGGTATTATCAAAATGGTCCAAGTATGGCTTCGTGGCTTGATCGTCATTCCGAGCTAAAACCCGCAGTGAATTTTGTTCTCGAAAACACTGGGCATTCCTTAGTGAACTTGCGTCTTGCATACAAGCACGCATTGCAATGGATAACGCAAACAGCTTCCAGTTCGGTGAACGCGCTATCTCACATTGAAAATTTCTTTGTCAGCAAAGCCGAGGCTTCCGAAGCGAATAGTACTGAAATCGAGAGTTCAGAATCGGAAGCTAGAAATTTGAATTCCGATCCTTTTTTGTTGCCAGTCAGTGCGTATTTTTCGTTTCAGGCTGGTAAGGTGAATATGACCACGGATAAGGCAACGTGGGATGCGTATTTTCGCGATGATACAAAAGCGAAAAGCTTGTACGGATACAGTGGAACATTTGGGTACTCTCTTTGGGGTGGAAGTTATGGTGAATTGAGCGTGTCAGCAACGGGCACGTATTTTGGAGCCACAGGCAAGGTGCCAAACGTGTTGCCCGATGGAAGCAGTGTAGACTCTCGTGTGGCAGGAACCGATCACGTTGCAACAACCCTTATGGGCGTTGTTGGCGCTGATGTTCGTTTGCGCGTGCCAAATCCTTATCTTTCATGGTTTGCGCCCCGCGTTGCTTACTCGTTTGGATATGCAAGGCTGCGTTTGGAACCCCGTGCAGATTCTGCTTTGTCAACACAAAATACAGACGCTTGGCCTGTGGGATACACTCTCAAAAAACAAATGACTGTTTTGCGCTATGGCGGAGAAATTTTGATTGGCCGACTGTTCCCTCAGAGCATTTATGAGATGCGTTCCTCGCTGGGTGTAGTGGATATGGGCTTCAATATTTTTGCCGAGAATTGGCAAGATCATTCCAACTCATTGTCTCTGAATTCACAAGTGTGGGGCGGTGGCTTGACGTTTTTGTTGCAGTGAGTGCCTCTGGAAAAAGTTTCAGATTTGGCTGCGGTTTCGATTGCGGTTTCGATTGCGGTTTCGATTGCGGTTTCGATTGCGGTTTCGATTGGAGGAGTTGTGATTGAACGATATCTGATTATTGAAGGTATGCCTGAACTTCGTCCCGAGGCGTCGGCTCCTGATAAACAACAGGGCCATGAACTTTTGATGCATATTCCAATAGATGAATATTGGGAAATTGAAGAGATCGTGGAAAAAATTCGATATTGTATTCAAAGTGGAGAATCGCCAACTCGTTATTGGAAAAAACTCATTCACAAAGTTCCACAGTTTTTAGTTTTAGACAGAGAACGACATTGGTTTGTTGAGCATGTTGGGCACTAAGTCTTTGGGGCACTAAGTCTTTGGGACCACGAGCATGTGCAACCGTGAGCTGATTGTTGCTAATGGAAAAAATTTAACGCTGAACCCACTAATAAAAAGATCCCCATTGCCAAACGATACCATATAAATATCCAGGTGCTGCGTTTTTCAAGATACCGTAGCAACCCAAAAATGGCTGCAAAAGCCGATACTGTTGCAGATAATAAACCAACCATCAGAACAGAAAAACCGTGAGCATCGAGCCCGGCTTTTGAAAGGGCGTGAATTTCAACCAATCCTGCTAGAGTGATTGCAGGAAGACCTAGTAAGAAGGAAAAACGCGCGGCCGTTTCTCGTTCCATGTTTAAAAATAATCCAGTAGTTAATGTTGATCCCGAGCGTGAAACTCCTGGAATTAAAGCAAACGCCTGTGCAATTCCAACCCATAATCCATCAAGAAAGCTAAGCTTTGAAAAGTCTCGTTTGCGGGTGCCAAAACGTTCTGCTGCAGCAAGAAGTAAGGCCATAACAATGGAGCTTATTCCAATGACGGTGAGGCTCCGAAAAGGAGAATTGGGCATATTGAGGAGAGGTTTTAATAGCAATCCCGCAATGGCAATGGGAATGGTGCCAATGACCAGGCCCATGGAAAGGCGAAAACTTGGGTTTTGGTAGTCGCGTTTTGCAAGTGCCGTGATGGAACCTGTTGTTAAATTTTTGAGATCTTTCCAAAAATAGGCAATGACGGCACCAAAACTGGCGAGTTGCATTGCGGCAGAAAATACGGTTCCGGGATCTTGCCAGCCCAACAAACTTGGAACGATGCGAAGATGTGCTGTGCTACTTATTGGAAGCAATTCGGTTATTCCTTGCACAATTCCCAAGAAAATAACCTTTAAATAACCTAGTTGCACAAATCCCAAATCAACAATAGCAGAAGACTCTGAAGGAGAAAGAGACATCATAACAAAACATCCTTGTGATTGGAGGGAAAGGCTCAGTTGCTCTGTAATGCTTGCCAACTCTAACATTTTTTTTGAAATAAAGGGAGTGGAGTTGGATGGTGTTCAGGGGCATCGCATCTAAAAATTTCTTAGCATATCATGCCCACATTTTGCT
>CAIZES010000354.1 GCA_903932045.1 uncultured Silvanigrella sp. | reverse complement strand
TGATGGCAGGGTGGTATCTTTTATGAGTTATATTAAAATTTCATTGTGGCTTTCTGTTATGAAATTGTTCCAGCATAAATTGAGATGCCGGGGATAGCAAAATATTGACTAGGAAATTTTTTTTGTGGCATACGAAAGTTTGTTGTTAATTTGCTAGAATGGTCTGAGGATTAGCGCTTTTATTTGTAGGCTACCTGAAAGTATTCTGAAAATTTTAGAAAAACTAATTTCAGTTATGGAAGGAGAATATTGTGATATTACAAAAATACGGAGTATTTTTAGCATTGTTTGCTGCGCCTGGGTGTAAATTTATGCATTCAGAGACGCAGGTGGAAGCTGTTGACTCTTCTGGATATTCGGTTACACCTGGAAAAAAATGCGATGATAGTCTTGCGAGCCGTCCTCTGGAGGCTGCAAAATTTGTGTATCAGCAAAAGTGTCTTAGCTACCAGGACAAACAAGGTGATTTGTCTCTGGCATACGTTTTGCAGGTGCTTCCCGCTAGACTTATCGCGCGTATGACTGGACAAACGCCCCCAACCGTACCAGGAGTGAAGGAAAGAAATTCACCAGAGGTTTTGAATGCCTTTCCGTTCGATGTTAATCCGCATATTTCAACAGAGGAACAGTTTAAGCCTAACGCCGGGCAAATTTATCAGCTTCAGCTCCCTGGCTACGAGCAGTTTCGTGATCTTAATTCTAGAGAACGGATTATTGGCGAAGTCAATCCATTTGATGCGAAGCGTTTTGTTCAAATGATGTTGGGAGTGATGCACAAAACGGGAATTGCACCGTTTATGGGTCCCGTTCATCAGTTTTCGATTTCCGCTGAAGAAATAGCAAAATATGTTCCTCCCAATGGCGACGGAAAGAGAGAAGACCCTGTGGCTTCGATTTCGAGATTATCGTCAGCTGAGGGGGTTGATAAAAAAAGTTTTTCAAAGCTTTTTGCTTGTCTCGCAACCGGAATGTGTTCGAGATATCTCTACACTGGAGGCGAGCGTGCGCTGTTGGAGTACATAGCTTCGCAGCCCGATGGATCAATTCAGCCAGCAGATTTATTCGAAAAAAGTTATCGAATGTTCAATGGAGACGTCTATCTTTCTTTGCTCACAATTGAGAATGCCTTGAGCCGTTGGTGGACAGATGCAGATCGTGCGAACTTAACAAGTACGCGTAAGTTGGCAAATATTACGAATGCCTATTATGGACGAGATGACCGTTATCATGCGTGGTATCATTTGTTTGGCATTATGCTGTTTGGGTTAACCGAAGGTTCCGTTGCAACGGCCGTTGCCGACATTGAGGCACTTGGAAGGCTTGTGCTCGATCATTTTTCGTCGGCGGATAAAGTTGTTGGTAAGCAAGGAATTTTGGCGAATACCATGGGAGCAAAAATTGGACTTGAGCTTCGCAGCATGATGAACACTTTGTCTGTGAGTAAAGACGTTGTTGCAATGGCGAAAAATTACGATCTTAATTTTCCGGCAGACGTTCAAAAGGTTTTGGATCCATCGTACTATCTTAAACTTGATGAGGACTTTCGCGATCGCATCAAGATGACGACGTCTTCAGAAATACGATCAAGTACCAGCGCTCCGGACGTGGCCACAGTGCGAAGTCGCGATTTGTTGCTTGCGAGTGTTCAACCAAATAAGGATCTTCATGGCTGCGTAATTGAAATCTTTCCCGCATGCAGACAAGGGTGTGTGCGAGATTCAACAAAATTGATGCGTCAGGAATTTGTTACTTTGGCTAACAATTGGTACTCAATTGCCGTTGATCCACAATGGGAAGGGCAAACTTACACTATGGCTGGAGCTCGCGCTATTGTTAGCAAATGTAAGGGATTTGAAAATCAGGCCCTTGTTGCAGAAACAGACAGAGTTGTGAACTGATTTTTGCTAGTCTGCAAAAAAAAGGACGATCAAAATCATTGGGCAGTTGCTACTGTGGGAATAACAGTTCTTGCCTTCACCCAATTAATGATTGCGTTTAGCATTGATTCTATGAATGATGGGGGCAATTTATCTGCGAATTGGTCTAATTTCAAATTCTCAGTTGCGTAGAATAGCCACCCGTTTTTGTAGGGACTCACAATTGCCTTTATGTTCATTCCCTTTGTTGGGATGATTGTTCCTACCAAGGGAACAGAAACACTAGAAGTGTTTCCACCGGTAATTACGAGATCATCTCCTTGTTGTTCAATGTGAAATGATACAGAAATTTCGGGAGTGAGAAACGAAAGCTGAGGATAAACTTTGGCCTGTATTGTTTCGCCGGAATCGGAAATTGCTCCTGTAACATTATCACTTATTTTTTGTCCCTTTTCGTTAACTCTAAAGGTATCGGCAAAAATTTGTTTGCCACTCGTGCTTGTGATGCTTTTGTAATCGGACGTTTTTTGGATGATTCTGATCAGTTTCGCTGTCGTAAATGACGTGGGCTCATGACCAAGATTGATATATCCACGGGCTTCGGTGGTGATTGAAAAATTGTTTGTTTGATTAGTGAAAGATGCGGTAAGTTGGTCGCCATTTTTGTGGCTTTGAGTGAGAGCGGGTTTGGATTTTGGCAGACTTTGTGAGGCTGATACTGGACTTGATTCGTTAGAATATACAGCATTGATTTGTTCGGGTGTGAAAAATTGAGCAATATTTGGGCTGAGGGAAGGGGTTCGAGTGGTTTGAGCTGAGTCGGTTTGAGTCACGTTTTGAGTCTGGGGAACATGACAGGCTGCAAAACTGAGTGTGGTTACAGAGCAGAAAACCTGTGAAAAGGAAATCATTTGCTTTTTCATGGGTCACCTCCCATAAGAATTTCCTGTGCCGGCATTGACTATCAATCACCGCTTGGCTCCAACTGAAACAAAAGAATCGCGGATTGAATTGCGGATTTGAAAATAATCATGCAGGAATGATGCCAAAAATAACTTGTGTGAGTACGGGATGTTCAGAAACTATGCGGTGTCTAAAGAATAGACAGTAAAACACCCTATTTGCTGCAACAGACTGAAATTATTTAGTGAATTTAGAAAATAAAAAGCTTGACAGTGTAAATAGGCTAGGCATCGAGTTAAAAGGGAATCAGGCTTCGGGGGCCGAATTTTCTGCGGGTTTGCTGTGGTGCTGATTGCCACGTCCCCGGCGTCCGCGTCTGTTGTTTCGTCCGCGACGCGGCGTTCCTTCGCCTGGACCCTGCTTGGTTTCGGCGTTGTCGGCATCATTGCGCTTTGGACGTTCGCCCACGGGATACACAATAAGACGGCGCTGTTCGCCACTGCCAACGCTTCGAGTTGCAATTCCAGGCTGACCGTCGAGAGTGAGGTGAATAACACGACGCTCTTGGCTTGTCTTTGAAGCAACCGTAATGGACCGACCGGTGCGTTTTACCTTTTCAGCCAAAGAAAAAGCGAATTCACGCAGCGCTTCTTGGCGTTTCTCTTCTGCTTGACCGGCGGTGAGATAGATGCGTCCACCAATGTCGCCGACTTTCTTTTGTGCGAGACGCTTAAAAAGATGCTCAAAAGCCACGGCAAGTTTATCGGACCGAGCAAGCATGTCTTCGATGTGTGCGTCTTGAATGGAAACGGTCCAATTTCCATTTTCGTCCGCGGTTTTAGAGCAGTTTTCTATTGGCACTTCGAAGGTCTTCAGAAAGACGCTCTTATACTCTTCAAAAAGATCTGCCACTCCCGGACTTGTTAGGGGAATGCTGGGCGGGCGTTCGATGTCTTCGCGACGGGAATGGGCTGGTGTGCGTTGTGGTTGAGGGCGTTGAGTGCGCTCTGTTCGTTCCGGACGATTTGTGCGCTGTTGAGGTCGTTCGGCGCGTTCTGTATGGGAAGAATTTTCGGGCCGACGATCCGATCGCTGGGGGCGGGTGCGGACCTCTTTCTTTTGAATTTGTTCGGGGGTCTCGCGATTTTGTCTCTGATTTATGCTCTGTTGTGGCTGATTATTGTTTTGCTGTTGGGGCTTTTGCGGCGAATTTTTCTTCATAACTTGGCGCACAGCTTCACGAGCGGCATTATTCAGAGCGTCGTCGCTCCAGGCTTCGATGCGTACAGAACGTGAGAAAAGCTTGGAAAGGAGGCCGCCACCTTGGGCTGCCGGGAGAATGTTGTAGCTGAGTGAGCTTTTTTCCACGCCCAATGTTTGGGCTGCATTATCGAGAGCTTCATCTAGCGACTTTCCAGAGAATTCCTTTTTTGTCATGCATAACTCCTTGTAAAATTTCCTTCTGTCATGTTGCTGCGGCATGGTCCATCAGACCTCTTTGTATTTCCGCATCATGTACACCTGCTGCGCAATTGTGAGCATGGTGTTCGTGACAAAATAAAGAACAAGACCGGAAGGGAATGTGATCATCATAAAAGAAAATATGAATGGAAGAAACTGCATCATGCGTTTTTGCATGGGGTCCATGCTTGCGGACATTGGTGTCAGCCGTTGTTGGACAACATAGGATATCATCATGAGAACAGGCAGCACAAAGAAAGGATCCATTACGGAAAGATCCTGAATCCACCCGAAGAAAGGAGCGTGCCGCAGTTCGAATGTTTGTTGAAATACGCTGTACAATCCGAAAAAGATGGGAAATTGCGGCAAAATAGGCAAACACCCACTCAATGGATTTGAGCCGCTTTGAGACATGAGCGCCATGGTTTCTTGATTGAGCTTTTGTTTGTCGTCTTTGTATTTTTCTTGCAAAGCTTTCATTTGAGGTTGCATCTTTGCCATCTTTTTAGAGGCGACATAGCTTTTGAGCGCAAGAGGATACAAAATTATTTTTACAAGTGCAGTGAGAATGATGATGGCGACGCCCCAGTTGCCCACAACCTTTTTGATGAAAGCGAGTGCAAAAAAGAGAGGCCAAGCCACAACGGAGAAAAATCCGTAGTCAACTGATTCAGCCAATTTGCGATCGCTGAATTTGTCGAGTTCTGTTTTTGTTTTTGGGCCCATATAGAGATCAAATGCATAAGACTTGCTGTTGTTGGGCTCGATTTCTTGGGGCATTTCAAGCCAACTTTCGTAAACCGTTTGGTCGAACTTAGAGTTGGGGTTAGCTTGGATGAGTGTTCCGGTGCGTGATACGATGAGGTTTAAGGGATCTTTTTGCAGGGGAAGAAGTGCGGAAATAAAGTACATGGAGCCAACTTCAACCCAGTCCATGATAAGTTTTGTTGGTGCGGCGAGCACCTTTTGTGAGGGTTCTTTTTCAAATGGAAAACGAACGCGTTCAACAGAATCAGCTGCACGATAGGCGAGCGATTCGCCTTGAACTGGAGTGGACGCAAACATCCCGCCACTTGTTGCACTTTCTGAACGGGCACCTAATTCAATAAGCACAGGTGTTGTTTGACGTGCATTTGTGATGTTTTTTATATTGACTAAGAACTTTCCTTTGTATGAATTTGGCTCAAATTCAAAGGAACGTGTGACCTCGAGGCCATCGGCAACTTGAATGAAGTTAATTTTGTTTCCGTTGCGTACAACCTGCGTGGGTTTTTCGCGGAGATCCGAATGACCTATCCGAAGCCCATATGCCTTGCAGTTTTGATGATTCGTAAAGACCTCGGCGTGCTCATCTGTTTTCAGACTTGCGCGAAAGCCATTCACTTTTGTGGAGGCAATACACCCACCAGTTTGAGTGAATTTTATGTTAAGTTTTTCAAGATTAAAGAGGAGATCTTCAGGTTTTGTGTTGGTGAAATTGGCGGATACTGTGAAACTTGCACCCGATGTGGATGTTGAAGCAGCATGCGTTGTGGCCACGGAACCCGGGATCGGTGTGGCAGCCGATGGCATGTTTGTTGTCGGGGTGTGTGAGTATGTTGCTATTGTTGCTGTGGGTGGATTCTTTTGAGCGTAGTAATTGTTGACCCAAAAGTAGCCTGCAATAAGAAGTCCGGAGCTGAGAATAAAACCAATATTTTCACGATTCACTTTGTTCTCTTTCAAAAAAAAGGTGTTAGGGAAAATCCACCCCACCGGGATGGAAGGGATGGCATTTTCCCAAACGACGAACGGTGAGCCCAATCCCGCGGGTAAATCCATGTTTTTTTAGAGCTTCAAGCGAATACTCCGAACACGTTGGATAAAACCGACATCGTGGACCTAGAATGGGAGAGATACACGTTTGGTAGGTCCTAATCAAGAACACGGCAATGTCTATGGCAGGGTTGCGAGTACGTTTAACCATTGCTGCTCAACCTCCTTTAAAATGTCGCTCCAAGCGGCCTTAAGACTGCCGCGGCCAGCCATGATGACCCAGCGCACGTTAGCTGAAGTTGTTGGGAGAGGATGATTTTGAAGGATTTGACGCTGCGCCACGCGAAGGCGTCGTTTGGCTCGGTTGCGTCGGTTTGCAAGTTTGTCCACACCTTTTTTTGAAGCCAAAACATAGGCTTGAACGATTCCCTGTGCAATTTCAGGGGGGGTTCCAGTTCCGTGTTTTTGAAGTAAGAAAAATGTGTTGGCGAATCGACCTCTTATCTTTTTGGAGTGTTCAAAGAACTCCGCCAAATCGGCTCTTCGGTGATGTGTCATTTTTGCAACCCTCCAGCACTTGAGAGGGCAAAGAAAAAGCCTCACCCTTTTTACAGTCTATGCCGATAGCAATGGCAGGAAAGAAACGCAATATTAACTGGGGAGTTCTTTTTATGGAAAATAATTGTTTGGGCACAAGATGCGGTGTTTTGCGAGTTTTTTGTGCTGCTGTTGCCGTGGGCTTCCCGGTTTCCGGGGCTTGGGCTGTTGAAAATGTTTCCATTGGCCAGCTCGGCGCGGTTGTTGGAAAAGCACAGATTGCACGTGAGGGCAAAACGCTGCCAGCCACCAAGGGAATGTCGATATTTGCTTCAGATACACTTATAACATCTGAAAAAACAGCTGTGAAAATTCAGTTTTCGGACGGCAGCTCCTTTATGGCTTTTGAGGGTTCCACGGTTAAAATTGAAGAATATCAGATTAAAGCCGTGGGCGCGAAAGGTGTCAATGTGAAATCTGCTTTGGATGTTGCCAAAGGAAAAGTTCGATTTTTTGTGAAGCCACGGGATGAAGGTGGGTCGAACGAAGTAACCTACAAAACGGCAAATGCTGTGATGGGTATTCGTGGTACAAGTGGATTTATTGACGCAACCAATCCTCAAAAAACGCAGCTTGTTGTGCTTACCGGAAAGGTTGAGGTCAGCAATCCGAAAATTTCGGGACAGGCTGTGTTTGTGGCAGCAAACCAAATGACAGATGTGTCTGCAGGAAAACCTCCCACACCCGCGCGTCAGGCTCCGGCTGATCTTGTAAAACGTTTGGGTAACGATGCTTCGAAGGTTGATGCGCAAGATTCAAAATCACAGAAGAGCGATGATAAAAAGGACGACAAAAAGGACGACAAAAAGGACGACAAAAAGGACGATGCGAAGAAAGACGATGTGAAGAAAGACGACGCGAAGAAAGACGACGCGAAGAAAGACGACGTGAAGAAAGACGACGCGAAGAAAGACGACGCGAAGAAAGACGATGTGAAGAAAGACGATGTGAAGAAAGACGATGTGAAGAAAGACGATG
>CAIZES010000353.1 GCA_903932045.1 uncultured Silvanigrella sp. | reverse complement strand
CGAGGTTATTGGTGACCGGCACGGAGGGGTCGTGTTTGGGGATCCTTTGAATTGTTATAGACGGCCACGGGGGTTGGCGATTGTCGAGAACTTTTTGATGATGTTGTTTGTTTGGCTGCAAAAGAGCTTGCTGAATTTTTCGGTCTTTCCAGTCTTTGGCAACAAATATGGGTTCTTTGCTTACGGGATCAATGCCTGAATAGAACATTGCCGTTGCCAGTGTCATGGGTGTTGGAATGAATGCTTGCACCTGCTGAACATTCCATTTTTTGGAAACAAGATAGCGGTGTACTGTTTCCATTTTTTCGTGGGTGCATCCAGGGAATCCACTTATAAAATATGGAATAACATATTGTTCCTTGCTGCAATCTGCAGAAAATTTTGTAAAGATTTTGAGAAAGTCTTCAAAGAGTTTGCCGCTGGGCTTGCGCATAAATTTCAGAACATCGTCGTCCATGTGCTCGGGCGCGACTTTGAGTTGGCCTCCAACGTGATGTGCAATAACTTCGCGAAGATAGTTCTGCCCCGATTTTTGATCGGCAAGTGCCATGTCGTATCGGATTCCGGATGCAATACGAATGCTCTTGATTCCGGGAATGTCTCGGCATTTTTTGAGGAGTTTAATTTGATCTGCATGGTTGTTTTGAAGATGTGGACAAACTTTTGGGAATAAACATGAAAGTTTTCGACATTTGCTTTGAATGAAATCGCTTTTGCATCCAATGCGCCACATGTTTGCCGAGGGGCCGCCCAAGTCGCTGACGTGGCCTGTGAACTCTGGCAATTTTTTTAGGTTTTCCAATTCACACACAATGCTTTCTTGTGATCGCGATTGCACAATGCGTCCTTGATGTAGAGTGATTGCGCAAAAAGAGCAACCGCCGTAGCAGCCTCTGTTGATTGCAAGAGAAAGCTTGATCATTTCTTCTGCGGGAATTTTTTCTGTGTAAATAGTATGAGACATCTTTGTAAATGGTAAGGCATAGATTGCATCGAATTCGGCAGTGCTCAAAGGAATTGGTGCTTCGTTAATGACCACGGCGCGCTGACCATGATATTGAACAATTTTGCGTCCGTTGTGTGGGTTAGCTTCTTGTTCAATAAAGAGAGCAGCTTTTGCAAACTTCTTTTTGTCGTTTTTAACTTCTTCGAATGAAGGAATTGTAAGACGGTTTTCCAGGGTGCGAGCATCGTCTTTTGAGCAGAGGTAAGCAATGCCTCGGAGTGATTTGATTTGGTTGAGCGCGATTTGTGTTGCTTCGTGCTTGAGAGACACTGTTCTATTTTGTTTTTCTGAGGCTTCATGCAATTTGTTTGCAATGTCTTCGATGCTTTTTTCGCCCATGCCAAATGCGAGAAAATCTGCAGGGAGATCGCAAAGAATAGAGGGTCGCACGCGGTTTTGCCAGTAATCGTAATGTGCCAGTCGGCGCAAACTGACTTCTACTCCGCCCACAACAATGGGTGTGTCGGGGAAGGCTTCTCGGGCAATTTGTGTGTAAACAATGCTTGCATAGTCTGGACGATTGCCTGCTTTTCCTCCCTCGGCATACATGTCGTCGGAACGCGGTTTTTTGTTGGCGGTGTAGTTGTTGAGCATACTGTCTACGGTGCCAGAGGAAACACCTACAAAGAGTCGTGGGCGGCCCATGCGCAAGAAATCGGAGGTGGTAAGCTTTGGTTGTGCAATAATTCCTACCCGAAATCCTTTCGATTCCAGCCATCGTGCGAGGAGTGGTATGCCAAATGCGGGATGATCGATATAAGCGTCTCCGCTTATGAGCAACACGTCCAGAGAGTTCCAATTGCGCGCCTTCATAGCTTCGCGCGTTGTTGGAAGAAAAAAGTTTTCTGGAAGCTTTCCGGAACTCATGAAGACTCCTTGCTTTGTGGGTAAGCCACTCTTGCTGAAACCGCATTGACGGTCAAGGAAAGATTGAAACCCCTTGGGAGTTTACTGAGGTTGTAAATTTTTTGAGATTTTTGGACTCAAGTTCTCTTCTTTTTTGGTCGATATGGAAAATAAGATGATTTCTTGCTCATTTTGGAGGTTTTCATGACTTACCAAAGACGCTTACTGGGTTCGATGTTGCTTTCGCTTGCGGCTTGTTCATCCGCCAACCTGAAACTTATTGGCAAGAATAAAAGCGTTCAGTCTGCGGCGGGCGCGGCGGGGGCTATGGAACCTGCCTCTGCTCCTGTCATAGTTGCAGGAGCCAATCTTACCTTTGATTGTAAGGTTTCTGATCCAACTCACAGTTTGTCGTCTTCGGACTTGGAGTGTGCCTCTGTTGATTCGAATCATCTGCCAGTAGCGACCTTAATGGAATATATGTCAGTGGAAAAAATTGCTCCGGGCTCGTCAACCCCAACTCCGGTTGCTTTTAAGACTTCAGGAACCCCATCGTCGCCGATTTTGGTTGTTCCTGCACTTGCAACTTCTGAATTTGCGCAAGGTGGTCAGCTTGTTGTTCGGAGCAAGGTGAACGGTGTTGACCAGGTTATTCTTGTCGATTTGCTGACCTTAAAAACACAAGTTGTTGCGGCATCCCAGTATGTTCCTTCTACCTCTTCAAACGCAGGAACCACTTCTCCTGCTTCAACTCCAGCTTCGGTACTGGTTGGGTCGCTGTACGGTCAATGGGCCGGGCTTTGCGGTTTTGATGTGGGAACCACTTCCTGTGGATTGCTCCAATCAGGAAAAGCAACCGGCAATGGCACCTGTAACGACGGCTTTGTTTTCGACGATGTCGCATCGCGTTATCAAGGCTCCAATGACGATGGCGCCATGGACACTCGGCACATGGGAGTATGTTTTCGACCCGAGGGAGGATCGGCGCTGGATGCCGATATGCGCGCTAAGCCTTCCGATTTTGCGGTTGTGAATGGCTGGTATGGGATATGCTATTACACGGTTACATGGACCCAGCCCCCGCTTAGTGCCGGGTACAATACGGAATCAGCCACATGTGACGGTGGAGTGAAGTACCCCATGAACACCGACAAAACCTGTCCTGCTGGGTTTCTGTTTACCCATATTGCAGGAAAGCGCGGCGGGGACGATACAAAGTGGGTTGGGACGTGTGTTGCTCAGGCCACGGGGTCCCGAGCGGAACAGGCGCCATCGGGCGTTATTGAGGGCTTTTGCGCCTATTCCGGCTCCCCTGTGCCCATTGGAAGCACTCCCCCAGCGACTTCATGCAGTGCAAAGCAAAGTGGAAACGCTCAGACTCGAGGCGCGTGTTCCAATGGAAGTCTTTTTAATAGCTTTCAAGCTCGCTATAACGGCCTTAATGACACTTGGAGTGGCGTTTGCGTTAAGCCCTAAGGGAAAGCAAAACTTTGACAGAGTTGCTTGCCAAGGCGGCATTATCTTCGGAGAATGAAGTATTCCGGAGGAAAAGAAAAACATGCGCCATGGGAAGAAAAAATTTGGAGCGCACAGCATTCCTTGGGACAAGGTTCCGTGGGGGAGTATTCCCTGGGGAAGCGTTGCTATTTTTGTTTTTGCAGCGTCGCTTTGGATTATTCCGAGCGCGCGTCATATTGAAGACGAGTTGGCACGACGTGTTGAATTTCATTTGCGCGAAGTGTTTGACAAGCATCCTCGGTTGGATGAGCGAATAAAGGTTTTTGCATTCGATGATGCTTCTGCTGCTGCTGAATATTCACAGGAATCGGTGTCGCTGCACGATTGGGCTCTGGTTATTCAGTCGTTGGCAGGGAATAAGCCTGAGCGCATTATTTTCGATAAAATGTTTTCATTTCCTGACAAAGATGAAAAAGAAAATCGGTTTTTCGTTGAAACGGTTCAAAAAACAGGTGTTGATGTTTTTGCTGCATCGTTCCCAATAGAAAAAGAAATTCATGAGCGCCCGGCTCTCGACTTGAGCGTCTCGTGTTATCCAAGTAAACACGATATTCCATGGAAAAATTTGGTGTCCGATAGCTGGAAATTTTATGGCAGCGCAAAGGAAATAACACCAGCATTTGCGAACACAGGTCATATTCGAGTCACAGATCATTCGCGTTATCCAATAGCTTTTTTCCGGTCCGATGGCAGCTGTTCGCCGTTTTTGGCGGCGGTAGCTTCAAAAAGCTATTCTTTTGGAAAGGATTTTATAGACATAAATGGTACGAATGTTTTTCCAGATTTTGAAGGCAATATTCAGCCAAATATCACATATCCAAAAAACTATTATGCAAAGACTTTTTCGCTTAAGTCTGTTTTTGCATTGGGTCGCAGTGGCGAGGCTGTACCCGTGATTCAGCCGGGAGATACCGTTATTGTGCTTCCGGCGATGTATACTGGGAACGTTGATTTTCGCGCAACACCTTTGGGTGTGATGGAGTCTGGTTTTTTTCATGTTGCAAATATGAACAGCGTGCTTTCGGGGCAATGGCTTAGGATGCGTGGGTATGGACGTGAATCGCCATTCATTCTTCTGATAGCGGCAATTTTGGGCGCGTTGTATGCACGCTATTTTTCTCCTATTCGTGCCAGTGTCATTGTCTCTTTAAATATATTTGCGGTGTTTATTGGCGCAATATTATTGTTTGTAAGCCGTGGTAACATGGTGTTTTGGCTGTTGCCGATTGTAACTCTAGCTTTTTCTGCCATAGCTGAAACCATTATCAAATATATTGTATTTGAGCAGAGATCGCGCAAGGTGGGGATGGCGCTAGAGGGTCTGGTTCCAAGACATGTGCTAAAATCTATTATGCAAAATCCAAAAGCTATGGAATTTCGACCTGCCAAAATTAGCATCAGTATTATGTTCATAGATGTAGAAGGTTTTTCGGCTCGATTTGCTGGAATCGATCCTGATCTTGTTTTTGCGAGTTTGCAAAGACAATTGTCGCGTCTTGGAGAAATTGTGCATGCTCACGGCGGGATTATCGATAAAACTCTGGGAGATGGATTGCTCGCATTTTTTGGGCATTCTTACGATCCTTCGGAACCCAAAAGCACTACGCCGCATATTCTGCAAGCTCTGGATTGTGCAGCAGCTATTCAGCAGGAGTGGGCTCTTCGAATGGTGCAGAGTCCTGAAGTTTCACGGCCTCTTTCTGTAACGACTGACATTCAGGCCATGCCGTTGCGCATTGGTATCAATTCGGGTGACGTGTATCTAGGAAACCTGGGCGCGGGTAAAAGAGTTGATGTCACAATTGTAGGTGATGCTGTTAATTTTGCAAAACGCCTAGAGGAGTCTGCGAATCTCTTTCGAATTATGATTGGTGGGCAGGCGAAGGAAATACTTTCGACTGCGAAAGCGAACAATCCGAACCATGTAAAGCAGGTTGCTTTGCGTCGAGTTCTATTGCAGATTAAGCATAGGGTTGAGCTTGTAGAAGCTTGGGAGGTTGATCCTTTTTGCAATAATCCAGCGCTTTTGCGTCAGGCTTTGGATGTGGCGCGTGGGCAAGCTGAGCGTAAAAATACTCGAACCGAATGGTTGTTAACGCAGGATTTTGAAGTAACAATAAACGGCAGTGGTAAGGGGAAGCTTGTGGATTTCTCTGATTCTGGTATTTGCGTGGAAACTGCGGAGTATTATGGTAGAAAAGTACAAGTCACTATTGAACTCGCAACAAATATTCAGGGGCTTCAAAATCAGTTGCGTGAAAATGATCTTGCAACTCTTCTTGCGGAAGTTCGCTGGGGTGCTCCTTTAACCGGAAAGACAAAGCACGGATTTCGAATTCTGAACTTGAGTTACGAACAACGACAAAAATTGCACAGAACCTTGATGGGAACCATGAAGTTGAATCAGTAAATTTTATAATCGAGAATTGACAGGGGCTTTGCAAACGGGAGATTGACACTGTGACCTCCAGTATTTTGCGGAACGCAATTATTTGTCCTTGTTGTCTAGTTGAAGTTAAAGATTTTTCGCCATTTCCCAAGTTGGTTGTTAATCTCTGTAATAGTTGTGGCAATTGCTGGTTTGACAAGGGCGAGTTGGCGCTAGTGCTTCGTACCTCTGCTGACCTTCCCGCCAATGCTCGTTCGATTGTTGAATTGTCTTGCGAAAAAACGCAGTCCGACGAAGTGCAATCCGAAAAAGAGCTGAAGTTGCCTTGTCCTCGTTGCTCTGGTGTTTTCCTTCGGCCATGGATGCTTGAAAATGAACGATTTCACAAATGCGAAAGCTGTCATGGAATACTGATCAAGCTTAAAATGATTCAATCGCACACGATTCGAGTTTCGGATATTTCTGCGAAGCCGTTAATGGGTTCTTCGATTGCAAGCCAGACCGAGCGCAAGAATGAGTACAAGAATGAGAGCCTTACTGTGAAAGAGTCCAATCCTTTGGATTCGCGGGCCATCACTTTTTGGGCTATGCCAATGATGTTTTTTGCGGCTGGCGTTGTTTCATTTTCGGGCCGTTTTTCTGTTCTCGAATGGTTATTTTCAATTCCTTTTCATGAGTTCGGCCATGCGTTTGCTGCATGGTTGGGAGGACGTTCTGCAGTTCCTATACCCTATGGGTTTACGTGGTGGGGAAACCAACGTTGCACAAGCATTATTCAGATCTTTATTATTCTATGGTTATTGGGAGTATTGGCAGCATACCGCACAAGGTCTCTGACATTGGCAATTATTTTTGCGAGTCTATTTATTTTTCAGCTCCGAATGTCGTTCTTTATAACCGAATCTCAGTTGGAAGAAATTATGATTGCCTCGGGTTTGGCTGGCGAGGTTATTTTGGGATGTGTGTTGGTTGGTGCATTTGTATATACGCTTCCCAAGGTTTTGCGATGGGACTTTTGGCGTTTTCCAGCGCTTTTTGTGGGCAGCATTTTACTTTCACATTCGGGCGTTCTTTGGCTTGGGATCAAAATGGGGCGATTGCCCATTCCATGGGGGAGTGCCATGGGCGGAGAGGGGCGCAATGGTGATTTGCAGCGTCTTCACGACAGCTTTGGTTGGACTGAGAATTTCATTGTAAAGAAGTATGCCACTGTTGTTATATTATCGCTAGCATGGGTGGTTGTGCATTATGTTGCTGGTGTTATGATGGAATTAAAACGAGATAGAAGCACTTGATAAGTGCGAAATACTTGAATTTGTAAAATACGAAAGAAGCTGCGCCTATGGACTTTCGTTTCTAACCGTGGTGAAATTATTTAACTCAAATGGTTGTAATTTTCGAAGCACGTTTTTTGATTGTGTTTGTTTCTTTTGACATGAGGAATCTTTTGTGATTGAAAAAATTCACCGACTCAAGCAACTCTACTTTTTTGCACTAGTGTTTATTGCAACAGTGTTGATTGCTTCATCACTGCTTCTTCAGTATGCAATTGAGAAAAATGCTGGCGATTCTAGGGTTATTAATCTTGCGGGCAGGCAGCGTATGTTAAGTCAGAGACTCACCAAGGATGTGTTGGCACTGAAATATTCGTGCCCCAATTTTAGCTGTCCAGCAAAGATCAGTGAAATTTCAAATTCTTTGGGAGAGTGGAAAAAAGCGCATTTGGGACTTCAAAAAGGGGATGCTAATCTGCAGCTTGTTGCGAGGGAAAATTCGTCACAAATTGTGCGGTATTTTTCTGAGCTGGACAAACCTCATAAGGTAATGGTTGACGCCATAGATTCTTTGCTTGGTCAAATGAAAAAAAATACCTTGAATAAGGATGCAGAAGCCCAAATGTCTCATGACATTGATAATGTTATTGGGATATTGTTGGAAAATGAGAAAGAGTTTTTGCCTCTGATGGATAAAATTACTTTTCAATTCGATTCCGAATCAAAGGCTCGAATTACATCGATTAACGAATTTGAAAGATACTTTCTTTTGATTGGTATTTTTGTTTTAGCAATGGAGTTTGTATTCGTTTTTAGGCCATCAGTGTTAAGAATGATGGAGCTTTTTAAAGCTCTGATGGAAAAAACCGATGAACTTGCGACGGTCAATGGAAAACTCAATTTTCAGTTGGAGGAATTGAAGCAGCTGCGCCACAAGGCCGACTGCGCTAACCGGGCAAAAAGCACGTTTCTTTCTAGCATGAGCCATGAAATCCGTACTCCATTGAACTCCGTGATAGGATTTTCGGATCTTCTGGAGAAGAGGGTGGAAGGTTCCAAGGAAAAGCAGTATCTCCAAGCCGTCAGAAGTTCGGGGTATCTTCTGCTAAAATTGATTAATGATGTTTTGGACCTTTCCAAAATTGAAGCTGGAAAAATGGAAATACGTATTGCTAGAGTTAATTTTCCTCAAACTTTGGCGGAGATTGCCCTCACATTTCGTGAAAAAATAGAGGCAACATGTTTGAAATTTGAGTTTTCGGTGGCACAGAATATTCCAGAAATTCTTTTGTTAGATGATGTGAGGATTCGTCAGATTTTATTCAACCTCATTGGTAATTCCATAAAATTTACTTCAAAGGGAGCGATTAGCGTTAGCATTACGAGCAATGAAAGCACAATTGGAACTGATGTTAGTTCACTGGTGGATTTGATTTTTGTAGTTGAGGACACCGGTTGTGGAATGTCGCAAGAGTATCTCGAGCATATTTTTTCGCCTTTTGTGCAAGAAAATAATGATCTCACCATCCAACATACAGGAACCGGTTTAGGGCTTGCTATCACAAAGCATTTGGTGGAGCTTATGCATGG
>CAIZES010000352.1 GCA_903932045.1 uncultured Silvanigrella sp. | reverse complement strand
TACTGTAGGGCACACTGTAGCGCACACTGCAGGGGGTACTGTAGGGGATATCAGTTTTACCGGTGCTTCTTGCGCTTCGCTCGGTTCTTTTGGCGTTTCTCTTCGCTTGGCCCCTGAAGCTGCGGAGGCAATTTCGAACCTCCCAAAGTTTGTCCGGAAAGCGACGCTGCTGCACGACGAGCACGCCAGCCACTGCTTGGCGCACGCAAAATCCAGAAAACAGAAACAAACACGGAGCCAACAATCGCAGACAACACAAAATATTCAAAAAAATCGGCCATACGAGACCGCATCATAAAGTAAAAGAGTCCGAGAGAACCATTCAAAATAAGCAAAATAACAGCAAGCGGTGCCATGCGAATGTCGTGCTGTTTAAAAAACATCATCACGCCCAGAATAGAAGCTTTTAACGATTTACCAAAATTTTGAAACACATTGGGCACAGTCACATCCTCCTTCAAAAACCAAGATCAGAATTAACAAGAACGACACAAATTCTTTCCGCAGGAGACGAACGCATAACAACCGAAAGAGTAGAGCAAATCCGATCGGACGAATTGCAGTCGTGACATTTGCCATCACCCACACAGGGAGTTTTGGAACCAAAACGAATGCAATTCATAACGGCTGCTTCATTTTGAACACGAAAAATGGCAGTCTCCAAATTAGGAACCAACTTATTACGTCCCACAAACAAATAAACCTTATGAGGTCCAAACTCAATGGCAGCTGTGCGATTCCCCCATTTGTCCATATTGACAACAACGCCATTTTCACACAAGGCATTGGCGGATGCGATAAAAATATCGGCAGAAAAACACCGTCGTTCAACCTCGCCCTTTTGTTCTTTGGAAATTCCTGCACCGGTGCGATCCAGCAAAGAAATGTTCTTCATTGAACGAAGAGTGTCAAGAAGCTGAAGCTCAACAAGAGTCCGCGAGCCTCCAAAACCAACGCTCATTCCATCGCGCAATCGAGAGAAAAAAAACTCACGGGCAAGATCAGCATTTTCAACAACAACCGATTCAAAACCATGTTTTCGAAGGGCCTCGGCAGTTTTTTCGAGGCGTAACGAAAAATACTTGTAACGTTCAATGGGTTCAGAAATCATACAGAAATCCTCCAAGGACTACTGTACCACAGGACGCATCAAAGCCCTCACAAGGCCCAAAATGCGAGCATCTTCTCTATTGCCAAACGGGATAGGCTCAAACACTGGGTTTTCGGGAATTAACAACGCAGGCGGCGTTTCGCCGAAAGAAGTCAGTGAACTCAGAGACTCCATAGCTTTCTGAAACAACTTTGAACCACGAAGCGCAAATCGCTTTACCGTGACCTCTCCAAGAGTTGGAGCAGCAACCACAATTTCACCGTCACGCGCGCTACTTGCTCGTTCAATAAGCAAATGATCGCCGGGCAAAAATCCAGCGTTCAACATGCTGTAGCCATCTACCGTGAGCGCAAAAAAATTATCGGCCCCACGTTTTGTTGCGCTTCCAAAATGAAACGGCACAATTTGAGATGCATGCTCAATAGCTTCGTTCGGATCTCCGGCCTGAACCAAACCCAATAATGGAACCCAAAGAATTTCCGAACTCAATTGCCCAGGAGGTATTCTAGAATAAGGCGCATTTTCACGCGCTGCACTCAGAGAGTGTCCATTTCCATTTCCATTTCCATTTCCATTTGCGCGTGCATTTGCGCTTGCATGTGCGCTTGCATTTCCACCTTGCAGAAAGTCTTGAGCCCATTGCGAAAGAACAATTTGGCGGGCTTTTCCTCTTTCGGGTGGCAGCAAATAACCTTTTTTTCTCAGCGCAGAAACCACATCTTGAGCGCTACCAACGGCATTCCATCCAAGATGCCCACAGATTTCTCTCAATGTGGGAGGCATACCCGTGTCGCGCATTCGCTCGAAAATAAACTCCACCACCTTGCGTTGAGCCTCTGTAAGCTGTACCATACATTTGTATCCTTTTGGAGAAACCCATGACACGAATGAAGCAAGAAAACAATTCACACTTCAAACCGGATACTATACCATACAAAAAAACAGTGCAACCATTCTCACAAAAGTTCAAACCATAAAGGAGGCCCATACAAATTCACAGCAACTCAATGCCGCTGCCTCGCCACAAAGCCATCCCCTCATGCCGCCATACACCTCACCTCAAAAACCCGTCTCACAAAATCCCTCCCCAAAGCACGCTGCAGTTGCTCCACAGAGTTGCATGTGAGCACTCACAAAGAAGTCTGCCTCAAAACATTCCAAAAGTTCGTCCTATTTTTCTTCAAATTCACACTTATTCAATGTATGCACAAAGTCTAAGCACAATGGAGAAGTTCAACTCCCGTGCAATTATTGAACGCATCCAATCTCAATCCTTCCACAAAATCGTGGATAAGTTTGGCTCCTCTTTTTTTTATCATGTCTCAAAACACAGCATTCCAACAGAACGGTTTTTATGGGCACGGACGTCAAAACAAAGAGATCCCAATGTCAAAATCATTTTCCATACTTTTTAAAAAGATTATTGAACGAATTATTCAGAAAAGTGTCGTTCGAATCTCCAAAGAAAAGAACCACGCCAATAACAATCGCTATCAAAATCAAAATCAAAATAACCTTCACCCAATCTGCAGTTGTCCCAAAAGGCTGAGGAGTTTTTTTCTTCCTCCAAGCTCTTGTTCGCGCCTCATCACGCAACGCCTCATACACAAGGTCACTATTCTGCTGCCCAGAAGCAGCAGACATTTTTCCCATCGCGGCAGGAACAACGTCGAGTCTCGTTTCACTCCCATCGGCTGAAACATCAACTGCAGACAACAAAGCCTCAACCGTTACAGGAGGAGCCGGTGTAATAACAGCAACTCCTGCAACTCGAAGTTGAGAAACACTCTCGAATGTTGTGCGAAAATCATTTCCGAAAGCTTTATTTTCCATCAAAAAAGTGAAAAAATATCTAGAATGAGCTGTTTGAGATGGCCCCAGTTTCCATGTGTCTGCTATCACATACGAGCTCGAATTTTTCGCAAGCATTCGCGGCAGACCTTCGCCAAAACTGACATAAGCGTTCAAAAGAGAACGATAGGTGTGAGGGCCCTCCAATGTTATTCCTGAATTTCCAATAAAAACTGCGCGATCTTGAAATTGAAGAACACACATTGCGTGTTCCGAATCGGCCATAAACCACTGCCTATTTTTATCAATGCCAACATGCTGAATCTCAAGCCTAGAAAGCAAATTCCTCAAACCAATTTCCGCATCCGAAAAGTGCATTGCCAAAACATTCTTTAAACCCGCAACAAAATTTGTACTATTTGGACCAACAACGCAGATTATGGTTTCAGGAGCCACCGCCGCATGCAAGTCACTCAAATATCCAGGACCGCCTCCCTGGGCGGAAATAATAGAATCTTCAATGACAACAATTTGCGGATTCATGCGCGCAATGTCGTTTCTCACATTTCGCGACAACAATGGAATACGAACTTCAACCCGCTTACTGCGCAACAGCTCGCTCACGCGCTCGCGAAGCTCTGCATTCCGCACAACAACAACACTTCGCAAAATAGGCTTTCCAACTTCTACCAGACGCCCATCCACCTCCGAAAAAAACGAGCTCAAGAGTCCAACCTGAGCTGAGTCCAATCGCAAAGTGACCTCAGAACCAAAATTAAATCGCAAATTATTTGAAGTGCTAGAAATAACCGTAGCGTTACACACCAAGTTTGCACCTGCATCGTTAGCAAAACGCAATTGACACAGTGAACCAGGCGAAGCGCGCACACCACATTCTACCGAAATTGCTCCATCACGCCCAATCCAAGAAACACGTCCTGGCACTTCTACGTGAACGCGACGCGTTTCGCGCACTAAAAGTGAAAGGCCTTCTTCACCGGAAAAATCGGTGGCCACTCCTAAAGCCAAATTCACGCGAGAACTCAATTGCTTTCTGAGAGACAAAGAAAACGGCGGCATCTCTGCAACAAGAAGATCACGAAAAGATAGTATTGGCGATAGTTTCACGCGCGAAATTTGTTCCTGTGGATCTTCAAGCAACTTCTGCAAAGGAGTTTGACCTCCTCGGGGAATAATAACAAAGGCCAATACGCGCAGCCCCTCAAAGTTGCTACGACGCTCAATATCCACCAACCACTGAGGACGCGCCAAATAAATTTGAGTCGAAGCCACCACACACAGAGCATGGGGACGCGATGTTCTTAAATAATTTGCGAGATCTAGGGCTGTTGTAAAGAATACGGTTTGAAAACCCAGTGAAGAAAAAAAATCGTGATCAACAAGACTCACGTTTTCAGCGAACACAACCACAACAGGCTTTTGTGCAGCCATTCCAGAGAGCCTCCACTTAAGATGATCGTTCTCAGATCATCTTAAGCTTACGACCAACCCTTGTGAAGGCTTCAATCGCCGTATTGACATGCTCAATTGTGTGCCCTGCCGAAATTTGCACGCGAATGCGATCCTTTCCACGAGGAACCACAGGGAACGAAAAAGCAATCACATAAATTCCCTCCTCCAGCATCATGTTTGCAAAATCCACAGCCAATTGAGAACAATTGGGATACTTTCCAAACATAATGGGGACAATGGGATGAACGCCCGACACGATGTCAAAACCGGCCGCAGTCATTTTTTCCCTGAACAACTTGGTGTTGCTTTCAAGTTTATCACGAAGTTCCGTTGACTGGGAAAGAATATCGACACACTTTATAGTAGCCTGCACAACGGCTGGAGCAACCGTATTGGAAAACAAATAGGGCCGAGCCTTATTGCGCATCCATGCAATAATTTCTTTGTGTCCCGAAATACAACCGCCAGAAGCTCCGCCCAAGGCCTTACCAAATGTGGTTGTAATAATATCGACCCGTCCCATAACGCAGCAATGCTCGTGAGTCCCTCGCCCTGTTTTGCCCATAAATCCAGAAGAGTGACTGTCGTCCACCATGACTATGGCATTGTACTTTTCAGCCAAATCACAAATCTCTTTTAGTTTTGCAATATCGCCGTCCATACTAAACACGCCATCGGTGGCAATGATACGAAACCGACAGTTTTGAGCTTCCTTCAAACAACGCTCCAAACCCTTGCCAACCTTTCCGGTTGCAGCATCGGTTTCTTCCACATCACGCATGTCACCATGATTGTAAATCCAGCGCTGCCCCTTACAAAGGCGAATGCCATCAATAATGGAAGCATGATTCAGGGCATCGGTAATGATTGCGTCTTCTGGGCCTAAAAGGGGTTCAAAAACAGCTCCATTCGCGTCAAAGCACGACGAAAAAAGAATAGTGTCTTCAGTTCCCAAAAACGCAGACATCTTTTTTTCAAGCTCGGTGTGAATATCCTGAGTACCACAAATAAAACGAACCGAAGAGAGTCCGTATCCGCGTGCCTCAATTCCGGCATGTGCCGCTTTAATAAGCTCAGGATGCGACGACAAACCAAGATAATTGTTTGCGCAAAAATTCAGACACTTTTTACCCTTCACGGTAATTTCTGCGCCTTGAGGGCTTTGAATGACTCGTTCGTGTTTAAACAATTTTTGGTCTTCAAGAGACTTCAGTTCTGTTTGCAAAAACTCTTTCAAATGTCCGTACATAGTGTCCCTTTCATTTTCAATTACCGTTTCATTTTCAATTACCGTTTCGTTGCATTCGTTTCTTGGCAGCTTCAAATTCCTTCTGATCGGGAAACAAAATAGCTTTTCCACATTCACGAGGATTAGACATTGCAGCTCTGAATCCAATTTCAAAATCTTCAAGCTTGAAAGCGTGCGTCAGAATGGGGCGAATGTCCACTCGACCCGACGACAAAAAGTTTCGCACGCGATACCATGTATCAAACATCTTTCTGCCCGAAATTCCGTGCACCTGAATGCCACGGAACACAATGCCATTATTATAATCGATAGGAACCTGAGGAGACGATGACACGCCAAACGCACTATACCGGCCGCCCTTGCGAATAACTTTCATACCTTCTTCAATGGCCGAAGGAGCTCCAACCATATCGAGAACAATGTCAGTTCCGTAGCCACCCGTGTGATCGCGTATGTACGCAACGCGATCCAATGTTTTGTCATTCGCTTTAAGAACGTGATCAGCACCCATTTTCTTGGCAATATTTAGAGCATATTCAGACATACCAATCACAAAAATATTGGTAAGCCCCGAAGCCCTTGCCAAACCCGCAGCAAACATGGCCGTTGGTCCATCACCTAAAATAGTAACCGTTTTGCCCGCGACGTCGTTATCTTCACCCATCAAGGCATAACAAGCATTTCCCATGGGTTCCTGCACGGTGGCTTGCTCAGGCGGAATGGAACGATCGTTTACCCAACAGACAGACTCTGGAACAGCAAAATATTCTGCAAAAGCGCCATCGGTATCAACGCCCAAAATTTTCATACGCTCTCCAATGTGAAGCTGACCAAGCATGGCCTGCAAATCACCCGGATCGTAAATATGAGTTTCAGCCGAAATGTAGTCACCAACTCGAATTCGCTTACAATGCGCCCCAACTTCAACAACATCACCAGCAACTTCGTGACCCAAAATTTGGGGAAGATGTTGAGCGCCAATTCGGTTCGAAGCCCAATTGTTCCAATCATAGATGTGCGTATCGGTGCCACAAATTGAAGTTGCCCGAACTTTCACCAAAACCCAGTCTGGCTTGACTTGAGGCAAAGGAACATCCCAAAGTTCTGCACCATGTTGAGGTTTTGCCTTCACAACTGCTTTCATTAATTCGGCCATGTGTATTCTCCTTTTAGGAACAGCGAAACCGACGCTACCACGAACATCTCAATAGGTACAGACCATTGGCTGTCCATCCAACACTTAATGCTCGTTCAAGCTGCATATACTCCATCAAAGCATCAGGTTATGGTTCCCATTGGCATTCTCTCTCTCTGTAAGATTTTCTTTGCACACTTGCAAGGATCGTATTGAATCTGTAATTTTCTTCTTCTACAGAACCCGCACAAAGGAGCGCCCATGCCCATTCATGTTGAAGGCCAAGAGTCGGACATCGCCAAAGTTGTTCTTTTGCCAGGCGACCCTCAACGAGCAGAATACATCGCAAAAAAGTTTTTCACCTCTCCCAAACTCTATTCACAATATCGCTGCATGTACGGCTACACGGGCACCTACAAAGGGAAAGCGGTGTCGGTTCAGGCAACAGGCATGGGTTCACCCTCACTCGGCATTGTGGTTGAAGAACTCAATATGTTGAAAGCAAAATGCCTTATTCGTGTTGGCACATGTGGAGCAATAAAGGACGGTGTAGAATTGGGCGATGTTATCGTAACCACTGCCGCTCACTCAAGTCACGACATTTTTGCACAGCGCTTTAATCAAGCCTGTTTTTCGGCATCGGGCGATTTTCTGCTCGCAACCAAACTTTACGAAAAATCCCTCGCTCGCAACAAAAGTGTTCACGCAGGTTCTATTCTCACTTCGGAAACCTTTTACGAAGAAACTTTTGATCTTTACAAAAAATTTGCTGAATATGGCACTCTAGCAGTGGAAATGGAAGCCTATGGCCTTTTCGGTTTGTCGGCAAAACATGGCATCAAAGCAGCCACAATGCTCACAGTTTCCGACATTGTTTTTAAACAGCAACGCGCTCCCAAACCCCTTATTCAACAGGGAGTAGACGACATGCTGGAAATCGTTCTTGACACGGTTGTGGAAAACTACGACTTCCTAACAAAATAGTCACCCTTTGACAAAGCAATTTACAATGCCGTTTACAATGCCGTTTACAATGCAGTTTACAATGCAACCTTTTGCCTTTTTTGATGTCGATGGAACTATCATTGCGAAGGACTCTTTCTTTCGACTTCTGCGCTGGCGTCTTGGATGCGAACCTTGGCGCATATTTCCACTTCTCCTGCTGTCGCCTATTTTTGTTCTCACTTACATTTTTAACTGGGATCGTCGTTACGCAAAGTCTGCCTTGCTTTGGAGTTTGACCTGTTTCAAAAATCGCCGTAAAATTGTCAAAATCCTTTCTTGCGACCTCAGCGAAATTCTTTTCCAAGAATGGCTTGTAGAAACAAATGATGAACTCAAAAAACTACGCAACAGCAACCATAAAATTTGCTACGTCAGTGCCTCGGGTCAAATTTGGCTGCGCGGACTCCTCCGTCGAGCAGATACAGGCCCCAAAATTATCATCGGTTCAAAACTCGGTTTTCGCTTTTTCGGAGTGGTGCTCATTTCACCAAATTGTTACGGCCCCGAAAAACTTGTGCGTATCAAGCAACTCCTTGGCAATAACTTGGATTGGCACTGCGCATACTCCGATCACATTGCAGACATTCCCCTGCTTGCCGCCTGCAAACAACGAACACTGGTGAATCCGCGCCACAAGCACCTTCCCATTTTTGACAAAAATCTGCCCCAGCCTTTCCAACAAGTAGAATGGCACACCCGCTCCCAAAAGGAATCTTTAAAATGAACAACGTACTCGTTCACAATGCAACCGTGGTAACTTTGGGAAAAACAAATCGCGTATTGCACAACCACTCCATAGAAATTTGCGATGGACACATCAAAACAATTGCGCCAAACAAAACGTTTTTAACACAAAATATGAGCAGCCATAGAATCCTCGATGCCACCGGTTCTGTGGCCATGCCTGGATTTATGAACGCGCACATGCACTTTTATAGCACCCTCGTACGTGGCCTTGGCAAGGCAGAACCGTCCAAAAATTTTAACGAGGTTCTTCACAACCTTTGGTGGAGGCTGGATAAAAAACTCACTCTAGAAGATTCCTACTACAGTGCTCTTGTTGCACTTATTGCCGCAATTCGCTCGGGCACAACAACTCTCATCGATCATCATGCAAGCCCCTTTGCAGCCCTTGGTTCACTCAACGAAATCGCACGCGCTGTGCGAGAATCAGGATTGCGAGCCTCTCTTTGCTACGAAACTTCCGATCGCGACGGACCAGAAATCTGCGAGAACGGCCTGCAAGAAAACATAAATTTTGCGCGTCAATGCGCTCAGGACAATGATAATTCACTCAAAGCAATGATTGGCTTACACGCGTCATTCACTGTTAGTAACAAAACTTTGGAAAAATCCGTGCAAGCCGCTCACGACCTCAATGTTGGGCTTCATGTTCACACAGCCGAAGCCAATTCCGATCAGGGTGCTTGCGAGCACGAACATTCCATGCGTGTCGTGGAACGTTTCAAAAAATTCGGAGTGCTTGGCAACAAAACCATTTGCGCTCACGGAGTGTTTCTTTCCGACCACGAAATGGATCTCCTTGCCGCCACAAAAACAGCAGTTGTTCACAATCCACAATCCAATATGAACAACGCTGTGGGCGTGGCAAACGTTCTCAAAATGCTGGAAAAAGGCATTCTTGTTGGACTTGGAACCGATGCCATGACCCTCAACATGCGTGAAGAAGTTCGCACAGCTCTGTGGCTACAAAAGCTAAACGCCAAAGATCCGTCCGTTGGTTTTTGCGAAATGCTTTCCACACTGCTTCACAACAACGCCGTCATTGCCAAACAACAATGGGAAAATTTAACTCTTGGGGAAATTTGCGAAGGAGGAGTTGCCGATGTTGTTCTCCTCGACTACTACGCCCCCACTCCTTTTTCTGACGATACCTTTTTAGGCCACTTTGCTTTCGGACTCACGCAATCCAACGTGCGAACCACAATCGCTAACGGAAAAGTTCTCATGCACAATTCTCAATTGGAACTCCCCATCGACGAACCCAGAGTCTTTGCTCGTTCTCAAGAACTTGCCGAAAACCTCTGGAAGCGTTTTTGACATCCACCGCCAAAATTCAGTTCCCCTTCGCCTCCTTTTATTGCGAATGCAATTTTCTGCGTGCTAAAGTTTTCTAAGAACCAAAAAGCAAAGCACGCAGTCACAAAGGAGCCTCAGTGGATATCGGTATTACATTTAACCGCATCGACGACATATTCTCAACAGAAAGCGGCAGCTACGACACTTACAATGCGGAAGAAACTGTTGAGGCTCTTGCAGCCAATCTTCTCAGACTCGGTCACAATCCCATTCGCATCGGAAACGCTCGCAACCTCATTCAAAGACTCTCTCAAAACGAACGCTGGGATGTGGTTGTGAATGCGTGCTGTAATTCTGCAACTGTGCAAAGTGGGTTTCAAATTCCCACCATTTTGGAAGTCTACGACATCCCGCACGCGTTTGCGAAGTCCTCAAATGTCTGCATCACCCAACAACAAGTCGTTGCACGAATGCTAACCGAGCGCGCTGGAGTTCATTCTTGCGAAACCCACTGCACCGGACGAAAACTCCTGGTGGGCATTGTTGGAACAGGTCCACGTGCGCACGTCATTGGCGTCATTGAAGACTCCATGCGCCGCGCCTTTACGCACTCGTCCGAACGCGTGAACAGCACAGCTCTGAACGCTTGGAAAACCCTGGAATGCCGAGACGCAGGCATAGTCACTGTGCGAATGGCTGCAGACGGTACTCCGCATTTTGTAAGCGCAAATGCAACCCCAGATTTGCATCCAGCTTTTTCCGATTTTGCACAAATCTGCAGGCTTCACGGAATGTCGTATTCAGATTTAATAAGAGGAATCATAAACGAAGTCACACTCAGGCTGGGTTTGGACGCTGTTAATGCGCGCACACACGCTTTTGATCAAAAACCGCAGACCGAAAATCGGCCCAACGCCGTTCTACCTTGCCATCACGAGTAACATAGGTGGGCTCAGACATGATTTCTTTCCAGGAATAATTGCGACCGCGATTGCTAACCCAATAGCGCAAAGAAGAAGCAGCATCAGTTGCAACAGTTGCAACAGGCGGAACAGTTGCAACAGACGAAACAGTTGCAACAGACGGAACAGGCGGAACAGGAGTAGGAGCGACCTTATCCGCAAAAAATGCAACTTCTATAATGTCGCGCGAGAAATAACTTTCCTGATTTTTACCTTCAATTTCAAATTCCAACTGCCATTTGTTGGCCGCCGCAGCAGGCGTGGCAAGCACGACAGTCTCACCCACAATGCCCGACTCGCGATCGCGATACCGAACCCAAACACCGAGACTCTGAGTTTCTGCAAGCGAAATAAGCTCCACGTACATTTTGTACCGATGAAGACCACTCTCGTAGGTGTACACTTCCGCAACACCATCTATATAGAATTCACAATGATCGGCATTTAAATCCTGAAGCAGGTTAGTGGATTGTTGAGAAACAATTTGAAACCCATGTCCAGACCTCGCAACAGTAACCAAAACGAGCATCAGAACAACTCTAACACATGCAATTATTCGCGTCATCATTGAACGATTTGACATTGCAAGCCTCCACACACATCTCTAAAAGTGATACGCGCCGGATTGTAGACACTCGCAGAGCAAGACACAACCCCTTCCCCAATCTTTCGCTCGACTTTGAGTTCTGGCAGAAATGAGAAGAACCCGTTTTGAATATCCCCAAGCGCCACAGAAAACTCATTGTGTAACATTTTGAACAAAGCCAAGAATAATCCGCCCACGAGCTTGTGCTCTATTGGCCGTTCGGATAAAAACGGCACGCAAGCTCTCAGCAGTAGGAGGACACATGTTATCGACAGTTCAAAATTATTTTTCTGAATTCAAGATTCTGAAAACCGCCAGCAAGGATTTCTGGCTCGTCAATTTCATCAATTTTTTTGATGGAATGGCATATTTTTCCATGATGAATATTCTCACGCTGTATCTCACCACCAACTGTGGATTCAGCGACATGGACTCCGGTGCCTGGGTTGGTATTTTCACTCTCTATATTACGGCTTTCATATTTGCAGTGGGCGCCATCTGCGACACCATTGGTGTTAAAAAATCACTGCTTATAGGCATGGGCCTCTTGCTCGTTTCCCGCCTTTCTTTTGGTATTGCCCCTTTGTTCCTGAAAGGCCAAGCCCTACGCTACACCGTTATTGGAATGATTTTGGTTATGGCCATGGGAACAGCTTTCATGACACCAGTCATCACAACTGCCCTCCGCCGTTTCACCACAAAAGAAAATCGTTCGACAGGGTTCAACGTTTACTATCTCATCATGAACATTGGCGCCATTCTTTCGGGCGTTCTTGTCACCGACGGCTTACGCAATTGGTTTGGAGAAGTCGGCGGCAACATGGCCATTCTCGATTTTGGCTTCGCTATGAGCCTTTGTTCCATGATTTGTGCATGGTTTATTAACGAACACAACTACGCCGACGAAACGGAACGCGTGGTAAAAGACGAAACGGCCCCAGTAAAGCGTCCGCTAGCCATTTTCATGGAAGTGTGGAAGGAAAGCGCTTTCCAAAAGCTTGTACTTTTCTTGCTTCTTACAATTGGCGTGCGCCTTGTGTTTACTCATCAATTTTTGGTGATGCCCAAGTACTATACCCGAGTTCTCACAAGCGACTTTGACCTCGGCTTTGCCAATTCCATCAACCCGCTCATTATTGTTGTTGGCCTTATTGTTCTCATTCCAGTTATTAACCGCTTTGCCACCTTCAAACTCATTGTGGTGGGCATGGCCATTTCGGCCGCCTCCCTTATTGTTATGGCTGTGCCACTCAACTGGATTTTGGCCATTCCCGGAATTCACAACGTAGATTCTGCATACCGCTTTATTATCTTTTCGCAAATTTTGGTCTTTGCATTCGGCGAACTCATATTCTCGCCACGTTTCACCGAATACATCTCCATTGTTGCCCCAAAAGACAAAGTGGCTTCGTATATGAGCCTGTCGGCGCTCCCCATGTTTATAGCAAAACCCATCAACGGCTTTATTTCGGGAATGTTGGTTGCGGGCTTTTCCTACGAAGGCATTCGCGCCAAAATTGATTCCGGAAACATAGGCTACAAAGATTCTCCCGAATTCATGTGGGCCGTTTATTTGGGTTTGGCAGTGTTGAGTCCTGTTGCAGTTATGGCAATGAAAAATGTTATTTCCTCTAAAACAGCAAACGACACTCAAACATCGCCTACAAACGGCGCAGAAGAACCAGCCTAAAAGAAAGGAAACAGAATATGAAAAAATACTGGCCTATTATTAAAGATGCGCTGATTCTTCTCACAGTTTCAACCCTATTTGTAACTGTGTGCAACAATGTCTTTCGTGGACTCAAAAAATCAGCGGCAACCGATCCCGTGGTAACGGCAATCATTCAAGAAAATATTGCTGGAATTTCGGAAACACTGTCCGAAGAAGAATTCAAAAAAGATCCTCAAGGCGCGGCCTCGTTCAACGATTACACAAAAATGCGCTTAAACAGCCGTGACGACCAAAAACGCACCCCTGTCATGTGGGCCGCCTATTTGAATGTGTCCGATACCAAACGTGTCCCCGAAACAGATGCAAAACGCGTTGCCATAGTGGAAATTCTTGCTCAAAAAGGTGCGGACCTCAATGCTCGCGACGAACACGGTTGGACACCCCTGATGTGGGCTTCATGGAGCGGACTCACAAAAACAACCCAACGCATGACTGAACTGGGAGCCAACGTGACTCTCGCCGACATTCGCGGCAACACAGCACTCATGCTGGCTGCTCAACGCGCCAATACCGATATCGTGCAATTCCTCATTGCTCGCGGAGCAAGTCGCGCAAGTGCAACCATTGAAGGAAAAACAGCCAAGGACATCGCACAAACAGCGCTTTTCCAGTACCCAGAGCGCAGCGAAGCGTATCAGAAGATCCTTTCCATTCTTTGATTCGATTCTATTTTTGCACCTAGTGCGGGTGCAGCAGACGCCATGTACTGGCAGCAAGAACATCAAGCCGCTGGGCAAGTTTATTTGCTCATTCACCAGCAAGCATTGCAACACTTAGGAATTCACAAATGCTGCTTGCGGCGCGCAAGAGTTGCTGTTTGAGGTGAGAGGGCAAAGCCGCGACTGGCAGTTCCTGTTTGCAGTTCCTGTTTGCAGTTCCTGTTTGCAGTTCCTGTTTGCAGTTCCTGTTTGCAGTTCCTGT
>CAIZES010000351.1 GCA_903932045.1 uncultured Silvanigrella sp. | reverse complement strand
TAGGCCAGCGTCGCAAACCCATTCTCCCTGCCATTTGAGTCCGGCTCTTATTATGTATGCAGCTGCATTTGCGTGGTCTAAAATTGGAAGACTTGCCCAGGTCATTGAAGGTTTAAGGAGCCACGAAAAGGCTGCATCGGGATCTTGCCCGGTTGCGTCTGGCGGAATGTCATAGAAAGCAAAAGGACTCATGCCGCAAATATCAACAAAAATATGAGCACCGTAGTTGCGACTTGTGAGAGCTGCCGTGAGTGCTTTTACTTCTTGGCGCTCTGGATTTATTCCGTCAATAATTGGCAAAGTATAGTTGCTATCAGTGTCGAAATATGTGTTGTCTTGGTAAATTCTAGAGCCGAAAACATTTTCGCCAGAAATTGACTTAGCTTCAATATCGCCGCTTTCATCATGTCCATGCTTATTTGCTTTATAGAAAAGTTTGTTTTCGTCGCCTGCGCAACCAGTGTTAATAATTCCCGCATTACAAATCCAAATGTGCTGTGCAGAACTGTAAATTGGAACATCAAGACTGATGCTCATGGTATTTTCGCACACACCGACAGGGCATGTGGTTGGGTTAGCGCAATCGCAAGCCAAGGCAGAAGCTGACGACATGAGCCCAACTGCAGCAGAAGCTGATAAAAGGAATTTCATAACAGAACCTCCGAAAAAAAAGGATGCGATACTAGATGCTGGCAACATGCCAGATCTGAATGTGTTATACACTTGCTTGGGAACTCCGGAATTTAAAATAAATTAGTATTTCCGAATTTTATGAGCGCACAATTTCTATTCTCTGTAATGCTACGCATCTTTGGTGAGTCCCCATTTGATATGCATATATTCACAATAAATTCACTTGGACAAAAAAAATAGATGATAGGCTTGTAAATACTAATTTGAATCTATACAAATTGTATCAGACATTTTTTTACAGTACCGGCTCACTTGCAAAAAGTCGAAGCTTGCATCAACTGAGATGTAAGGCGTGTTCATAGAAATTGTGCGCCAAGAACCGGAGCAAAGAAATTCAGAAAATGTGGCGTTCATGGTGCGGGCGCTTACTAAAAAGCTGCCACTCCACAGATCGAGATTTCCACAGGAGTAGTCTGTGTAGCAGATCCCATTTTGTGTTGAATTCATCATGTGAATACTGACTTCATCATAAACATCAAGTTTTGATCCGTTGCACATAAAAACAACCGTGCCTTCGCCTGCAAATTCGTCGTCGGAGTTTGGCGAGGCGTTGTGGCTATTTTTGTCCGTGCTTGCTCCGTCGCCTGTGTTGGTGTTGCTGTTGGTGTTGCTGTTGTTTGACATGTGAATAACAAGAGTTTTGCAACTGTCATCTTCTGCTCTCGCTCCGCATGCCGAAAACGTAGCACAAATGCAAGTTGCGGCAGCAAATGCTTGAAAAATACTCATAACTCCCCCCTAGACAAAGTCAGTAAACCGCGAACGGGAAACCCTTTTTCAGTTATTTTGTCACCGTTTTTACTGGCGCGGGCGGTGTCACCTGACCCGGAGGTTGCGGCACATCCAAACACTGCCATGCTTCTACGGGAGCGCAATCACGATTTATGATGTCGCGCGCAATTTTGAATTCTGCATACACTTGATCGCGTCCTGAGTCACAATATATTGGATTTGTCCACCAGGAACCAGGGTAGACATAAGGGCTTCCAGAACTATTTCCGGAATTGTTTGTGTCTTGATTGTTGGAACCGTCGCAGCCATTATTGGAGCCAATATTGGATGTTCCGTACTGCGGAAATACGGGTTGCCCCCAGTAAATTCGGGTGCCAATTTTAAATTCGCCACGCCAAGCCTTTACGTTTCCACAGACTCTGTTGGATTGGCAAAATTTGCCTCCAGAGTACGTGAAGTAGTTAAGAGTTGTTTGCTCGGGAATGTTGGTAGACGACGCCATGCAGTCGAGCACCATAGTTATTTTTGGGGATTGTTTGTCAGCAGGAGCAATAGGATTGTCGTCATTAAAAACAACAATTGTATCCTTGCAAGAGCTGCTTTCAGCAAAAGCAATTTCGCTCACGCCACATACGCCAACGCAGAATGAAACAATCCATCTTACTTTCATAGTCCCTCCAAGGCAGTAAAAATTTTCACGCGCACGAAGCGCAGGGAAATATAGTCATATCTCTGATAGCGATGCATCTGTTTGTGCGAATTTAGTCGCAATTTAAAGTCATATGCTATAGAAACCAAATATTATAAAAATGGGTCAGGACACACCAATATTAAAACACGGACTTTTCTGTTGAGGTAGAGTGGTAGAGTTGAATCGCCCACTTCACCGACAGCTGGGAGAACTGGTTGCTATGAAAAATCTGTCTCTTTGTGTCTCCACTATTTCCTTTATTTATGCAGGATTCATACAGCAAGTTGCTTGTGCGGAAATGATTTGTGATGAACAGTCCACAAACACTCATGGGTCAATGCTGTGCATTAACACATCAAAGAAAGGAACAAGCACAGTTCTTTTTCGAAACATGCTTCCTTGGGATGCCAATTCGGGCGTTACAATTATTGATATTTGCCCTGGCGCTATTCCTGCAAACCTAGAGCCATATTCTGGATGTGTACGACGTTATTGCACTCGCTCCGCTACCGCCATTGCCTTTCGGCTAACGCCAATTGTAGTGCCGGTTGCACCTGTTGCAGGAGCGCTGGGGATATCATTTGCGCACACTCATTTCGAAATATTATGTGAGTCTTTCGTGCGTCATGATTCGTCTGGTGTGGCCCTGAAATAAGTTTCCTCGTCAATATGGTCTGGTTGATAGTCGCAACTGTCAGCGCATGTTTTGCGCGTGGTTACGTTTACTTCATCTAAAAGGGGATTTTATGAAACACATGGCGTTTTTTGCAAGCATTTTTTCGGTTGCGGTTTCATCGTGGGCAATGGCCGATAACTTTTCTGCTGAAGAAGCCGCTTTGTCTGCATTCAGTGCATCCGATGTTGCTGTTCATAATCAAAAATCGGATTGCTGGTTCATTATCGATAACAACGTCTATAATGTCACGGATTTTATAAGCCAACATCCAGGTGGCGAGTTCATTGCAAAGTTTTGTGGGAAAGATGCCACAGCTGCCTTCCGCGGCCAGCATGATAACAGTCAGGACGCAGTGCTTGCAAAATTCCTGATTGGTTCCTTAGCGCAGTAGTTTTGTTTGAGCTGCGTTTGACTCTTGTTTTCCAAGGGTTTTGCACACTGTTAAGACATCGTTTTTACATTATTCCTGCCGGGTGCCACAAAATGGCAATGCAGTTTTTGCGTTTTCCATAAATACTTTTCGCACAATGTGGCTCTTTTGGTTTGTGAGTACCGACCAATAGTAATAGGTGCCGGGCCACAACGTTTTCCGGTGTTCAATTTGGTTTCGCAATATGACCACCCCACAGCGAATGTTGTCGTACGGGTTCAAAATGCGCGCGGGGTTTTTCACAAAATTGCACAATTTCCCGTGTTCCACAAAGTCATCGGTACTCAATTGCAGTAACCCTTCGCTCCATTTGCTCAAAGGCGGGGGTTCTCGAAAGCGGGTTTGGGGATCATAACCACTTTCTGGATAGGCTATTGATGCCAAAAAAAGAGCCCAAAATTCTTTCCGATGTTCAGTTGCTGCTTTTCCAAATCCTGGACAAAGTTTTTCAGTTTCGCGAACCGGAAAGAATGTTTCACGCAATAAATCGGGGGCATATTTTTCCACAGCGTATTGTGCGTACTGAGTCCATTCTTTGGGCCATGTAGATTGTTTCCAGTTTACCGAAAAACCGCGATAGTTTTGAAGCTGTGGCAAGTTGAGGTCGGGAAGATTTCCTCCCGGGATGTTGCCCTTCCAAAAAGGATCATTTAACGGATATATGCGAGACCCGGGCCACGGCAGGCACGTTTTTACGCTTGCCCCACTTCCGTCAACAACAAAATTCACGCGTCCCCTAACACTCGCTCCCATGTGATTTGTTCCCGACACCACAACATTTTTTTGCCCAGAATTGGAAAAGCGAAAACAGACTCCCTGTTCCAAGGTGGTGATTTTACCGTTTTGAAGGAGCTCTTCTCCGCTTTTTCTGTCATTGTTAGGGTTGCTAGCGCCGTTTGCAGTATTATCGTTTGCAGTATTGTCGTTTGCAGTATTGTCGTTTGCAGTATTGTCGTTTGCGTCGTGTGTATTATTATCATTGGTACTGCTTACAATGATGATCGACTCTACGGTTTTCATCGTTGGATTGAACTGAAATTCAACAGCATCGGGAACAGTGGCTCCTGCTTGTGGGTACATAAGCGGATCGTTGAGTGTTGGAAGCGAAGGCCAGTTTGCTTGAGTTGGAAGATCCCATATTGAAGCAGAGCTTTTTGGCGTTGACATTAGCATTTGCGAACAGGACGACAAACAAAAGAACGATAAAAAAGCGAGCGAAGAAAGGAGTGCAGCAAGGACTGCAGCAAGGATTGCAGCAAGGATTGCAGCAAGGATTGGGTGGGTATGAGTTTGTT
>CAIZES010000350.1 GCA_903932045.1 uncultured Silvanigrella sp. | reverse complement strand
TGTTTTTGCTTTTGCTTTCTTACTGGCCGAGCAATATAAATTTGATGTCAAACAGATCGTACTTGATAAAATTAAGCAGAATGCGTTGAAATATCCTGTTGAGAAATCCAAGGGAATCGCCAAGAAATACACTGAACTTTAGATTCAGCTCTTATCGATTCAAATTGGTGCCGTTGAAAAGCACAACATTTCAATCATTTTGCTATTTCACTACGAGCTTCCAAAGCGATGTAATCTCTGCCGCACGCGCAACATGCAGCGGGTCGTTGGTATCAGAAACACGCGGATGACGAGGCTTAACATCATGTTTTCCCGCAACGGTTAATCCAGCAGCATCGATGGCTGATAGTAACGCTGCTCGGGTGCGCAAGCCAAGATGCTCGGCCAGATCGGAAAGAATCAACCAGCCTTCGCCACCTGGCGCAAGATGTGCAGCCAGTCCGTTTAGAAAGCCCAACAACATTCTGCTCTCCGGATCGTAGACGGCATGTTCAAGCGGTGAACTTGGCCGCGCAGGTATCCAAGGGGGATTGCACACAATGAGTGAGGCAAGACCATTCGGAAAGAGATCCGTTTGAACGACTTCAACTTGTTTCGTCAAACTGAGTGTCAACAAGTTTTCTCTGGCACAGTTTAGCGCGCGAATATCCTGATCTGTCGCAATAATGCGTTGCATTCCGCGCTTGGCAAGCACAGCGGCTAAGACGCCTGTTCCCGTACCAATATCAAAGGCAACCGATTGCTGATTAATTATTTTTGGCAATGGCGTCTCGTCGACCAGACTTATATATTCTCCGCGTATCGGCGCAAAAACGCCGAAATGGGGATAAATGCGAGCTTCAAGTTCTGGAATCTCGAGGCCATTTCTGCGCCATTCGTAAGCGCCAATCAGGCCTTGTAAGCCACGAAGTGAAGCGATGTAAGGTTCTGTGCCCTCTCCGTAAGCTGCTAGGCATGCTGCTCTCACATCCGGGGCGCGGCGCAAGGGGACGCTATGGTCGGTATCAAATGGGATGAGCAACATGCCCAAGGTGCGTGCGCGTTGTGATTGGGAAAGGCGATGTAAATGAAATGCTTCCGTAATGGTAATTTCTTTTGTTTTTCTTTTTCGCGGCTTTTCATCAACGCGACGTGCCATCGCATGCAGCAGTTGACGAGCATTTTGAAAGTCTCCGCGCCAAAGTAGCGCAGTTCCTTCGCAGGCCAATCGAAAGGCCGAGTCGGCGGTTAATCGGTCATCGGCAATTTCTACTCTAGTGGGCGGAAGAATTCCATTTTCAGAGCGCCAACGGGCAGATTTTTCTTCGCCTGCCTCATTCCAATGGATGAGCGGATAGTCGCTCATTGAAAGGTATGAATCAATTTGGCATACGGCCTACTTAAATAACAGTGAGTTTCCATAAGATCTACCTGCCCTCTTCGCGTTTCAATTGCTGATAGCGTAACTTTGCTTCGTGATCATCTTTCGCTGCATCTATTTCACGCATGACTGAACGCACATCAGCTTTCTTTTCAAACTGATAGAAATGACCGGTAAGCTTCGTATCGGGGAGAAGTTCTCCCTTCTGGTAGATGGCCCAGATTTCTTTGCCGTATTGAGTGGTACGCAACTCAGGTGCAAATTGGCCG
>CAIZES010000349.1 GCA_903932045.1 uncultured Silvanigrella sp. | reverse complement strand
CACGTGTCCAGTCCGTCAACCGGATTTTCGAAGCACCCGTTGGGTGCGGGACTCGGCGCTGGAAATTTGGGAATTATCGATGGTTTAACTAGATTTCCGGGTTTCCATTCACGGATTCAGGTTCTGATGTGACTTGGTGAGTGTCAAATTTCCAATTCCCAGATAAGCAGGGTGTGCTATGATGAATGCAAAATTTTTGGGACTGAAAAATCTATGATTTTTGCAAAGCATTGGGCCGGAGCATTTTCTTCCATTGTGATTTTGGTTCTTTTGAATTTGTCTTCTTCCGCTTGCCATCCTACTGTTTCTCGGAAAAACCAGCCGTTATCTTTGAAAAGTCAGGCCCCCAATTCCCATGTCGTTGTTAAAGGTGTGGCTTCCCCTGAGTGTTTGCAGCAGGGGCGTTCTGCTGTGTTGCAAAGGTACGGTGATTGCGAAGCACTCCGCGATATTTTGCAGATGACGCTTCCATTCGATTGTGAAGAGGCATCGTTGGTGCCAAGTCTTGATGGACCTATGACGAGCAGTGTTCCTATTATGAATGTCATGACGGAGGCCGTTAAAAATTTGCCTTGGCGTTTCGCAAAAGATTCTGTGGATTTTATAACTCCGTATTGCCGAAATGATAGTGATTATTATGGCCAATTTTGTATGGCTGGTGATATTGAGTCCGCAAAAGATCTGTATAATAGTACTGATCTTTTTAAAACGCTGCCTCTTGCTTTGGGGGCCCTTGCCAAAGAAATTCGTTCGAAGAATAAAGTAAATTTTGTGGATGTTGTGAGGCCTCTGTTTCCTGATACGTTGGAGGGCAAACGAAAAGCGGTTTTGCTCGCAGGGTTTATTGGACTTGATAATAACGCAACTCAATTTAACCGATTGCAGGCCGACCTTCTCAAATTTAACCGCTACGATGATTATGCCGCGATGTTTCCTTATACAGAGGGATTTGCTGCATTTCCAAGTAAGAATTTTGAAAGCGTTGGTGTGGATTTTATGAACGTTACCTTTGCAACGCGCACGGGTGTTGCTATGTTTCCGGGTTTGCAGCCCAACTCAACGCAAACCTACAAGGGCTATGCTGGTGTGTATTTGGGGTGCAAGTTTGCGATGCAAAAATATTCGAAACAGCTGATTTTGTCTGAAGCATACTCAATTGGTTATAGTTATCAGGCAATAAAAATTGCTACCAGTTTGGGAAAGCCACTGAAAGAACTTAAGAGTGATATTGCACAATACGATAAACAAGGTAAAATTACGGGTGAGATGATGCGGGCTGGTGCCGAATATGGTTACGATTTATGCTCTGAAAGTGTTGTTCCGTAAGTATTGTTCGGTACGTGTTGTTCGGTACGTATTGTTCGGTAACAAGGGTGAGTCAGGCGCAACGCTCAGAACTGTTCAATAATGCCAGAACCAATAACTTCGTTTTCTATGTAAAAAACTGCGCCTTGGCCTGGAGTGATGTCACGCAGAGGATGTGAGGTTGTTACGCCAAGATTTCCCGATGGCAGAAGTTCAACAACGCTAGTAATGGGTTGAGATTTGTAGCGTGTTTTGACTTCGCACGAAAATGGGAATGAGGTTGGTTGATGAGAAATCCATCGTGGCGAGTGAACTTCAAAGGTGTTTCTTCCAAGATGTTCTTCATATCCAACTATAAGAGTATTGGTTTCTAGATCTTTTTCAACAACATAAAGCGGGCGCGGTGATGCAATTCTAATGCCTTTTCGTTGACCTATGGTGTAACTGGCGAGGCCTTGGTGTTTGCCCACGACAGAGCCGTCGGGCATTTTAATTTCTCCAGGTTCCAGAGATTCTGTTGCATGACGCTGCAGAAAATCGAGCAATGTTCCTGATCCTAAAAAGCATAAATCTTGCGAATCGGGCTTTTCGGCAACTTCCAGCCCAAAGCGACGGGCAAGTTCGCGAACTTCTGGTTTTGTGAGGGTGCCTAATGGAAGAAAAGTTTGCGAAAGATACTGTTGTGAAAGAAAACTCAAAACATAAGACTGATCTTTCGATGAATCGAGACCTTTTTGAAGATGTACTTTTCCTTCATCATCTTGCTTAAGTTGTGCATAGTGACCCGTGGAAATAAATTGTGCTCCTATGGCAGTTGCTTCTTCCAAAAGAATTTTCCAGCGCACAGCCGCATTGCAAACCAAGCATGGGTTGGGAGTGATTCCTGCTTTGTAACCATTCAAAAAATGCTGAACAACTGTATTATAGAAAGATTTTTTGGCATCAATGGCATAGAAGGGGAAACCAAATTTCCCTGCAATGCGCCTGGCCTCGGCTACAGATTCTGGTGTGCAGCATCGATTTTCAGTGTCGCATTCGTCGTCGTTCCACAAACGCAACATCATGCCTACAACTTCGTAACCTTGTTCAACAAGCATTGCGGCAACAACAGAACTGTCTACGCCGCCGCTCATGGCGACAACAACTTTGGAACCTTTGGGGGGGGAATATGGCTTCATGGCGTAATTATGAACTTTCCGCTTTTTTTTCGCGGGAAAGACGATTGAGTTCTAAAAGCCTATTCTTCATGCCCTCAAAAGCTTGCGCGCGCTCTGCTCTTTGGCTCTCATAGCGCTCTACAACTTCTCTGGCAAGTGCAACAAAGTCTTGCGACCCTAATGAGAGTGGGTCGAACTCGAAAATGGGTGCTCCAAATTCTGTTGCCTCAGTAATTCTTACATTTTGTCGAATAAAGGTATTAAAAAGTAGCGGTGCAAGTTCGGGTTGCTTTTGTACGGATTCAACAATCTCTTTTACAATTTTTTTGCGGCCGTCGTACATGGAGATCACAATACCACCTAATGTGAGGGAAGGGTTCAAATCTTCCTTCACGAGTTCAATGGAATTGAGAAGCAAATTGAGACCGTCAAATCCAAATGGGTGCGGTTGCAAAGGCACGAAAATTTCTTGAGCTGCGCAAAACGCATTTATGGAAAGAAGTCCAAGGCTGGGCGGGGTGTCTATAAGAACAATATCGTACAAATGTAAGAATGGCTGAAGCGCGCGTTTGAGTCGGTTTTCGCGTCCGATTTCTGTTATCACCCGTGTTTCAAAGGTTGAAAGTTCCGATGATGCTGGCGCTAAATGCAAGTAGGGATATCCGGTTTCAAGAACAATATCGGCTAGTGATTTCACTTTTGGATTAAGAAGAACATCACAAATGCATTCATCAATATCGTTTGGAGAAATCCCCAAACCCGTTGTTGTGTTTTGTTGCATATCGAGATCAACAACCAACACTCGAAGTCCACCAGCAGCCAAAGCTGAAGCAAGGTTAATAACGAGCGTTGTTTTCCCGCAACCGCCTTTTTGATTTGCGATTGCTATAATTCTGGTTTTGGCCGGCTTTGGAAAAGAAAGATCTTCCCATCCTTCCCATTGGGCGGAATGAGATGCGCCGGCACGAATTGTTTCTTGGAGGGTCACCTCTTGATGATCCATACAAATCTCCCACTTTTACATTTGTCTGTTGCTAAGTTACCTCACTGGGAAGGATTTGCCTACTGCATGAGAATAGAAAAGCATGCGCCATGGCAATGCCACGCTCTGGCTTGCGGACGGAGCGTGGCTCCCATACAGTAGAGATTGATTTTATGTTGTCTCAATTTGGGAGATGCGTATCTCCGGGAGAGGCCATGTATTTAGGCGTGTTGTACGTAACTCTAGAACTCGAACCCGAAGTGACTTCAACCGATCGTGAGCGTCTTTTGCGTGCGTTGCGAGATAGGGTGCGCCAGGCTTTTGGGCAGCGAATTACTGTGCGAACCGACGGGGAGTCGGCGGTCATGGTTGCTTTTTTTGACGAAAGTTATGGTCGAGCGAGGTCGCGTTGTGACGAAGTTCTTGAGAACATCGAAGCATCGGGCGAGGCGCGTGTGGAATATTCCAACGCGCAGGTTTTTGCATGGTTTGATGCTGCATTTCAGGAATGCGTAGATGATTCTGGTGGGGATGATGATGATTCGTCGGAAAACTCGCGAGAGAATACGGAAACCATTCGATACGCTTCGCCCGATGACGATGAACAGCAAAGTCGTCCGCGAATGATTCCTTCTCGTTTTGCGCGTCGTACAGCTCGGTCCCCTGTTCGGAAGTAACGTGAGGCAGTTTTTTTTTGTGGAGAACCATATGAAAAAGGTTCTGGTGAGAGCTCTTGCATTATTGGGTGTACTTGTGCTTACTGCTATTACTCTTCTTGGTGTTGCTGCCCAAAGTGGCCATCCGTTAGACGTGATTCGTTCTTGGGCTCAAATGCCTGTGAAAGTTTTGAACGCATCAACCGAAAAGCCGGGTGGAAAAAAACAACCTTTGCTTTCGTGTTCTGCCGTTCGCGATCGCACGCAAGACTTTTTGCGGTACCACTATCGTTTTCGTTCATTTTCGGAAGAACTGTCGCAGCGTTCTTTTCAGATGTATTTTCGAATTCTGGATCCTGGAAAAAACTATTTTCTGGCGTCGGATATCGAGAAATATGCTGCCTACGAAAAAACAATGCCTGTACAGATTGCTCGTTTGGATTGCCGTTTCATAGACGAAATCTATGCTCTTTTTAAAACACGAGTTGCGGAGTCTGCACCGTACATTGAAGAGGGTCTTAAAAAATCTTTCGACTTTTCGAAGGCTGAAAGCATTGAAACCGATCGTAAAAAAATTCCTTGGGCAAAATCAACAGATGAGCTTAAAGACCGTTGGCGCAAACAGCTTAAGTTTTTTGCGTTAAGCATGAAAGAGACGGAACCCAAGCAAGAAGTTGTTATTGAAAAGCTTCGCAAGCGGCATGCTCTTATCAGTAAGTCGGTGAATGAACGCGACGCCGACGAAGTTCATGCATTCTTTTTGAACGCATTTGCGTTGTCTCTGGATCCTCATTCGCAATACCAGCTTCCCGAAATGCAGGAAGAATTTAAGGTGGCCTTTAGTCTTCAGTTGGTGGGAATAGGTGCACAACTTTTGGGAATTGATGGTTATACAGTTATTGATGGAATTATTCCTGGTGGCCCAGCATCTCGAGATGGCCGCTTGCAAAAGCAAGACAAAATTATTTCGGTTGATTCGGGTGATGGCAACGGATTTACCGACGTTGTTGATATGGATTTAAACAAAGTTGTTCAGCTTATTCGGGGAAAGAAAGACACCACTGTAAAATTGAGAATTTTGCGAAAAGCCGATGACGGTACAGTCAAAAATATTGTTATCGAACTTGTGCGTGACGTTGTGAATCTTCCCGATGGTGCTGCCAAAAGTGATGTGATGACAATAGACGGCAAAAAGATTGGCGTTATTAACCTTCTCAGCTTCTACTTCGACTATCAGGGAAGCAAGCAAAACAATAATGACTATCGCAGTTCTGCGAATGACGTTGCCCGAGAGATATTCAAGCTTCGCGAAAAGAATGTTGATGGAATTATTTTGGACCTACGTCAAAACGGCGGTGGCGACCTCAATGAGTGCATTCGTATGACGGGTTTCTTTATTGATGTTGGCTCGGTGGTGCAGGTTCAGGACCGTTCGGGAGCATCTGAAAGCTTGGACGACCGTCAGGCGGGTGTTTTATATGATGGACCTCTTGCTGTTCTGATATCAAAACAGAGCGCTTCGGCATCCGAAATTCTTGCAGGAGCCTTAAAAGACTACGGCCGCGCTGTTATTTTGGGCGATTCTCGCACATACGGTAAAGCAACTGTGCAGCATGTAGTTGAAATTCCCGGAACACGTGGACGCGAAAACGATGGAGCCCTGAAGGTTACTGTGTCTAAGTTTTTCCAGCCCTCCGGCGGAAGCAATCAGGCTGAAGGTGTGAAGTCGGATGTGGTTATTCCGGATGTTTTGGATGCAATGCAAATTGGTGAAGAGGAAAACGATTATGTGCTTCCTCACACCATGATTGCGCCGTCGAAAACGTTCTCACAATTGCAAAATTTGGGTCCAATTTTGCCAGAACTACAACGTAAGAGCAATGCGCGCGTGGCGAAGTCCAAGGAATTTCAGGAACTGTTGCCTCAAATTGCGAAGGCGAAAAAAGAACAGGACAACACTTTATTCCCAATAAAACCGGAATCTGAGTTGCCTGAGTCTGCTCGAAAGAAGAAGAATGACAAGGCAAAGAAGAATTCCGACACTAAGGGAAGCGCGTTGCTAAAGGCTCCTCAGGTGATTGAGAAGGATGATATTCAGCTTTTTGAGGCAGGAAATATTCTTTTGGACGCAATTACTTTGACGGGAAAAAGCAATTGGTCCAAGTGAGTGAACTGGACCGAGCGAATTTGAATTCAGCGAATTGGACGTGAGCGAATTGGACGTGAGCGAATTGGACGGGAGCGAATTGGACGTGAGTATGAAAAAAGCCGATGTTTCTAAGTTTGATCCGGTTGGGGCAGGGAACCCCGATTCCAATATTTTCGGCCTCGATTTTACCGCGCGGGAAAGCAATATTGTTCTTGTGCCGGTACCGTGGGAGGTGACGGTGAGTTACCTTCGGGGAACTGCAAAGGGCCCTGAAGCTATTCGTAGAGCCAGCCCGCAGTTGGATCTTTTTGATGCGGAATATGCTGAAATTGGCCTCTCGCGTCCGTGGGAGTTTGGCATTCACATGCTAAAGCCTCAGGCAAATGTGCGTGCGTTAAATGCGGCGGCTTGTAAGGCTGCGTTGCCTGTTGTTGCAGCTGGAGGTGCAAACAACAAACGCTTGAGTGCGCTGCTTGCCAAAGTGAACGAAGCAGGCGTGAAGCTTAATAGTTTGATGTTTAAAACAGCACAGGAACTTTTGGCACAAGAAAAAATTGTAGGATTTGTTGGTGGCGACCACAGTGTTCCGTACGGAAACATTGCTGCTTGTGCGGAAAAATTTCCTGGCCTGGGTATTCTTCACTTTGATGCCCATGCCGATTTGCGTGAGGCCTACGAAGGTTTTGAATATTCCCATGCAAGTATTATGAATAATGTGATTCATAAAATTACCGGTGTTTCTCGTTTGGTGCAGGTTGGCATTCGCGACTTTTGTGATACAGAGTACGAACTTGCAACAACCCATCCACGTATCAAAACATGGTTTGATTATGCCATGCGCCGAGAATTATTTCAGGGAACGTCATATTCGATACTCACAAAGTGCATCATTGATACGCTTCCTGAAAATGTCTACGTTTCATTCGATATTGATGCTTTAGATCCTGCCTTGTGTCCACACACCGGAACTCCTGTTGCGGGTGGACTTTCATTTGTTGAGGCTACTTTTATTTTGCGCGAATTGGCCGCTTCTGGTAGGCGTATTGTGGGGTTCGATTTGAACGAAGTTGCACCCAATCCGCACAGTCGTTCCGATGAATGGGATGGCAACGTGGGGGCTCGTGTTTTGTACAAGCTTTGTGCTGCTGCGCTTTATTCCAACGGAGCGCGCACGTGAGGCATCTTGCCGTTGTTGAGCGTCATCTGAAGGAACTTGAAAGTGAAATTGTTGCGGCTCCCGAGTCGGCATCGTTTTCCTTGAAGCGTGTTTTTGAGGGAGTTGCACCTTACGAACAAGAGTTTGTCTGCATTCTTTTGGTGACTCCTTTTTTGCAGCCCATTCCCGTTTGGGGTTTGAGTTCCATATTGGGTGTTTTTATTTTGTTAATATATGGATCTGTTTTTCTATCCGGAAAAAACACTCCAATTCCTAAACGGGTTTCTGAATATGTGGTACCGCAAAAAGTTTTGCTAATGGTGCTGCGAGCCGGGCAAAAACTGGTGCGTCTTGTAGAACGGGTTCCTGTTTGGAAACGCGCAAATTTTGTGATGAAGCACTCTTTGCGCTGGAACGCTTTCGCGGTGGCATTTTTGGTTTTTTTGTTGAGTTTGCCATTGCCGGTTCCTGCATCAAACGCCATTCCAGCATACACAATTCTTTTTTATATTTTGGCCGGTCTTACCGAAAACTTTTTTCTATTCTTGCTGGCTTGGATTTGTTTTTTTGGCAATATCATTTTCTTCTCGGCGTTGGCTATTATGCCGTTGCTTGCTTATAAGCTATTTTGATATTCCAGTCCGCTGTTCGCCTTCTCAATTTACTTTCAAAATTCAATTTCTCAATTTGAACTGAGAAACCAAGTCATTCATACGCTCGGCTTCTGAATTTAGAGACATTGCTTGCGCCGAAGATTCGTGTGCGTTCGATGCGGTATGCTGAGTGATATT
>CAIZES010000348.1 GCA_903932045.1 uncultured Silvanigrella sp. | reverse complement strand
CATGTCTTCGATGTCGCTTCGGTATTTTTCGCGTTCTGAAAGCAGTTCTGTGAGTTCAGAATTATTGTTTGGAGGTTGTGTCCACGAAATTTCTTTCCATGTACCACACAAAACACCGGGCGTGACGGCGCGTTGAGGATCGACGCACGCACGCACTTTGATGGAAATATTTTCGCTGGAAAAAGGCGCAAACACAAATTTGTTTGATGTTTCTTTTCGTGTTGCATCGCATCCTTTTGACGAGCATGTGGATATTTCCACGAAGTCGGATAATCCAGAGGCAGCAATATATAAACTTCCCATATTGACGCCCTTTATATTTATTTTTGACATTTGCAAGTCCGTCACTTGCAATGTGGAGGCCTCTGTGGGGGCGCGTAGCAAATTCAAAACTTGCGGGTTTGTGTTTTTTCCCATGGAACTGGAGGAGTCGACATTGGGCGCGCATGCGAATAATGTGAATGGCAAGACTGAAATGATTTGCGCGCAACGTGCAACTTTCATGATGCTCTCCTCATTGATTCGCCTCACATGCCATAGCTTCTCATCGACACTTTATGTTTCGAACTTAAGTGAAAAATTTTGTCATAGTTTAAAAAAAATCAAAATTTGGAAAAAATTTGGAAAAAATGCTTAATATCGTTTTCTGGAGATCCGACAACAGGGGGGGGGGGGGGCGCCGGAGTTGTTCTGTTGCGTCACGAAGGAGGATGTATGGATTTCTTCGAGCTGAGAGGGGACATTGAGTGGTACAGGTATTTGGGGTTCTATCGCGAGAACGAGAAAAAAATTGCGATGGCAAAAGAAAAATGTGAGCGAATCAGGTCTGAAAATTCCTCTGAACATGAGACAAATGAAGGCAAAAAAGATCAGAGTAGTGCAGCATAGCGATGGTGCATAAAAATGCTGCATAAAAATGCTGCATAAAAATGCTGCATAAAAATGCCGCATCTCGATGCATCAGAAAAAAGCAGGAGAGCAATGCGACAAAAAAATGACGGTTCTGATTTTCAAAAGCTAAAATCTCATACTTTTCTCACCTCCATCACTTGATTCCAGAATTTTTATCCATCAGAATCATTTTTGTGTTCGATGTCATGACCTACATCTGTCGTTATGGCTTTCGGCCGCAAAGTGGCTTTCTGCCGCAAATATATAACGGGGACCTGCCCCACATCGGAGGATCTGATATGCGTTTTGCTTCTCGTGCTCTTGTTTCTGCATTTGCTGTTGTTCCTATGCTTGCGATGGCTGAGGATAAAGTAGAACAACCCAAGGATGCCATCAATCTCAAGGCACGTGTGATGTTGGATGCGTGGGCTAAAGATTTTAACGTAAAAGACAACAACCTCAAGCAACCTCGCCTGAACAAGTTTCGTTTAAAAGCTATTCGCGAAACAGACAACACCACGGCAATGCTTGAGCTCCAGTTTCAAAGATTTGAACGTGCAGATACAGTAACTCCTGCCGGAACTGTCAGCGGCACAACATTCACAGGAACATCGGGTTCCATTGGTGTTAAAAATGTAATTCGCCGTTACGACCTCATGTGGAAAACTCCAGTTGAAAATCTTTCGATTGGTTGGGTTCGTAACGATCCTAACCAGCTTGGCGCCTATTTGGATGCAGGTGGCGCAATGGATGTTGCAGCAACCAATAGCGCAACAACATTTTCGGGATTTGGAAATACCATTGAAGGCGCTCGCGTGAAATACACTGTGGGCGGCGTTGAGTTGAATTACTACGTGGCTCGTGATTCTGCATGGAAGCCATCGAAGAATATCGGCAGCAATAACGAAGCTATTAATGACAACTACGGCTGGTACCACAATATTGGTGCAGAAACCACTGTTGCCGATACAAAAGTCACTGCAGTTGTTGCTGTTCAAAATAGGTTTTTGGATGAAACAGACGCTGCTGGTGTGACTTCGGGCAAAGCAGGCATGCTTCTCGACGGTTTTGTTCAGGGCGAATACACAGGCGTTGCTAACCTGAAGGTGAAGGCTGGCGTGGGTTACACAAAAGCTCCTGCCACTAAGAAGAATGACGATAAATCTGTAACTCTCGGCAGTTCTTCTTTCACAACCATCTTGGTTGGTACAAAGTATTCGGTTATGCCCAAAACTTTGGATGTTATTGCCGACGTTGGTTATCGTACTACGAAGTTTTCCGACAAAATTCAGAAGGACTACAGCTGCACAGTTGCTGGTGCCGAAACCTGCATGAAGGACTCCATGTCCGAAATGGGTTTCAACGTAGGCGCTCAGTACTGGCTTGATACCAAGCTCAGCCTTGTTCCCACATTTGGGTGGTATAGCAACCCACTGAAGGCGCAAAACAACATTGGCCAAGATGAGAGTTTGTTCGCGAACCGTAACGCTCTCACCAAGAATGCTGGCGAAGCTGCTAATTCCCAAATGGTTGCAGGCTTGGCAGTTCGTTTCGATTACTAAGATCGAAAACGCATTCCTTTGCTTGAGTGCTTGAGGTGAGCGTTTCTAATTCGGACTCGCTTTTGTAGCGCTTCCGCCGTTCACCTCAAAGTGGCCTCAAAGTGACCTCAAAGTGGCCGAAAAACCCCTGGCCGAAAAAACCCCTCAAGAAAAAAATCGAAAATTCCGAAAGAATGTCTATAGGTCGTGATGTCTTTCGCCGTTGTGGCGTGGAGGTTTGCACATGGACACTTTTTCGAAGGCAACATTTGCGACGTCGATTTCGCTTGCGCTTTTATTGAGCTGCGGACCGCAGAAAAAAGCGTTTTTTGACCCCCTTCCAGTTGGGGCTCAAGTGAATCTGGTTGCTGCGCCCACCTCTGCTCAAAAATCTGCGGCATCACGTTTTTTCGGTGTTGAAGTACGCATTGCTGGAAAATCGGTTTCTGGCGGCGAATTTTCGGCTTTCGACAGTATGAATTCGATGAAGCCACTTTTTGTGGAAAAACTGGAAAACCAAAATAACAAGTTGTGTGCTCAGAAGGTTTTGTCGGCTGTGAATCCCGATTCGTCCGCTGTTGTTTTTTGCGAACACTCAGTGAGCCCGCGGGAGATTCAAAAACTGACTCTTACTGATTCGGGTGGTGTTGTTCATGTTGCGAGCCTTTTGAAATTCGAAAGAAGCGATGCTGAAAATGGTGTGTCTATTTACTCTGTTGATTTTTTGTGAGGTTCGCCATGAAAATTTCTTTAACAGGTTTGTCTCTATTTTTCGTGTGCGTTATTTCATGTACAGCGCAGACTTCTGGTTTCACCGGAAACAGCAACAAACTGAGTAAGGCTCAAACGGCACCCAATGGAAATAATGTTGAACCTGCAACGCAATTTTCATTGCACGTGGGTGATGTGTTAACATCGTATGCCAAACACGACATTTGGTTTGTTTCGCAGGATGGCAATGTGGAACGTTATTCCGCGCAAAATCAAGATTCTGCTGCAGGTCTTGCTGGCGAAACTTGGAGTAAAACGGGGCAGTGGAAATTAAGTGGCCCGCCAAGTGGTCACCGAACGTATGTATCGGAAGCCGGATTAATTGTTGGAAAAACGGGGACGGCTGCAATGTATCGCATTGGTGACGATACTCCACAAGGAGCAACCGTTGATCCTGTTTGGTCGGGGAGCGAAGTATCCGCTGACGATCCACAAAAAAGTTTGTTTGCTTCGCGTTTTTGTGTGACCTCATTCAAGGTTGGAGACAGAGCCTTTGTGGGAGGTGGATACGTTAAAACCGGAAATAGAATGGCCTTTGTGCGCATTCCCATAGACAAAACCAAACAGAATTCTTTGGATGTTGGTGCCGCTCAAGAACAAATTGTAGGAAATGGCACATGGGGTTATTCGTGTTTCACCGATCAATCTCGCAATATCTACTGGGGAATGCGTTGGGAAGATGTTTATGGACTTAATCTTGTAACTGGAGCTTTGTTGAAAGGAGCAACCGATGCTCCAAATTCAAACTTTGTTGGAGCTGAGTTGGACAAGTTTAGCTTATCATCGGCATCAAGGCGTTCTTATGCACTTTCGGGTGATGCATTTGGGAATTTGTTAAATGGTAAGGATATGTATACGTATGCCTACGAGCCGTTGTCTCACACGGTGTTTGGAACAACCTATGGTGATACAAAATTAACAATCACTCGTGCAGAATGTTTTTCCTCCAAAAAAGATTGCGCTGCAGGCAAAGATCATTGGGTTTTTGATTTGAGTGCGATGGGGGCCGCTGCTGGGCCTTTGTCGTCGTTGAATGATGGTCGCATTGTTGGGGTGTCTGTCGGACAAGTTTTTCTGTTTTCGCTGAAGGATCCTAGCAATCCAGAAGCAGGTGCTGTTGCAAAAAAGATTGCTGATGCAACTGGCAATGGCTACATGTATACCGATTTCACAGGTGGAACATTGTACGCAGCCACCATTGAAAAAAGCGTCGATTTTGCGGCTCAAAAGGGCTGGGTTCCGGGTAAGGGCGTTGTGAGGCTGAATATGCAATGGATTGCCGATTCTGGCCAGCCTGAGGCCTGGCGCGGTTTAAAACTGGAGGCGCGTTGCTATACAAAGGCATCTGTTGGTGCAGCAAAACCTGCATATGCTTCTGTTTCTAATGTAGCGGCCGCAGGAACAGACTTCGAAATTACGGTTGGTGGTTGCAAGAATGCCTTGGTTGATTCCATGGATTTCAGAATATCTCCCAATAATTCTTCGGGCGGTTTTTCAAAAACCAGTGCTATTGCCCTCAATGTTGGACAAGTAAAGTAAATTTTTCTGTCTGAGTTTTGACGCCGGAAGATTCAGTGTTTCCATTTTCCTCCGATGAGGTATTTGCAGTCGGAGGATTTTTTATGTCCCGAAGGTATTATTTTCCAGTTCTGTTGCCAATTTTGCTCGTCTTTGCGTGCGGGAAAAGCAATTCAGATTCCTCGGGAGACAGTTCTTCTACTATTACAGTTGTTGGAAATCTTGCAGATTGGCCCACTGCCGTTGGGTCGTTTACGGGGTATACCGTTGTTTTGTATAATATAGATAATGGCAGAGTTTATCGCTCGACCATTGGAGCGAACACAACCGGATTTTCTATCTCAGATGTTCCTTTGAGTGGGCGCTACAATGCTATTCTTTTAGATCCTGAGTATCGGTTTGGATGGATTCTTCAAATTCCGGGAAAAACGGGTTCGGAGACTCCTAAATATTATCAGGCATTTCGTTTTGCGGGAGTGGGTCTTTTGGGGTCGCTTTCGGCAACTGGGCGTGTGTTGCGCTCAAGCGAGCAAACCGACTTAATTCCGTATGAAACAATTAAGTTTTTGGATGCAAACAATAATGGAATTCCCGATGGCTTAGAGCCAGCGCTTGCGGGAAATTCGGCTAATACGGCGGCAAATACAACCAATGATTTGGATGCTGATGGCGTTAAAGACTCCAGTGATTCTGATATGGATAATGATGGCATTCCAAATGCATTTGATACTGATATTGATAACGATGGAATTCCGAATTGGTTGGACGCAAACACAGGGAATCATCCGTTAGAAGATAAAGATTTTTCGTGGTCGAAAAATCCTCTTGTTGCTGCCGAAAACGGTGAAATATTTCGGTACGTTTTTAGCGAAGCAAAAGAAAATGGTGCCACCAGCTTGTGGTTGGTTTTTTCTGCGCCGGTGGGGCGCTTTTCCAGTGTGAAAGTGCAATCGGGTACTTTTCTTGATAATTCAACATATTCAATGGGCGGTGAAGCTTTTGCAGGTGTTTTATACGACGACGGAACACATGGTGACGGAGTGCCAAACGATGGAACGTGGTCGGTGCCCATAACATTGGCAGCCGGAAAACATCCCAATTCAAGTCAAGAAATATTTTTTAGAGGGACACAGTCCGATGGCACAACGCGCGAATATGTTGTGAATGTGGGTGGAGTGTTGAGTGGCACAATGGCCTTTAGCGATTCAACATCTCGAACGGTGTCATGGACGGCTTCAGGATTTGGAACAACGGTTGGATATCAGGTTCTCGTATTTAACAGCACAACAGGTGCTCGTGTTTACGCAAGCGATTTGCTTTCTAGCACAACAACTTCGCATACGATTTCTGAAAGTGATTTGGACTCTGGCAGTTATACATACGAAATTCGTGTTGTTGCTCCCACTCCTCGCGATGGATTTCCGGGAAGCTCTTGGCGTCCGGCTGCTACAAAGTCTCTTGTTTTTTAGGGTGAGTTGTTGAAGCTCATGCCGATTCGGGCTGAGTATTTATAATTATTGGTGATTGAGTTAAAGCTTGGGCAGCAATTGTGGAAGAAATGTATTGCAAAGGGGTGGCAAGACAGTTGTTAGAGTGCCTGTAAGACCCGCGGCTTGAGCCTGTTGTGCCAATAGTGAACAATAAAGAGCCGTTGTTGTATTTGTGTTTGAGCCCGATGTGCTAGGACTGAGTGTATTCACTCCGACAAAAGTAATGGCAAAAGATGAACTGGTAGAGGCTCCTCGTGAATCGTATACGGTAAATGTTCCAATTGTGCTTGGCATACCGGGTGAGGGAGTGACCAAAATAGAGTAGTTGTGTTTGTCTGCGCTTCCTACAGGGATTTGCATTCCAGTAAGACCAGGTACCGGTGGGTTTGTATTAAGTTCTATGCGCGAAATGGTATCGCCTGTGGAACGATCGGGATCGTCGGCGGTGAGAACTCCCGCAAGATACTGACCGGGAGTGACACTCACAGCGTTCACGACGCCTACCATTGGTGGACGATTTGTTGCGTTTGGTATGACGTTTGTTTGTGGAACTGATGTTTGCGGGTTTGGTTGAACAGCCGGAGCAGGGGCCGTGCTGCTTTTTTGGCATGAAATGAATGCCAGTATTGCTAGCGCCGACACTGCTGTTGTTAACGTCGTGGTTGTTGTGCCCCCAATATTTTTGAGCTCGTTTTGGGTTCTGGTTTTCATCATTCCCTCCTTGATAGAGATTAATTTCGACCATTGAAGTTCGAATTTTGTTGTTCGCATTTATGTCATCGGAGGTTTTTTTTTGATCTTTAGAAAAAAAAGAAATAAATTTCAAAACCGTTTGTGTTTTTGCGGTTTTAGTTAGAGCTGAGGTTGGAGTTGCAGGTGCAATCTTCGGTGGGACTGCAATATCCACCGTTTGTATATCCGCGTTGGTGGCATTGGGTGCTGCACGTGGGCTTGTGGCAGATTTTTGCTCCGTGGGGGACGCATTTTTCGGACTGAGTGATTTGAGAAAGGTCACATGTTCGTGTTGATATGGATGTTCTTGGAAGAAAATAGCCTCCCGCTGCCGTGACACAACTTTTAGGTGCAGCTGCAGAGATCATGGCGCTGATGGATCCAACCTGAGCAATATTTCCCCGCTGGCAGCTATAAATGATGCGAACGAGTGGAATGTTCTGGCCACCCGCATCAATGGTTTCTTCCTTATACCAATCAATTTTGATGTTTGAGCATGAGCCAGATGTTTTTTGAAAATTTGTAAACCAGTCGGCGTAGTCGCGCGGAGTGCAAGCTCGAATTCCGGCAGGGTTGCCGTTCAGGAAGATTGCGTTGAGATTGGAGTTCTCGGCATAGATATTTCCGCCTTCTCCAAAATAGGATGCTTTAAATTCTTGTGGCACATAAGCAAAACAATCTTGAGAAGGGGTTCCAATAATGACTACGGGTATCCAACTATCGGGCACTGTGTTTGGTGTTTGAAATTCGCATTGGGCCGCTGCTGCGGCAAGCTCTGATGCTGATTGAGTGTCGCCCCAAAGCGTTTTTGGGAACACGGTAGCGCCCAATAAGAAAATGACAGTGCAAAAAAGACGAAACATATGCTTTTGCTCCCTGTTTTGACGAGAAGTCCTATTCAAAGAACAATGAATCCATTTTCATTTTACCAATTGGATTTGTTTTAAGAAAGTCTTTTGAAAAGAATATGCGGCAGACGCAACTGCCGCAAAGTGAGCGGTGAAAACGGTTGAGGCTGAGTGAAATACCTTACAGAACAACTTACTGTTTAAACATCCTAAACATCATTTTCTGAATTTTGACATTGCCGTCGCTCGTTCCTGCGTAGTAAGCAATGCATGCTGGTTTTTTGGAAACGTTGCGTTTCTCTTCGATCATTTTTACAACTCGGTCGGTGGAGCTGGGGAGTTTTCGAATTGAGAACGTTGTGCTTTGTATAACTTCGCAGTTGTCCCAGTTGTTGATCACTTGAATGCCATCAAAACGTGTTTCTGACGAACGGAACGAGCCCGACAATGTGAACTTTAATTTTTTAACTTTCTCCAGAGTCATTGAATGGTTGACTTGTTTGAATTGTGGTTGAGCTCGGTGTTAGGCTCTGCGCCAACGTCTTTTTGCTGTTGCAAATGCTCACTCAATTGAGTGGCGTTGTGTCTGCTCAGCGAGAATTTGTTCTTAGTTGCCAGTGGATTCGGGTGGAATTTCCCAGTTGTCGTATTCGCGGAGATCGAATATTCCGCCAGTCACCGGCATGTTTTGAGCAATCCAATTGTGATACCAGTCAACCGTTTGCCAAAAGGCATCGCTATTTTTGGGCACCATAAAGCGACTTCTGAGCGCAAGCCAATCGGTGTCTGTTTGAATAGTGAGAAGACCATTGAAAAACTCATTCGCCTTTTCAAGTGGGATGTCAAAGAAAATATTAGGGTAGTCGCCCACAATTCCACGATAGATGGTTGCGTAGTCTCTGTCTGTTTGTCCTTTTCGAGCCCACAAAGTGTCGGTGAGAAAATTTCGTGCTCCGTAGCGTCTGTTTGCAATTATTGAGTAGATCCATCCTTGAGGCATAATTCGCACGTACGACACAGAGGGAAGTCGCGAGTTGAAAAACCCGTACCTAATTGTGACGGAGTTCATGATTGCTTCAAGCTCTTCGCGAGTGCTTGCTTTTTGGGGGATGTTGTTGGTTTTCTGCAAAGAATTAATTGCCGATGGGCCACCAACATAGTCTTGGAAACGCTGTTGCACAAAAATATCTAACGAACTTAGGAATGTCGAACGCGCATCGGGGGCGTTGATGGATGCAAAAACAGGGTCTCCAGAGCGCACTCCCGCAAGAATATTTTCTTCAAAATAACTGGTTGGAAGTAAGCGGAGGAACGATTTTCTAACTTCTGTCCAGCCTTGTTCCTTACCTAAGCTGCGATCGGGATAGATGGCAACACCGACTTCGCCCAACATGCCCGAGCTCCAGTCGCGACGCACATCGGTGCGTTGTTGCTCTGGCAAAAACGACAAAAAGCGGTCCTGAGCCTCAATTCGCGAATGCATAAAGTCGCGCCAGCTCAGGAGTTTGTGATTTGTTCCGCCCCATTCTTTGAAGTTTAGCGAAAGGCTGTAAAAATTTCTTTCGAAGTTTGAAAAATTATATAGGAACATGCTCATGGGAGCGCCGCCTTCGCCTCCAAAAATAACCGAGCCGTTTGTTTCGTGTCGAAGAGCCGTGAGCCATGCGTTTCTATTTTTTCCGGGCGCACAGGTTTTTGTGTCAAAAAGACACGAACCATCCCATACGTCGTCGACACGAAAACCGTTAGGGCGAATTTGCCGAGTCTTCTTTTCTGTAATTGTCAGATATTCTTCGTTGTGTTTGATAAGTGAATATTCGCCGCGAATGAAATCGGTGTTCACTCGATAGCCATCGTTAACCGTGTCCCAGTCCGCGGTTGAAAATGCGGCGGGTCCCGAATCTTGTGCAGTGGCATCGGCATCGGGTTTTAAAAACCAGACCCAGAAATTATCGTCCATGGCAAATGTTGCGTAGCTGCCTGTGCAAACCGGCGAGCGTACCAAATTTTCCAGAATGAATTTAGAATTGTCCATTAAAAATTTGTAGCGGATTGATGCGGGAATTTGCTCAAAATAAAGAAATGGATTGCGACTGCTGTAGTCTGGTAGGGTGGCCGCAGTCCATTGCGGTTGTTCGTTGTTAAAGAGATATTGAATACGGTCCAAGATACGATCATTCGCTTCCCATACCAAATGATCTTTTATGGTAATAAGGTCGGTCATTTTGCGCAAACGATAATAGAAAACGGAATTAGGGTTGTTGCCAGGAGCGTCGTTTGGCACTTCTGTTACAATTTCCGCAACCGGAAATTGGCCTGGAGCATTGGATGCTCTCACGATTTCATAGAATTCTCCGGGTACAGTGTCAAAAGCAATGCGTGCTCGAAAAAGATGTTCGTACAAATATCTGGATACGAGTTTTTGTTTAATGGAAGGGTTGTTGAGGTAAGATTCCCATTTGGAAATTGTGACCGGATCTTTGGGCATGGCATGTGCGGCAAGAGCTTGTGGATTGGGACCTGGGGCGCCTTTTTTGAGCCAGTTTTCAATAATGTCAAATTCACCAGCGGCATATCCACCTTCAGAAGCGCGCTTAAGACCTGGACATCCGAATGGCATTCCTCCTTCGGGGTGTTCGTTTTTCCATATGGAATATTCGTTTGAATTTGCAACGCATTGTGTTTTTCCAAGATTGTAACGTTCTTGTTCCAGTTTTCGCACTTTGGTTCTATCAAAATTTGTTTTATTGTTTTCGTTTCCTTGCAACAAAAATTGATAAAAAAGT
>CAIZES010000347.1 GCA_903932045.1 uncultured Silvanigrella sp. | reverse complement strand
CGGTTTGTTTTGTTGGTGCGTGTTCCCTGCCTCCTTCCAAGCGGGTCTGGGCAAGAATGGTCTTTGCGGGTTGTGCCGGTCTTTTTGTTGTTTTTGCTTTTTTGAGCAAGGGGCTTCCTGCGTTGTTTGTGTATGCCTTGCCTCCTGCATTGTTTCTTTGTTTCAAGAATTTGAACCTGAAACACTTGATTAGCATTGAGGCAGTTGCATTATTTGTGTTTTGTTTGAGTTTTTTACTTTTGTTTTCGTTTCCCGAGTCCCGTGCATTTCTTGAAGCCTATTTCAAGAATCAAGTTGTGAAAAGCCTTGCTGGAGAGCGAGAACTTGCAGGTTCGCGCTTGTCTCTTGTGTTTCATTTGGGTGAAGCTCTGCTTCCCAGTCTTACCGCATTGTGCGTGCTGTCTGTGTTTCAATCGACGCGTAAAAGGATTTTGCCTAGCACAAGGATACAGCGTGTTGGTGGGGTGGCCCTTTTGCTTGCCTTGGCCGGAAGTGCGCCGCTTTTGGTGAGTCCAAAGCAAATGAGTTGGTACCTTGTTCCCAGTTTGCCTTTTTATGCAATGGCTCTCGCTTCACTTTTTTCGGGCAATGCTAGGGCTTTTGAGATTTGGATAACTTCAAGACGCATGGTTCGCTCTATCGCTTTTCCAATGTTGGCTGTGTGTTTCGTTGCAGTTATTATTGTCACGTTTGTGTTTGCCGGCACCGCCAGAAGAGATGGCGATTTCTATTCCGACATTGAGTCGATTTATGACGGATCTGACGGATCTGACGGATCTGAAAGATCTGAAAGATCTGAAAGATCTGATAGACCTAATTTTGTGGCATGCCCATCCTCGCAAGTTGCCGATTGGGGCCTTATTGCCATGCTACAGCGTGAGTTAAAGGGAAGTATTGTTTCTAATACTCCCTCAGCGCTACTGAAAAACACTGCGTTTCTTGTTGTGTCCGATGCCGAAGCTCCATGTCCTTTGTTATCCGAATTGCGTTGTATTTCGATGCAAAAGGAAACTCCAAAACGGTATTCTTTTTGGCGCTGCACGGATTCGGCAATGTAGCTTGCTGCAAAACATTTTGGCGCGCAAATAAACGCCAAAGTATGGGAGTCGTGGTTTGAATCGCACCGCGCTAGAAATCAAAAATCTGAGTATTTTATTTGCCGCCGTATTTTTATGGGGGATTCACGGTCCAGCGGGGCGTTATCTGGCATTAGAAGGCGTTTCTATGCCGTTTGTGACGGTGACGCGTTTTTGGGTCGGGACTTGTTTTATATTTGTCTATCTGCTGTACACTAAGCGCTTTCGGAGAGAATTTTTTTCTTTTTATAAATCGTTGTTGCCCATTGGACTTATTGGCATTGCTTTAAATTCCATCGTGTATCACGTTGGTTTCCGTTTTGTTTCTGCCACAGTGGCTATGTTGCTTGAAAATCTGGCTCCGTTTTTTGTGCTTGCGCTCGCCTATTTTTTTGATGGAAAGAAGCCTTTGGCAAAGCATTTTTATGGTGTTCTGTTGGGATTTTTGGGTCTGATTTGTGTTTGTTGTGGATGGGGTGGGGTGAATGTTTCAGGAACGCACGTCTGGATTGGTATCGGGTTGGAACTTCTTGCTGGTTGCACGTTTGGTTACTACTCTTGGGCTTCGGGCCGGTTCTACGATAGCAATAGAGAACGTTTTGCGCTACTCGGTCTCGATCGTTCCACATTAATATTGAATACGCTTTTTCATGTTTTTTTGATTTCATCCATTGCATTAAGCCCTATTTATGCATTTTCCTGGGACTATCCCACAAAACCCGCACATTTTTTTTGGATAGTGGAAATGGGTGTTTTTCAATCTGGTGTTGCATACATTTTGTGGAATAAAGCAATTCATCATTTTTCTTCCAGCGTCACATGTCTGTTTTTCTTTCTTACGGTCTTTTTTACTATTGTGAACGAGGTTTTGTTTTTGCACTTTAGACCCAATTTTCCTATCTTGCTAGGCTGTGCTTTTATTTTGGGGGGCGTTGCTGTCATCATGGTGAGAAAATCGAATGAAAAATAATTGTCCACCTAGACTGGTTTTGGCTCCACTTTTGGGTGTAACAACTTCGGTTTTTCGCAGTGTTTTTGTTTCTCATTTTTCAGGATTACATGAAGCCCTGGCTCCGTTTGTTCTGGCAACCTCAAATCGTGCGGAGTTTGCTAAAGTAACCCGTGATCTCGACGGTTTTCATAAAAGAAGTCCGGCGTTGCCAGCGTTGTGTGCGTTTCCTGCTCTGGCTGTTGTGCCGCAATTAGTGAGCAATAGCTCTAAAGATTTTT
>CAIZES010000346.1 GCA_903932045.1 uncultured Silvanigrella sp. | reverse complement strand
TCCACACGCGGGTCATCAATGCCTTCGAATGCAGCAAGAAGCGAATCCATAGAAGCCACCTCGTTGGGATATTGGAGATGGCGCCAGGCGCCACTCTACCGAAAAACCAAACATCTAAAAACACTTACAAATGAGATGAGATACCCCTGAGAATTGCATGACTTTGGTTTCTTTAGCAGTCTGGCGGATAACCTTATCTTTATGATAGTATGCGCCACGCAAGGATATTGTCATTCCTTAATCATGAGTCCTCTGTGTCTCAAAAGAGCTTCGGTTTTGGGTGATCTTCCTCTAAACTCTCGAAAAACTTCTTGTGGATGGCGCGATCCGCCCAATGCCAGAAACGTTTCGCGGTAGCGTCGGCCAGTGTTACGGAGTTCGGCCTCGTTATCCATTCCAACTTCTTCAAACGCAGCAAAGGCATCGGCACTTAGAACCTCGGCCCAGAGGTAGCTGTAGTAACCCGCCGCGTAGCTGGACGAAAAAATATGCGAGAATGCGCAGAGCGATCGATCTTCGGGAGGCATGGCCAATACCAAGTTGCGTTCGCCAACTTGTTTGTACAATTCAAGCGGATTTTGGCCGCTGGTTGGGTCGAATTGCGAGTGCAAAACCATGTCTGATTCTGCAAATGCAAGTTGCCGAACCATGGCTAAGCCCGATGCAAAAACACGGTAGCGTTGTATTTTGTCAATGAATGTGTCGGGCAAATGCTCGCCGGTTTGATGGTGTTTTGAAATGGATTTCAGAGTTGGAGCATCATAGCACCAGTTTTCCATAAATTGGCTGGCAAGTTCTACAGCATCCCATTCCACACCGGAAATTCCCGAAACTTGGCCAATATCTACGCGGGTCAGCATATGTTGAAGTGCGTGCCCCATTTCGTGGAATAACGTTGTCACTTCGCCAAAACTGAGAAGCGACGGTTTGTTGCCAATAGGGGGAGCATTGTTGCAACAAATGTATGTCACGGGAATTTCCAACTCGCCATCGAGCATGCGGCGTGAGTTGCAAATATTCATCCAGGCGCCGCCGCGTTTGTTTTCGGGGCGGGAATAGGGGTCAAAATAAAGCGAAGCAATGTGTTCACCGTTCTCATCTTTTGCATGATAAAAATGGACATCAGAATTCCACACTTCGGCTGTGCCGTCGGCACTTGTGAGAGTGACGCCAAATAAGCGTTCAACGAGTTGAAACAGTCCTTGCATAACGTGGGGTAATGGAAAATACGGACGCAAAATTTCGTCGTTGAATTGCAGTTGTTTTTCTTGAAGACGCGCACGCCAAAACCAAGTGTCCCAAATTTGAAAAGGCTCAGTTTGGCCGCCTTCTTTGGCGAGTGTTTTGAGTTCTTCCAGGTTATTAAGAGCCCTTTTTCGCGCTGGTGCGCGAACCTCTGTGAGCAATTCAAAAACGGATGAAACCGACTCTGCCATTTTTTCGGCCAAACTGCGCTGAGCCCAATTTTGATATCCCAAGAGCTGTGCCAGTTCTTTGCGAAGCATCAGAATTTCGAGAATAAGCGGCTGGTTATTTTTTTCGCCTTCAGAAGCCCGTGTTGCATGGGCTTTCCAGAGATTCTCGCGAAGGTTGCGCTTGCGGGCATGTTCCATAAACGGAAGATAACTTGGCATATCCAACGTGATGGCCCATGGGCCGTCTGTGGGCGTGCTGGCAGCTATGGTAGTGCCCGTGCAAGATGCGGGATTTCCGGCATCTTTGATGTTCTTGCGATTGTACGTTTGCGAGGCCATTTCCAAATAGCTTTCGGGAAGTCCGTCCAAATCGCTTTTGTGTGTGAGCACGAGGCAAAATGCTTTGGTGGCATCGAGAACGTTATTTTGAAATTTTGTTTCGAGCTCGCTGAGGCGAGTTGCGAGTTCGTTAAAGCGGGTTCGTTTGTTTCCGGTAAGAGCGATGCCGGAAAGCTCGGCACTGCGAATAGCAAGTTCAATGGCGCGGCGTTTGGTGGCACTCAATTCAATCCACTGTGACGAGCATGTGATCTCTTTCAATTTGGCATAAACTTTTTCGCTTTGCGCCAAACGCAACGATAACGATACAATTTGAGGAAGTGCCGATTCATATGCTTGACGCAAATCGTCGCTATTTTTGACGGCATTCAAATGCCCGATGGGCCCCCAAACTCTATTGAGTGCCCGATCGATTTTGTCGAAAGGGGTCATAAGAGAATCCCATGCTGCCTCTGCGTTTTCTTCTAAATGCTCAAAAGACGCTGTTATTTGTTTAACAATATACTCAACTGCGGGTAACACATGTTCTGATGCAATGGTTGCGTATTTTGGAAGGGTTTCGGACGAAAGCAAGGGGTTGGATGAAATGCTGGTCATAAATAACTCCTGCTAATTGCTAAGTGACGCGTTGCGAAAAACAAGTGACGCGTTGCGAAAAACAAGTGACGCGTTGCGGAAAACAAGTGACGCGTTGCGAAAAACAAGTGACGCGTTGCGGAAACACTTTACTACACAACCTGCTTGCTGACGTAAGGTGAAGTTGCTAGAGCAAGCAATGCACCATATCCGGGGAAGAAGCGAATTTCGTCGCCCACACGAAGGGATCGTTTGCAGTCTTCAATATCCAGAATGAGATGATCGCTTGAACCGCCCAAAACTTCGATTCCTTTTTCGGCGGGTTCTAGTCCTGTGACAACAACATCCTGTCGGCCCAAATTGCAAATTGCGCGCATGCGATTGCCGCGTTCTACAAATTCTTCGGTTCCGCCAAAAGCATCTTGGCCGCGATTGCCAATGGGCACGGAAGCCTTGCGTTCCACTTCCAAAATTTCGGCAACGGCAACAAAGGTGTCCTGGCGCGTTCCGGGCCATGGAGAGCGATCGAGCACGTTTCTGCCCAACACAATGGCTTCACCAATGCGGAAATGATTAATTTCTTTTGGAAGTTTTCCAGATGCCAATAAAGGAAGTCCGCTGCTATTGCCGCCGGAAAGAATGGGAAGTTCAAGTCCGGTTTCGTTGCGGCATGTGTTGCGCAGTGAAACCAGTTGCTGCATGTTTTGAAGGGAAGGCATTACGCCACCAAAACACGCAAGATTGCAGCCCAGCCCTACCAATTCAAAGTTTTTGAGTTCTAAGCTTTCTTTTGCAAGTGCCACGGCTCGATCGGGCCACACGCCTTCGCGCAAATCGCCAACATCGACCATAAGAATGCCTTTGTGTTTTCGTCCCACAATTCCGGCAGCATCGGAGAGGGATTTCATGGTGGCAAAAGCAGACACGAGGCTGACATCGGCTACTTCAACAACTTCTTGCGCTCTGCTTGGGGCGGGAAGGCGCAGCAGCATGAGTGGCCCTTTGTAGCCCATTTCACGTATGGCACGCAGGTTTTCGGTGCGGGAATCGGCCAACATTTTGCAGCCGGCGTCTAAGAATGCGCGAACCACTGCGGGGTGAGCGCTGGCAACCTTTGTAACGCATGCAACATCAACGCCGTGGGATGCGCACAATTCTAGGACTGACGCAGCATTTTCGCGAATGCGTGCAGGATGAATTTCGAGGCGTGGGCTTTTATAGTGTGGTGCTGTGGAAAAAATCATGTGGTTTGTCCCTCTATGAAAATATTCTTGAGAGTATTTTGTACCAGTTCTGGGTACTTTTGTGCAATCGTTCCCAGTGCCGAAAAGAGGTAGTTTTTGTCGAGAAAGATGCGCGCATCTGGCCGTGGAAGGAGGTGCGTTGTTGGGCCTGTTTTTATTTTAGCAAGAATTTCTGCTCCGCCTTCAATGCGCGTGAGTGCGCCCCCTGTACCCACAATCCATTTTATTGCGGTGAGATCTTTACCACGCACAATGGTTTTTTTTCCGCTTGCGGTGAAAATTTCGTTAAGCGAACCAGCATGACGTTTTGCACCCTGAACAACAGCTGTTTCGCAGAGCCAGCGTGTGAGGGCCTTTTCTTGTTCCGATTTTGGCATTGCGCGCAAAAATTCTTCTTGTTGCTGCCACAAACCGTTTTGATCGAGAGCCAAAACATGGCGAGCGTTGACATAAACCCCCAAATCGCCTTCAACGGTGCGTTTTTCTCTGGGTTCCGGATCAACCAAGTGATCTGTGAATTCTTTGGCGCCGTCGGTTACGGAGTGGACGTCTGTGGTGGCTCCTCCCACATCAAAAACAACCGTGTCGCCGGCAATTTCGGCAAAGAGTTGGGTGGCCAAAAGCACAGCGCCGGGTGTGGGTAGAACGGGCTCGGATGTGTAACGGTTTAACTTTTGCATTCCCGGTGCATGAATAATATGTTTAGCAAAGGCGTCGTGTATGAATTTTCGTACAGGTGAAATGTTGAGCGTATCCACAGATGGGAAAACATTTTCGGTGATCCAAATTTCGCGATTGGCTTTTTCTGCCATGGCGCGAATGGGGCGCTGTAGCACGGAATTTCCTGCAAAAATGAGAGGAATATGCAAATCCAATCCCAGCAATTTTTCGGCATTGGCAAGAACAGTGTTTGTGTCGCCGTGATCAACCCCACCCGCCAGCAAAATAAGATTGGGGTGTATTTCCATAATTTCTTCAAGATCAAAGGCGTGCAGTGGACCTGCAGTGAGCTTGCGAATGATTGCACCTGCGCCTAGGCTTGCTTCTTTGGCTGCGCGTGCGGTCATGCTCATTGTAAGACCATGAACGCTCATTTTAAGCCCGCCCGCAGCAGAACTATTCACAAATATTTCTGCTTTGTCGGTGTAAAAATGGCTTTGTTTTTGAAGTTCAACAATGGCACCTTGTACGCCGACAGAGACATCGCCTTCCAAAACTGTTGTGGGTGCGAATCCTTGTGCAACATGTGCCAGGGAATGATTGGAAATGCGCACAAAGCCGTTGGCTTTTGTCATGGTGCTGCCAACTTCCAGAGTTAGGATGTCCAGTTGTTTCATGCTTGCCTCATTCTAAAAAGAATTTGGTGTTCTGTTCCCTGTGTTCTGCGAGTTCCTTGGAAAGGCTTTTGAGGTCGTCCAGGGCGTTCTCAATTTCAGGTATTTGTTTTGTCCAGGTTCCAACAAATTCTGTCAAGTGCTGATCAGTTGCTTGCTGTGTGTAAACAAGAGTGTCTGGATTGATATGCTGAAATCGCTCTCGAATGCGGTCGACAACGTGAACAATCACAAGCAGAGGCGAGTTGAGTTTGTCGGAGATGTCAATCACTGCAATTGCCAGCTTGTTTAGAGTGGCACTTTTGTTTTGTTCCAGATGGTGGTCTAGCTCCAGAATACGGAGCTCGTTGCGCTCTTGTTCTTTTTGCAGGTACCGAAAGCGATAGACCAAAGCCAAAGCTAAGAACAGCGCGTTGGACAGGGTTGCAATGCGGAGTGCTTCTTCTGTGAAAAAGTTGATGGGAAGAATGCTTGCTTGTTTGAGAGCTGTGATCAAAACTCCAATAGTGAAAATAGGGAATGCAGTCGTGTAAATCCAGGCAAGAGGAATACGCTGGAAAACTGAGGCAATTCCAATGGCAATGCAAACAAGGGCATCAACAGTAACGGTAAGATTTGTTATTTGGTTGTGCTTATAAATTGCATTCATGATTGCCACACAAAAGGCAACACAGGCACAAAAAAGTGCGAGCTTGTGCAAATTCGGTTTGTGTTTGCGCAATTGCAAAAATTCTGAAGTGAAAAGATGTAAAGCTCCGACGGCGCAGGTTGCCGCGATATTAACCACTCGGGTATGAAAGTAGCGGTGGTTTGGAAAAAAGTATTGTCCTACAAATCCATCGAAACCTCCCAGAGAAAACACGATCCCCAAAAGGAATGCGACGTAGTACAGATAGCTGCGCTCGCCTGTTGCAAAGAATACAAATAAATTTGATGCAAGAAGAACAACCAAGAAACCGTAATTTGCGCCTAACCAAAGATTGTCTTGCGACATGGACTTAAGAAATGAGTTTTGGGTGTATAAGTGAATGGGGATTTTTACAGAGTCGCCCTCTGCTCGAATATAGAATGTTGATGTTGTTTGTGGTGGTATACTGAAAGGAATAATATTGAATCGATGATTCCACATTTTTTCAGTTTGCGGAACAGCTCCGCCTGAGTGAATGACATCTGTCTCGCCGTGTTGGTTTGGAAGGAAAAAATCAATGTGCGGAATTCCTTCACCACTGTCTGCGAATTCTATGTAGCGTTCGTAGGCTTCACTGCTGGGATTTGTGAGCTCGAATCGCACCCACCAGGCACTTGTTGTGTAGCCCGGAACAGGCTCGTTGTTTCCGTTGGATTGAAATTGATTGCTATTTCTAACTTGCTCAAGGGTTAGGCTACGGGTGGGGTCTTCCAAGATCTGCAAAAATGGAGCCAGCTCTATTTTTTCGGTGTCGTGGGAACTCAAAGTAAAATTTGCCCGACTTTCTTTTGCTGATACAAGGATAACAAGCAGGGCCGCAAATATTGTAAGCCATCGCAAAGGTATTTTCATTTGCGTTCCTCCTGAAAAATTCTCCCCTGGAGTTCTTCTTGAGCCTCTTTGAATGCAATAAGAGCTTTGGAAAGTGCAATGAGTCTTTCTGTTGTGGCTGCCAAAATCTTTTGTTGCTTGTCCCACTCTTTTAAAAACGCAGCCATTGGAGAGTTTGTTTGGTTTTGGGCCGATTGCGGGAGCAAAGGCTGGTCTGTCCAAAGCTTTTGGTATTGATACTGAAGAATAGCAAGTCCTGCAATGAGTTTTCGGAGTGGAATTTCCAGTTTTAATGAAATATCGGCTATGAGTTTGATTTGTTTTTCCAAGTTGCAATTCTTCTGTGTTTCGGACTCCCAATTCTTTTCAAGAAGACGTCTTTCTGCTAGGAATTTTTCATTTGTCAGAAAGCGAAAACGGATCGATAGGGCCAAAGCCCAAAAAAGGGCATTCAGAATGATTCCAATGCGAAGCGCATTGTCTGTGAATGCGTTGGAGGGAACAAGATTTCTTAAGCGGGCCTGTGTTAACAGAACTCCGACAATAAGAAATAGTGTTGGTACAAGGTAGCTTATTGCAAGTTGTGGATGACGTTTGAATATTGAAATTCCGGCGAACAAGCAAAGACATGATGCAGAAGTGATGGCAGTGGTCGTAGCCAGAGGGAGTTCCGTGCCTACGTTTGCGAGCGCGATGAGAGCGCAAAGAAGGGCTGCCTTGTTTAAAATTTCTCGAAGGCCGCGGGAGTGGGTATTGAGTTCGAGGTACGAGCTTGTGAAAAGAAGCAACAGCGCAGCGCTTAAGTTGAGGGACACCGAAATGAGGTGAATGTTGTATGTTTGATAACGGTGCAAAAGGAATTGTGTGGCAAAGCCGTCCATTGCGAATAAGATGACGCCTGCGAGCGTAATGAATCCTGCGGAAAAAAGGTACCAGTGTTTCTTGTTTGCAAGGTACACTGCAAGGTTGTAAATTCCAATAAGAATAATGACTCCGTAAGAAATTCCTTGCCAAATTGTTTGGTGATAATTTTGATGAAGAAAACATCTTTCTGTATGGGCATATAGTGGAAAACGAACGGCTGTTCCGTGTATGCGCACTTGAATCGTTACAGAGCTATTGGGTTCTATAAATATGGGAACAGCAATAAATCGGTAATCGAGAGTGTCTGGGGTGGGACGTCGTGTTCCACCAGTTTTTATTGTGCGAACCTGATTGTTTTGTGAGCGAATAAAAAAACTGACTTCTGCCATTGTTTCTGTAGAGTCGGCAAATTCAATAATAACTTTCTTATGCGTGGAAGTGGGATTGTCCAGCGAAAATTGAGCCCACCAAACACCACTCGCATAGCCAATTGAGGAAGCCTGTGGAGCAGACTTCGAAAGCGCGCTATTGAGCTCTTCTTGAAAAGGTGAAAATGTTCCGGCGGGATCGTTGGTTATTTGCAGGTGCGGTGCCAAATTGAGCCTGTTGTGTTTGGGAATTGATTCAAGAGACACACCTAGCGCATTGTGATGTATCACAAAGTTAAGCATTGCAAAGATAAACATCAGCGCAAAACGCATAAACATTCTCCAACGCGAGTTCCGGCTAGGTTTTGGATAAGTTATGAATAGCATAGCAGGCGTTTTGCTCTTGGCAAGTTTCTGGGTTGCAAGAACAGGGCAGCGAAGTTGACCACGTCATATATGGGTTCTACTATGATGCTTATTGACCCCTTTTTCGAAAATCCACTAAGAGAAGGCTCGTGAGGGAAAGTATGGAAAAGCACTTTGAAGAACATTTTCAGGAAAGTTGTGGAGAAAGTCTTGAAGAGCGTTTGAATGCAGCCATCGGGGAACGGGATGCTCTACGGATTTCGCTTCAAAGTCTTATGGCGGCAGCCGATCTCGACAAAGAGGTTGCGTGGTCGTCTATGGCATCGGAAGTTGCCGAAACTCTTTTTCCCATTTTGGCCCTTATGCGTCGAAAATTTCCCGCAGAAAAAGACTTTATTGGTGCAGTTGAACTCGTGGTTGCTGGTTTGGGAATTCGAAAATTCCGTGAGGCAGCTTTGCGCACGTTTCGCTTGACGCTAACAGAGTATCGCGTTGCTCAATATGTAAGAGTTGGTTTTTCTGAAACGGAAATTGCAGAAATGTTGGGAATCTCCATTTCGACATTAAAGAAGCATAAAAATTCGTTGCGCGCAAAAGTTGGGGGCACGGGAAGTCCGCTTGCCCTTCGTGAGTTGCTTGAGACCACTGTTTTGAATGGTGCCCTGTAGGCGTGTTTGCTTTATTTATCTACGTATTTAGCTACGTATTTAGCTGCGTATTTTGTTGTGACGGGTGACGATGCAGTCGATGGCTTTGTTTAAAGTTTTTTCCAACACGTCAATGATTTCTGTGGATGAGGACGTTATTGTGTGGCCGTTTTTTTGGGCAATGTCATATTGAAGGAGATCCACAATGGAAATTGCTGCGCCAACGTGATTGCGAAGGTCGTGAAGAAACCTGCGTTCTTCCAAAGTTGGGTTCTCATTTTCGGTAGATTCTTCTTCTGATTCTTTTGCTAAAGTAGCATGCTCAAAGGCGTATTTTTCCGCGGAAGGGTTCCGATTTTGAGAGTCTCGATTGTTAAACATTGTTTCCTTTGTCCTTTGTAAACACTAGTTAGGGTTCGTAAAGCGCCAGTCATCGCGCACGATTGGGCGTAAAATAGGAGTGTCAAGTGACGACTTGCCATCAGTTGCTCGGCAAAAAGGGTGCGGAGTTCCGATATTCGATTGGACAAGACTCCATGCAGCATTACGTTGTTGTTGCGTAATGACTCCTCCTGTTGCGATGTTTTGAAAAAAATGAAAGGAATTTCGTTTGACCCGTTGAAATCCGTTTTCGCGACGCACTTCTGCTAGACCAAATTTAGGACAATATCCGTCGAGCCATTCCAGGTTGTCTGCAATTGTCCAGTGGATAAATCCTTCCACCGGAATGCCAATTTTCCGAGCTTCAGCAATGGCCAAGAGATGTTCTAGAATGTACGATGGTCGGAGGATGTCGGAGGAATCGGCAATGCCGTTCTCGGTGATAATGATGGGCAGTGGAGTATGTGAGGTGCGATGAGCGAAGTTCATATTGTATCGATTATGAAACTGCTTCAGAAGCAGAAAAAGACCCTGAGGAAAAATATTGCGTCCCGATTCGCTGTATTCCTTGTTGGGATTTATTTCCACAGATGTGCCTTTTACAAGCTCACGTCCATAGTAATTTAAACCCAGAAAATCCATACTGTCTGCCACGGCGTCGGGGAATGCGAACTTGGCAATCATATTAAAAAAATGTGCGCCGGGTTCGTCGGTAAAATTGGCAGGCACGCTCCACACAACATTGTGTGCAATGCCCACACGAGCTGGCGCTGCGTTCGGAAGATTCGGATCGGCAATTTGGGTGTCCAACTCGTGAATAATCTTGTAAGCGCGTCGGTGTGCTTCTGCGAGGTTTTCAAAAGCACGAGGATATGCGCCTCTGAGCCATGGTAAATTGAGCATCTGTAGGAAGTCGGGCTTTCCAGAACTGCCTGGCCACATTCCTGCCACATACGTAAAAAGCAAAAACGGTGCGGGTTCGTTGATGGTAATCCAGAGATCGACGTCGCCCGCTAATTCCTTCACAACATCCGTTGTGAGTGCGGCAAAATAGTCTACCATTTCGGGTTGAGTCCACCCTCCGCCAGGAATGGACCATGCGGGAACGGAATGGTGGAATAGCGTCATCATAACGGAAAGATTGCGTTGACGTGCCTTCTTAACAATTTCTTTGTAGCGATACAAAGCTGCTTTGTTTTGCACCCCGTTGGGGCAAATACCATCGCACTCTTGGCTTCCGGGTTTGTGAGGAGTTAAGCGCCCCCAGTCGATTCCCATACGAATAACCTTTGCGCCACTGTCGCGAGCGAGGTCGAGGTCGGCTTCGGGTTGTGTCCAAAAAAGCGTGCGTTTTTCGGGTTCAAACTGATTTTTGAAAGCGGCGATTTTTCCTTCGCGGCCGTACTGAATCCAGCTGTCTTCCAGTTGATCTTCCACCTGTGCAGGAGCTGTGGCCAAACCAAAAAAGAAGTTTGTTTGCGAGCCAAATTTTGCAATTTGTGTGTCGGAGGGCGAGGGCAAGTTTAGAAGTTGTGCAACAATTGCACTTTGGCTGTTGTAGATGTTGCTCTCTCTTGCAACGTTGGGTGCAGTCGAAAAATCGGTTGCCACGGGTATTGCGTGAACCGAATTTCCTGCGGCGAATGTGATGAAAGATATAATCCCTACGAAAACTGTTTTTGCAGCGAGTGAGCGCGTCTTTCCGTTATTCTCTTTTCTTGAGTTCATGAACAAACCTTTTTCTGAGGTAAATTTTGACGATGTCTTCGCAGTACTCACTCATTTGTAACATGACGATAGGAAAAAGTAAGGTCAAGGGTCAGAGAGTTCTCTTGACTTCAACTTTTTCTATTCAAATTTTTGACCCTAGTTTGAGAATCGACTGGGGCGGCCAAAATAATCATCAGTTTGACTAGCGGCAGCTTCGGGACTTAGGTACCCGCCCAGAATTCCCAAAGTCATTGCGAATTCGATATTTGCCCACGATTGTGCTGCAACAAAATTGTTTGCAATGAGAACATTTTCAGATGGAGGAATGTTTCCAGAGAGACCAAATTGCCGGAGGGAGTCGACACCGGCGCCTATGGAACTCAGCCAACAATCGTTGTTTGTTGCATGTCTTACAATGTCCATAAAGGCCGGATTTCCAGACAAAGTGGAAGTGTCGCCTCCAGGAATCACAATGAATCGGGAATTGATTGCCGTCACTTCGGCATATGTGATGCTAGGCACAATGGTGAGGCCGCATGCGTCGGTAACGGGTTCGCGGCTCGGGCCAGCAATGAGCACCTTTCCAAACTGTGCGAGTACAGCCACGGTGGGGGCGACATCGAAGTACAGACATCCGGGGAACAGAACAATTGTCGCTATGGTTTCCATACATTCTCCTGGCAGATCTTTTGAGCCTCCCACTACGCTAGGCCGTTCTCCGGCGTCTCACAATGCCGGAGCATTGACACGTGGCAACTCATCGTTCGTAAGTTGTTGCCGATAGCGCCCTCGTCTCTGCTTAAAGTGGGAGGTGGGCGTGGAGTTGGTTCTGGTTCAAACAAAAAGCAAGGCTCGCTTTTACTGGGATCTCTCTCTGGCCATTTTTTCAATATATGCTGCAATAGAAATTCCGCTTCATGTTGTTTACGGAATTGCTGTTTCTGGACCTTTTTTTTATATCGATATGTTTGCTACTGTGATGTTTATGTTCGATATTTTTATTCATCTCAATACACCTATCGGGCAGGGCTGGCATGAAATTAGTGATCTCAAAGAAATTCGCCGCCGGTATTTTCGAGGATGGTTTGTCTTTGATGCCCTTGCCGCTTTTCCATTTGAGCTTGTTTCCCTTGTGCTACCAGGTGCGTGGGTCGGGGTTCGGGCGTTGCGCATTCTTAATTTAGCGCGAGTGTTGCGCCTTCCTGCATTTTTCAAGCGTCGTGAAGTGCGGCAGCGGACAGATCAGGGGGGTGTTCGCCTTCTTATTTTTATGTTTTGGTTTTTGTTGGCTGCAAATTTTGTCACGTGTGGTTGGCTATACCTGGGAGCCGGTAATGTTGATACAGCTCTCGATGCAACTTCGCGCTATATACGTTCCTTTTACTGGTGTGTCACAACACTTGCAACAGTTGGATATGGCGACATCTTGCCTATTACAATTCCGCAAACAATTTACGCAACCGTTGTGATGATTTTGGGAGTTGCAATTTATGGTTATGTTATTTCAAGCGTGACATCATTGCTTTCTAATATTGATGTTGCCAGAAATACCTACATAAAAACCATAGACAAAGTAAATGCATTTTCTGCGTACAATGACATACCTCCCAATTTGCGTGAACGAATTCGGAACTATCACGAATATCTTTTTGAAAGTCGCATGGGATATAGTGAAGGAGACGTGTTATCGGAACTTCCTGACTCCATTAAGTCGGATGTTGCTATGTATTTGCATCGCGAGCTTTTAGCAAAAGTTCCACTTTTTCGCGATGCATCGGAAAATGTTATGCGCGAAATTGT
>CAIZES010000345.1 GCA_903932045.1 uncultured Silvanigrella sp. | reverse complement strand
GAAAACGAATTCATTGCGCACGTGTCCAGTCCGTCAACCGGATTTTCGAAGCACCCGTTGGGTGCGGGACTCGGCGCTGGAAATTTGGGAATTATCGATGGTTTAACTAGATTTCCGGGTTTCCATTCACGGATTCAGGATCGATTTTATAAAAGCCAGTGACAAAAGGTGTGTGTATGCCTAATGTTGTGTTTAACCGCCGAAAGACAATTCCATTTGCGTATCGTGGTTCCAGATGTCTGAGTTCAAGTTTTCTGTTTCTCACCCTGGCTCTGAGTCAAAGCAGCTGCAAATTGTTCAACACGCCCAAATCCACCACCATGCAGAGCCAAGCATTGTTGAACGCACGAAATCCGGGTTTGTTGCCGTCTTTAAAACTCAACAACGCATGGGCCGGACAAGATCCGACCACCTGGAAACCCGAAGCAGTCTACGCAAACTCCATTTCCGATCTCATGAATAGTATGTGGTCCCAACCCAATGTTCGTGATGTTCTTGTTGCTGTGCCTGTCAAATTTTGGGACAGGGGCGATAATTTTTGTCCCTATGGAGACGGCCAAATGAACGCTCGCCTTCACTTCGACGAGGCCTGGCGCAACAAAACGCTTCCCATGCGAGCTGCTCTCGTCCATTTTACGGGAGGGCAATCCAACGTTTATATATCTTTTTCTCCCGACTTAAAATTGTCAGCGTCCTCTCTCGACGTGTATTACGCCGTAATGAATTCCACTCCTAAATCATTCAAAATTCCTGCGCAAACCAACAGCGCGGGTGAACTTACAGCACTTTGGCAAGATATTCCCAGTGAATTGGGATGGAATCAATCAGGTTTGAGTGACGATATTCGCGCACAAAATTCTGGGAACATCACCACAATTCTGGTGCGCCCGTCAACTGGCTTTAACGATTGGTTGCCCCTCTCTTTTGCTCACCCGTGGGCTTTAGCGTCCCAAATGGAAGCAAGCGTTTTGGCGAGTCGTCGAAACTTTTCAGCAGCCTCAGGTGTACCTGCACCCAACTCTTTAATTGATCCCCTAGCTGTTGCACAGCGAGATCAAAACGATGATATTCCCTTCGATAAATTGTTGAGCAGCGACATCAATAAGAAAATTCCCCCTGCTTTCAATTCTCCCTACTATCCGGCCTGTGATGTTCACGGAAATTTTTCAGGGAGTAACGACAACCCTGATTTTACAGGTGCCGGACGCAATTGGACCTGGGTGAGCAATCCCTTCGAGAACCAGGCAAAAAATCAAGGCCCTTTTAAAATTCTGTATACCTGTTTCGAGGAACGCCGCGTTCAGCGAGGAACACCTGGTGATCAATTCTGTGCAGCCAAACCTCCTCAATTTTTCGCATCTGAACGTGATTTAGGTGTTCCCAGTGGTGCTGGATGGCATCGCATTGGCGACCGCGCTGAAACGCTATTCAATTCCGTCGAACGCGTACCACTCCTTGTTAGCGCTGGTTTTTCTGACGTCACCTCGAGAGTCGGTCTCACCCCTCCATCCGGTGCGATAGCCTACGGCTATACCGACATTGCCGTTGCACGTTGGCTGTGGCCAGGCGAGGCTTTTTTCACTGCTCGACCACCTCATTTTCCAGCCCAACGAAATTATCATTGGTTTGTATTTCACGCACCAAGACCAGTTTGCACCTTGGAGTGGGTTCATCCATGCCCCATCCAAGACCCTTTGAAAGCGCAGTTTGGCTGCGCCAAAGAGCAAGATATGAATATGGCTCCCAACTGCTACACACCTTGAATGCATCATAGATACCAGCAAGGGCAGCATGGCTCTGGCTCTGTATCGCAATCTGCAACAGCACCTTCGTCGTACCAGCAAACCGCTTCATTCCGGATTTTGAGAGATTCAGAGATTCAGAGATTCAGAGATTCAGAGATTCAGAGATTCAGAGATTCAGAGATTCAGACCTAAGCTGATTGAACTGCATTTGATTGAGAGCGTGCACAGTTTGTAAGCAAAATACAACTCATTATCCCAGTGCGAAAAATGACATCTTTCAAAATTGTGAGATCCCTTTTTAATAGATGTTTATATCATGAGCATATCAGAAAACGCACACGCTCGCTCCCCAGCTTCAACCCTTCTGATTCCTCTCCGTGGCGGGATTTTCACCCCCACACTTGCACCCCGTCTCATTAATGGTTAGCACTTTGCTTTCTGGTGGAACGAGACGAGGACATTGTATGAATTTAACTGAGCATTTAAAAAGAGCTCTTGAACGAAGAGAACCGCTTTTACAACAACTTGCCAAGGAAAACACAACAGCTTTTCGCTTGTTTCACGGAACAGCCGAAGGGCAGCCTGGCGTGACCATCGATATCTACGGGAATTTGGTTCTTATTCAAAGTTTTCATGTCCCCCTACTCACACCTGAAATTGCGGAGATAGAATCTTTTTTATCGACCACATCGTTTCAAATTTCGGCGGTTGATTTTTGTGACAGAAGTAGCCCTGGGTCAAAAATAAAGAGTTCCAGTTTAAGCTCGCCTCAAAATTTTTGGTTTCAAGAGAACGGAGTTGAGTTGTGTTACAACTCCAAGCACACCGGACACGATCCCCTTCTTTTTTTAGATTTCCGTTCGACACGCAGATTTCTAAGTCAGATAAGTCAGAATCAATCCGTTCTGAATCTTTTTTCCTACACCTGTGGTGCTGGTGTTGCCGCAGCTGTTTTTGGTGCAATTCGTGTGTGCAACGTCGATTTTGCAGAGTCCGCTCTTCAATACGGTCGAATGAACGCGCAAAAAAATGGGGTTTTGGGTTGTTCTGAGTTTGTTCATTCCGACTTTTTTACGGCCGCCAGACAAATGGCTGGGTTAAAAATTTCGAAACGGGGAGCGGCTCGAACCATCCCTTTTCGCGCGTTACCGCAACAACAGTTTGACATTGTTCTGCTCGACCCTCCCCGATTTGCAAAGTCGCCTTTTGGTACCGTCGATTTGATAAACGACTACCAAAGCCTTTTTAAACCTGCTCTTCTTGTAACAAAACCTGGTGGCGTTTTGATATGCACCAACAACGTTGCAAAAGTTAAAAAAGACGAATGGGAGTTGGTTTTACTGCGATGCGCCGAAAAAGCAGGGGCTCCACTGGAGAAAATTGATTTCATTTTGCCAGACGCAGATTTTCCGAGTTTCGACGGCAATCCCCCTTTAAAAGTTGCGGTTTGCTATCCTCGCTAGAGTTCAGGAGTTTAAAATGGAATCCGTTCGCAAAAGAAGGCTTCGGTATAAGGGAAAACACCCGCGGATGTTTTTTGAAAAATACAAAGAGCTCAATCCCGAAAAATATGCTGAGAATTTGCAAAAAGTCCTTTTGCGAGGACAAACTCCTGCAGGCATGCATCGTTCTATTTGTGTCCAAGAAATCATAACAGCCCTCGGTTTGCTTCCAGCGAAACGGGGCGTTGATGCCACCTTGGGTTTCGGTGGGCATGCCCAGGAAATTTTAAGTCGTATTGTTCCCAACGGAAAACTCTATGGTTTGGACGTTGATCCTATTGAACTTCCCAAAACGGAAAAGCGTCTTCGCGATTTGGGGTTTTCGGAAGATAATTTTGAGGCTTGCCCTATAAATTTTGCTGGAATTTTGTCTTTGTTAGCAAAAGAGCCTGAAGGATTCGATTTTGTTGTTGCTGATTTGGGGGTTTCTTCCATGCAAATTGACAACCCCTTAAGAGGTTTTAGTTTCAAATCAGAAGGGCCTTTGGATCTCCGATTAAACCCTAACAAAGGAATGAGCGCCGCAGAGTTGCTAAAAAGTCTGGATGTCAAAGGCCTCGAAAAAATTCTGTCGGATAACGCAGATGAGGCGGAAGCTTTGCGCATTGCAAAATCCATTAAACACTCACGAATTCCGGTTGAAACCACTACAGGCCTTGCAAAAGTTATTCATGATTCCTTGAAAAGCGTAAATCCGGACGTCGATAAAAAAAGAATTCAAAAGACGTGTCAAAGAGTTTTCCAGGCATTGCGAATTGCAGTGAACAAAGAATTTATTGTGTTGGATGAATTTCTGGCAAGAGCTCCTCGCGCATTAAAACCTGGCGGCACCATTGCTATTTTGAGTTTTCACTCCGGTGAGGATAACCGAGTGGCAAAGTCCTTTCAAGAAGGCTTTGATAACGGGATTTATTCGAGCTTTTCAGCCGAACCTATTCGCCCGACTCGTGAAGAAAAATTTCACAATTCCCGTTCCAAGAGTGCAAAATTGAGGATTGCAACAAAGACCTCATGCTTGTAGACAACAGCAAACTCGTTGGTTAGACCTCATGCTACGGGCAATTGGTTTGTCGGGTATAACACGACCGAATGAATTCAGAAGCCTGTGCCCTAAATTCCAGACTCCGTTAAAAGCTTGTACTGACCCGCTGCCATTTCTTTCCTTATTTCCGATGGAACAATCAGATGAATGCTATACTTTGAGTTGCCTGGATCGAGATCGTCCAATTCGCGCAACAAACGCAATGCCGTCAGAGCCTCACCGTTGGCATTATACGAAACCCGCAACCAAGGAGTTTCTTGCCAATGCCGCTCGTATCCCAACGCTTTGTAGTTTGCTGGTAGAGCGTACTTGCCAAGTTTTCCAAGGCCATGTCCCAAATCGCGTGAACGATTGATACCATCGCGAAGCCAATTATTATGATACACAAAATAAATAACATCCAAGGTTCCCGGTAAAGCAGAAGGACGAAGCTCTGCGTGCCCAATCATTCCAATGTGCTCTTGCCCTTTAAATCCTCTGCAGTTTTTTGCCAAGTCGCAACCTGCAATGATGGTTCCAACGGGAATAAGGCCTCGTCCCTGATTGAAAATATTAGCATTGCCCAAAGCATTGTGCAGGGAATTTAACTTGGCCGCAATTTGAGTGCGTGAATCTCCACTCAATACAACGTTTGGAGCACCAAAACGATTCATTTGCTCGTATACGCCTTCAGCGTTGTATTTCCGACCAAAAACTTCTTCCAACACTTCGGTCAAATTTGTTGCGCACATTCCCTTTTGGGCAAAAACAGCCTTATTGGCACCGCTCAACTGCTGAACTTCCCAAGCCCTTGCATACCGAAACAATTCAAAACCTTTGGGAGTGGAAATGCCGAATGAAAATGCATTGGCATCTTCGGTATCATCGATCACAATTTTGGGATTGATACGAGCAACGCCTTCAATGTTAGAGTCGGAATTCTCGACCCTACCGCAAGCTCCAAACACGCTTGCCAGCACCATTGAAAACGCCACAAAACCACCACGACTACAAACCCACTTTGCCATAACCCACCGCCTTTCAAACCACTGACTGGCCACCTGGTCAATATAGATAAGTTCTCAAAAGAATGCAAGTTTCGGGCGAGAAAAGTTTCAACAGAGGCAAGTTTTGGGCTCGTGAAACCCTAAATAAAAATCAGAAGGGAGATTCCTTCTTCGCAATTTGTGCAACCAAAATTTCAAAAGAAACCGTGAGATTTTCGGGTGGATTTAATACAAATTCTTGATATTGCGCTTGAGTTGCATGCCACGACAACGGCGTCATATGAAAAAGACGCTCTGCCCCTTCATTTCCACAAGGCACACACGATTCCACAAGCAACAACTCCAGCATTTTTACCGATGCTCCAAAATGCTCCACAACCCGCGTATTGGAAAAAGCCGTCTCGCCTCGCAGAAAGTGACGCATTTCACAAAGATGAGAAGTTGTAGGAACAACCTTAATTAAAATCCCGTCGGGCTTCAGAATTCGCGAAAACTCAAGATAATTGGCAGGAGAAAGAATATTGAGCACAACATCCAATGAATTTGCTTTGCACGGAATTCGGGCCAAGTCGGCAACGCACCAGGCATGATCCCGAAAATGAGAGGCAGCATAACGAATGCCAGGCACAGCCAAATCAATTCCGAGACAGATTGGGTTTGCAAAACCCGACGCCAACAGCTGTTTTGCAAGCAAATCGAAAAATGATCCCTCACCGCAACCCGCATCTAAAATAGAAAGCGAACCCTTTCCGCAATACTTTTTCAACAGTGCCGCAATCGTTGAAACAAGCGCCTCAAAAAATCCACGTTCAATAGCTGCGCGACGAGCCTGAACAAAGTCGGCGCTGTAACAAGCGCCTGCATCATCAACTTTGACAGAAGGCACCTCAGCAGCAGCAGCAGTAGCAGTAGCAGCAGTAGCAGCAGTAGCAGCAGTAGCAGCAGTAGCAGCAGCAGCAGCAGCAGCAGCAGCAGCAGCAGTAGCAGCAGCAGCAGCAGCAGTAGCAGCAGTAGCAGCAGTCTTAGCTGCAACAGCCTTAGCAGATGCAGTCTTAGAAGATGGCACCTTATGGGAATGTGCAGCTAGGTTGACATATCCTTGCCGCGCAACATCGAAACTGTGTGAAGCACCACAAACCAAGCTTTTTCCCCGTTGCGCCAGATACTGACCGCAATGAGGACAAACTAAAATTTTGCGCTCGATAAGCTTACTAAGGCCCACCGCAGTTTGATTATTTGTCATTGCTTCTACACACCCGATTCACCCGATTCACCCGATTCACCCGATTCACCCGATTCACCCAGTTGCGGACTCAACCCTTTTTGAAAACGCACGCCAAAAACCTGGGCTAAATTTTCTTGCAACAAATCTTTTGGAGCTCCAGAAAAAGCGATTCCGCCGTTATGCATGACCAACACGCGGTGTGCAAGAGCCGAAACAAACGAAAAGTCGTGGGACGAAAAAATCACAGCAGCCCGATTTTGAGACGCAAACACTCGAATTCGAGAGATCAGGAGCTCGACATGACGCAAATCGAGGGCTGTGCTGGGCTCATCCAAAAGCAAAACTCGACCAGAATTCACCCACGCACGCGCAAGCTGCACGCGCTGCCACTCTCCAGAACTCAAACAATCGGTTGAACGATGCGCCAAATGCTCTGCATCAAACAACTCAAGAGCCTTCCGACACGCTTCCCATTCCCCCCGAGAGGGCGACAAACGCCCCTTGGAAAATCGAAAAGATTCTTGTGCCATAGAAAGAAACTGTAGCACAGAAATCCCTGAAACCCCGGCCAAATGGCCCGGACACCATGTGATGAGCGCTGCCCGTTGAGACGCCACCATTGCATGAACATCCTGGCCAAGCACTTTCACTGTACCGGTAGGTGAGTTCCATATGCCAGCACAAATCCGCATCAAAGAACTTTTTCCAACACCGTTATTTCCCACGAGAGCAACAATTTCACCGGGAACACAGGCGAAACTTATTGCCGATAAAATTTGCTTTTCTCTAACGGAAAACGACACATTATCAATGCTAAAGAGCGCGTCCACGAACACCTCCCCAGCGAATAGCCATTGCAACCAACAAAGGCACACCAATAAGAGCCGTAAAAATTCCCACAGGAAGTTCCGAGGGCAAAACAACAACACGCGCTAAAGTATCGGCAACCAAAACAAGTGCCGCGCCCAGGATTGCACTCACCAACCATTCCGCCGCAATGTGAGAACGCACCAACCATCGTGCCGCATGAGGAATCACAAGACCCACAAAGCCAATGCTTCCTGCCACCGAAACAACCACAGCCGTGAGAACTGCCACCAAAAGTATTCCCGCGCGCCGCAACCGTTTTGCCGAAAAGCCCAACGAATTGGCAAACTCATCACCAAATGCGAGAGTTGCAATAAGTGGTGCCATTCGCAAAAGAACAGCTCCAACAACAATCACCAACGAACCCACAACCACAACCTCACCCAACGATAGCATCTGGATATCACCCACCAGCCAACGAAAACTTTCGCCCAAACGCGACGGATCGGAAATTGTAAGACCAAACGTAAGCAACGCTCCAAAAAAAGCGTTCAACAACATTCCCGCTAGCGGCACACCAAAGGCATCGTCACTTTTAAAAAGCATACGGCGCGCAGCAAAAACCAGCACAATGGTAATGCCTGAACCAGCCAACGCTGCCAAAATGCGTACAGGAACTCCCCACATAAAAAATGGAAAACCCCAAATTATGGAAGCCACTGCAAATAAAGTACCACCCGATGTCACCCCTAACACAAAGGGGTCGGCCAGGGGATTACGAAGCAAGCGTTGCAACACGGAGCCAACCAAGGCAAGTCCGGCTCCCACAAATAACGAAGCAAAAGCATGCAGCAATCGCCACTCTAAAATAGTTTTTGATGCATCATCCAATGAAACCTTGGAAAAAAGGATGGAATACCACGGCAGCGCAACTGCGCCGCAGGAAATATTAAGTACAAAAGCAATAGCCAGAAGAGCCACAAACACAGTTATTCGCACAGAACACTCCGCAAACAATTTCCCAATCTCAATTTCCGGACCTCAATTCAAACCTTGCAAGAATTGAAGACCTTGAATAATTCGAGGTCCTGGTCTGACTAACACATCGCGTGGCATCACAACAAATTGGGGTGAACTCGAACTCCCCTTCCAAAACAATGCTGCTTGGGCAAGCAACTCTTTTTCAGACACATTTCCATTTGCTGCAGAACGATCAATCAAAACGAGATCTGTCTTATGTGAAAAAAGAAATTCACGAGACAAACGAGGCCATGCCATTGGTGAGGCGGGAACAATGTTTTCGAAACCTCCGCGAACAAGAATATCGCCCAACCAACTTTGTTTCCCTGCCGCTATGGGAGGATTCAGTTGCACCAATATTATCGCCTTATTTTTGCCCCGTCGAATGCGTTCTCCCGCCGACGCTTGATAGGCATGAACTGATACCAGAATATTTTTTGCAAGCTCCTTTGCCTGTTTTTCGGCTCCCAAAAGGGCACCAACCACGTTCACCGCATCCGGAATTTCCAAAACGGTTGCAGGCGCAATTCTATGCACCGCAATTCCGCTCTTTTTGAGCGTTTCCTGTATTTGGCTTGGGGTTATTTCTCCCGAAAGCACCAAGTTGGGCTTAAGTGCAATGGTCTTTTCCAAACTGGGAGACATGATATCGCCCACACGCTGCTTTTCCAATGCTTGGGTTGGATGGTCACACTGATTTGTGACCCCAACAAGCAAACCGGCTTGTTCCAGTGCAAAAACAATTTCCGTTGTGTTTGGAGCAAGCGAAACAACGCGCTTCGGCAACGAAAGTTGCTGAGCGGACAACGAATCGAATGACAAAGCAAACAACACAACAGTCAGCAACCGCACAAACACAACAGTCAGCAACCGCACAAACACAACAGGAAAAATCGAAAAACGAATCCCCCAAATAGCCATTATGGAGCTCGTTTGAACAAAAGGCGCTGCGCATAAATTTCGCTAGGTCGCACCATGAGCATTTTTAGATTCTGAGCCTTTGCGTCGGTATAACCAACGCAAGCTCTCGCCCCATTTATAAGAACATAGCGCACACCGCGCATGGCACTGCATTCACGTTCGGCAATATGAATATCTTTTGTTTCACCCATGACACCAACATTTGCCCAGAGATGTGTTTCCGGTGCGCCAAAAAAACTTTTAGACTCATAGGCAACCATTTTGTCGGAACTCAGTTTATCCATAGTTGCGCAATCTACGTCCTTCCAAATGTTCATCACGAGTTTCCAAGCGCTGTATGCAGCAAACGCAAGCTGCACGGAGTCTAAAGCCTTGTTTGGGTCTGCCGGCCCAGAAGTTGATACATTGGAATAACTCAGAGTGCACTTACCCCATCCTGCGATAGTTCCAAATCCTTCGCTATTGATATCAAAATCCACCTCAGTTGCTTGAGATTCCGTATAAGCCTTATCCACCGCAATCAGTTTACCTTCCGTTGAAGCCATCGAACCAAAACTGGAAATATTAACATTCCCTTTGTAGTGAGTCATGAAAAACTTGCCCTTTATAACAAGGGCACTTCTTCCTTCAACGTCAGATGCAGTCTCAGGAGTTTTCTGACAAGAAGCCAAAGAGTGTGCAGCAACCAAAAATAGAATTGAAACCAACTTTTTCGACACAATTTTCCCCACCAACAATGGTAACAAACGAAAGTAACATGACCACACACATACTATACCAATGCTGTGCCCAGATAAAATCCAACGTCAAATTCAACGTCAAATTCAACGTCAAACTTTCAGCGTCAAACCTTCAGCGTCAAACTTTCAGCCCAAACAGGTTTTCTGGCAGCACGATTGAGAAAAGTTGAAACCACTGATATAAAGGCAAATGCCCAACAATAACCCGTTCGTACTTATAGAGGAAACCAACGAATGGAAAAATCATACTGCAAAAAGTTTGAGAAGCTTTCAAAAACCACGAAAGTTTCTTCGGTTCTTAAGTTTTCAATTGTAGCCTGTGCGTTTGCTCCGCAATTAGCCCGAGCAACAGTAGGCTACTTTTTCACAAAAAACTCGCTTATGAGCGATGCTAACATTCAAGCCTATACGGATACCGTTCCCAAATTCAACACGGTACAAACCATTTTTACCGTCGACTTCAATCCGCTTACGGCGAACCACGTTCGCGATCTCAAAAAAATACGTGAAGCACTCCAGGAATTTTCCAAGAAAGCCACCGAAGGCATTGTTCTTTTTGGCTACAGCGCAACTTCAAAATTTGTAGCCAAACTTGCTTCGGAAAATTTCAATATAAAAGCCCTTTTTCTGATTGATCCCGTTGACGGCACACCTCCGTTCTCATCGAAACAAAATTTCCCAATATTCCTAGACGAAAACACACAAATTAACGTTCCAACTTCCATCGTGCAAAGTGAATTTGGCACGCAACCCTGGATGCTAGGTTTGCCCTGTGTGCCAGAAGGTTTAGGAGCGGAGTTTTTTGCACAACACGTCAACCCAAATCTTCTCAAATTCGTAAAAATTCCTGGGTCAGGTCACATCGATTTTATGAGTCCGCCCGTTTCGAAAATGGTGGAAGCCACGTGCAAAGCGGGAACAGCCGTAAAAACACAAGTGCGAAGCGTCACGCAAACACTTTTTAAGCAGCTCATTGCTCCTGACTTCATGACAGAATAAGAAAGTCAACATCACTTTTCTACGGCCCACCCATATTCCAAAAACAGAGCACCCCCTAGCGTTTCTCACTATCCGTGATAAATTCTCCCCACAATGAAGAGCACCCAAAGGAGAATTCCTGCGGACGTTCTAAAATGCGACTTATTAGAGGAGAAAATCGCATGATTCTTAGCTTTCAACGTATCGCAATTGTAAATCGTGGCGAACCGGCAATGCGTTTGATTCACGCCGTAAACGAGTACAACGCCCAATTCGGAACTGATCTCAAGACAATTGCGCTCCACACAACCCCCGACTCCAAGAGCCTTTTTGTGCGAAAAGCAGATGAAGCCATCACAATTGGCGATGCCACATTTATTGATAGCCGCGATGGCCAACGCAAAAGCTCATATCTCGACTACAATCGCCTCAAAAATGCCCTCAAAAACTCTCGCGCCCAAGCCGTTTGGGTAGGATGGGGATTTGTTGCTGAGCACCCCGAATTTGCTGAATTGTGCCACGAAATTGGAATTACTTTCATTGGCCCAACAGCGCCAGTGATGCGCAAATTAGGCGACAAAATAGAAAGCAAACGTGTTGCCGAAGCAGCCGGAGTTCCCGTATCCGCCTGGAGTAATGGCCCCGTCCAAACCTTAGACGAAGCCAAAATATGGGCAGAAAAAATTGGCTTGCCACTTATGGTAAAAGCAACTGCTGGTGGTGGTGGCCGCGGAATCCGAAAAGTAACGCGCATGGAAGACCTCCCAGAGGCTTTTCAAAGTGCACGTTCCGAAGCCCTAAAAGGTTTTGGCGACGACACAGTGTTCATGGAAAAAATGATCTCAAATGCACGTCACATCGAAGTTCAAATTATTGCCGACACACACGGCAACGTTTGGGCTGCTGGTGTGCGCGACTGTTCGGTGCAACGTCGCAATCAGAAAGTGATTGAAGAAGCCCCATGCCCCTCGCTGACAGCACTGCAAGAAAAAAATATTAAAGATGCCGCTATTCGTTTGGCTAAAACAGCAGGATACATCAACGCCGGAACGGTGGAATGTTTATTCCAACCCGAATCCGGATGTTTCTACTTCATGGAAATGAACACTCGCTTACAAGTGGAACATCCCGTCACAGAAATGACCACGGGAATTGACCTTGTAAAACTGCAGTTGCATGTGGCATCGGGCGGAACACTGCAAGGAGAATCGCCGCAAACATCTGGATGCGCCATTGAAGTACGCCTCAATGCGGAAGATCCTGACAACGGTTTTGCGCCAGCACCCGGAAAAGCAACTCACTTTCGACTTCCCAATGGCCCAGGAATTCGCATCGACACGGGTATAGAAGAAGGTGATTCCATTGCGCCCGATTTCGACTCCATGGTTGCAAAAATTATTGCCTTCGGAAAAACACGCACCGAAGCTATTGCGCGTCTTAAACGTGCTCTTTCTGAATGTTCTGTTGTTATTGACGGGGGCAGTAGCAACAAATCATTTCTTCTTGAACTTCTATCGCAACCCGACTTCGTGGAAAGCAAACTCGACATCGGCTGGCTCGATCGCCTGAACGCATCCCGTGCCGAGCAAAAAACAGAACGCAAACATTCTGCCGTGGCTCTTGCTGCGGCCGCAATTGCTTCCTATAAAATTGCAGCAAACGGAGAACGCGCACTTTTTCTAACAGGAAGCGCTCGTGGTCGCCCGCAAGTGGACGAAAAATTTCAACGCCAAGTAGAACTCCAATACAGAGGTCAATCATATAAGATTGGGGTTTCGCGCACTGCGCCTGAATTTTGGACTTTAGAATGCGATGACGCAAAAATATCAGTGCGCTGCGGCGAATTTGGAGACTACGACGGTTGGATTGAAGCTTCGGGCAATAGGCATCGCCTTTTGGTTGTGCCACACGGCGTCACGTTTTTAGTTGAAGTTGACGGTGTCCCGCATCGCATTTCCAGCGACGATGGCGGTTTGGTTCGAGCTCCTGCTTCAAGCATTGTGCTCACAAGCCTGGTAAAACCCGGCGACGTCGTCAGTGAAGGCGATCGTCTTATTTTGCTGGAAGCCATGAAAATGGAAACCAGCGTTCTTTCGCCTTGCGCAGGCAGAGTCAAAGCCGTTTTGGCCCGTTCTAACACGCAGGTCGACGCAGGCACTCCGCTCATTGCCCTCGAACCACTTGAACAAAATGGTGCTATCGAAACTTCAAATCGAATTAAACTTGATCAACTGCAAAATCAAAAAATTCCAAAAAAAGCAAAAACTCGACAAAATATACTGAACAATCTTGAGAATGCTCTGCTCGGATACGATATCGCGCCTCAATCTCTGTTGTCACAAATTCAAGCGCACCCTTTCGATTCCGCTTTTGCAAACCGAGAAAATGCCATTCTCAAAACCACCGCAAGTCTTATAAACCTCTATGGCAAGCAGGCCTTCAATGGTCGCGATATTATTAAGGGTAGCGAAGAATGGCTACTCACTTATTTACGTTCTCCCGAAACCGAAGGCGACGGACTGCCCGACTCTTTCACTGCACACCTAAAATCGGTTTTGACCCGTTACGGAATCAATAATTTGGTGCGCACAAAACAACTGGAAGAAGCGTTGGTTCTGGTACACAAAACCTACAAACGTATGGATGGAATTTCGCAATGCCTCACCCTCATTCTGGAACAACGCATTGAATGGAGCTTAAGCCATCCAAACTCAGAAAACGATGAGTTCCGAGAAATCATGGACGCACTCGTTCTTGCTTGTCGCGATCGTTTCTCACTTCTTTCCGAAATGGCAACACAAACTCGCCACCAAATTTTCAACCAAAGCATATTTTTAGCCGACTATACACGTGCCATGACGTCTGTAGATTCGCAGCTCGAAAATTTGGCGCACGCAACGTCAGAAAACCGAGATGCATGGATTGAATGTCTCTTAGAAAGCCCCTATCCCATTGCGGCCCACCTCTCAAATAAACTCGCAAAAGATTCCCATATCGATGCAAAAACAACTCTCGAAATTTTGTTGCGCCAAGCTTATGCGGAATCAAATTTTAAAATTGTTAACAAGGCCGACTCAAAAACCACGCCTCAAACAAACTCATTTGCTTTCACATTTGTGGAAGCATCGGACACAAACAAAGCAAATGCCCTAAATGTGCTAGCCACGCATTGCACATTAGAAAATATTACGCACTGTTGGAACGCTGCATTACAACACGGATTTCAGAACGGACTTGCGCAAAACGCAAACGAGCGTTGTCTTGAAATTTTTTGTTCGACCTCAGAACTTCCCAAAAATGAAGATAGCTTTACACACGAAATACAGCAAATTCTCAACGCAACTCACATTGAAAAAAATTCACCCAACAGAAAAGATTCATCAAACAAAAAAGATGCGCCAACACTGGTAAATCTCACACTCAGTAGCCTAAGTGAGGAACAACATGTTCGCACGTTCACACTCAAATTCAACGGTGAAATGTATACGGAAGATCAATTTGCACGAGGCCTCCATCCCGTTGAAGCTGCCCGATTTGAACTCTGGCGCCTCAAAAATTTCAATCTCAAGCGCATTCGCACTTCTCAACATGAAATCCGAGTTTTGCAGGCCACATCCAAAGAAAATTCTAAAGACCAACGTTTGTACGCTTATGCAGAAGTTCGCGATTTATCGCCCAACCAACACCGCGAAGGAGGATTTGGGGGCTTGCCTCATTTCGAATCCATCTTTATGCAAGCATGTGCCGCTTTGCGCTCCGCTTTGGTACGCATGCCGCCGCGCGGTCGCCCTGCCTGGAATCGCATTATTCTTCGCATCACGCCAGTCATGACAGGTCAACAGCGTCAATTTTTGCTCATTGCAAAAAAACTCCAACCCTTTGCGTCGCAACTGGGTCTCGAAAAAGTCATCATTCGCGGACGGGTTTTGAACGCAGCAAAAGGTAAAACCGAAGACGTAGCCATAGACATCAACAACCACTTCGACAACGGTATGCAAATTTCTTTTGCAAAACCGCTTGGCAATATCATTCCCACACTCACAGCGTACGAACAACGCGCCATTCAAATGCGCGCTCGCGGCGGTGCTCATCCTTACGAAATTCTACAAATGCTCACCCCCGAAAACACAAATCTTCATTCCACATTTTCACGGGGTGAATTTGTTGAGTACGATTTTGTAGAAAATGTTCTTCGCCCCGTGCAACGTTCTCCAGGGCAAAATACCGCCAATATTATTGTTGGAACAATTCGCAATTTTACCAACAAATATCCCGATGGCATGGAACGCGTTATTATTCTCGGCGACGCCAGCAAAGACATGGGCGCACTTGCCGAACCCGAATGCCGCCGCGTGATTTGCGCTCTCGACCTAGCGGAAAAAATGAAACTTCCTGTGGAGTGGTTCTCTGTTTCATCCGGTGCAAAAATTGCGATGGACAGTGGAACCGAAAATCTGGACTGGACCGCATCGGTTCTTCGCCGCATCATCCATTTTACACAAAATGGCGGCACCTTAAACATGATTGTTTCCGGCATCAATGTAGGCGCACAAGCCTATTGGAATGCAGAAGCCACAATGCTAATGCACACACGCGGCATACTGATTATGACTCCCGATGCATCCCTGGTTCTCACCGGAAAACGAGCCCTCGACTTTTCAGGCAGTGTGTCGGCCGAAGACAACCAAGGAATTGGTGGCGCCGAGCGCATTATGGGCCCCAATGGTCAGTGCCAATATGTTGCACAAAACCTATCACATGCCTGTGAAATCTTAATGCAATATTACGATCATTCATTCATTTATCCTGGCGAAACAACGCCTCGCGCTCGTGCCACCCGCGACGCACGCGATCGCAATATTTGCAATTCCTCGCATCCTACAAACAATGGAGTCACTTTTGAAAAAGTGGGTGACATCTTTTCGCAAGAAAAAAATCCAGGTCGCAAAAAACCATTTGATATGCGCGCAGTCATGGCAGCCACTATCGATTCCGATTGCATTCCACTGGAACGTTGGGCTTTGTGGCGCGATGCCGAAACAGGAATTGTTTGGGACGCACACTTGGGTGGTTATCCTGTTTGTCTTCTTGGAATTGAGTCACGCCCCCTCACACGATACGGATTCGTGCCCGGTGATGGTCCGAATTCGTGGATGGGCGGAACCCTGTTTCCAAAGTCATCCAAAAAACTTGCACGCGCCATAAATTCTGCAAGCGGAAATCGACCCATTGTGATTCTTGCGAATCTTTCCGGATTCGACGGCTCGCCAGAATCCATGCGAATGCTGCAACTGGAATATGGAGCCGAACTCGGACGTGCCGTTGTCAACTCCAAATCGCCCATCGTGTTTTGCGTGCTTTCACGTTTCCATGGCGGCGCTTACGTTGTGTTCTCGAATATGCTCACTTCAAATATTGAAGTCTCGGCAGTTGAAGGTTCCTACGCAAGTGTTATTGGGGGAACTCCAGCGGCCGCTGTTGTGTTTCCTGGTGAAGTAAAATCTCGCACACACAGCGATCCCCGCATTAAAACATCACATGAACGCCTCAGCGTTCTTTCGGGAACAGAAAAAGCGAAAGCTCTTGCAGAACACGACGAACTTTGGAAAAATATTTATCTCGAAAAACAAACACAAGTTGCAGAGGAATTCGATAATATACACAGCATCAAACGCGCCATTGATGTGGGTTCAGTGCACAAATGTATTGATCCCACAAAAATACGCCCCTACCTTATTGATGCGTTGGAAAGACTCAGCAGCTGTGATAGAAATAAAAACACTTAACAACGTTTCTTAACAACGTTTCTTAACAGAGTTAATCACCGCGTTCCGTTTCAATCTAAAATATGGCACGATGCCCAAATTGTAATTCCAAGCAAAACCATTTCGGAATATGTTTAAAATGGGTTTGTCCCATAGGGCACTGCCACAATGCAGTAAATTAGGAGTCACAACGTGAAAAAAAGTTTTTTTTCGGTACCGCTGCGAACAATTGGTTCTCTTTCTTGCCTCATTTCAACCGCCTCTTTCGCGAGTGAAGTCACGGCAATTAAAGAGCTCGATCTTCAACAATACCTGGGCACTTGGTATGAAATTGCATCTTTCCCGGCAATTTTTCAAGCAGGATGTAGCTGCACCAAGGCTCAATATTCCGCTAACAATGACGCAAGCGTTAAGGTTCTTAACAGCTGCAACGTCAACTTTCTTGGAGGAACTCCCATTTCCTTCACGGGATCTGCACGCATCCCTGATGCATCTCAAAATTCGAAACTGAAAGTTCGCTTTTTTGGCTCATTCGAAGCAGATTATTGGGTCCTTGCACTAGCGCCCGACTACTCATATGCCATGGTTGGAACGCCCGACAAAAGATTTCTCTGGGTTTTATCAAGGGAGCGAACACTTTCAAATGACGTGCTTGCTCAACTGAAAGAGACAGCTCAAAGCCAGGGCTTTGACCTTGCAAGCTTACGCTCAACAAAGCAAACAGAATGTAAAGAGTAGCAGTTTCGCTGGCGTTGGATTTTTGACAACCTACTTTTTCTTTTGGAGCCGCATTCTTTTTTGACACTTTGAGATATCATAAAGGCATGTCCACAAATTGGAGAGATCTTAACATTGGAGATCTAGCATGAGTCGGCTCCACTTTAAATTTTGTATTGCATCATCACTCTTCTTTTTAACGCTGTCATGCGCTCGCAAAATTCAGGTGGGAGGATCGGAAACAGGAGACGACTCAACTCTCGATTCCATGAATGATGCAGAAGTCAGCACAAACGGCTCAAATTCGCTAAAAGTAATTGCCGGACACACGTATTTCAAAAAAAATACAAATCAATCTAACACCCTTCCGCCCAATGAGCGTTGCGGGTTAAAACAAGGTGACACTTTGAAGTACACGGGCAGTATTTCTTATGTGGGAGTCCACCTCAAACTCACATTGGACGATTCTTCTTTACCTCATTGCCCTTTCCGTTCGGGATATATTTTTGGACAACATTTCACATCTCCTCCTGGCAAAAACAACAATGGGTATCTCTATCCACTGGCCTCGTGGGCAGAAACCTGCGAAGAAGCTGGCGACGGCATTGGAGCTTTTGGAGCACTACGCGACAGTGGCCGCCGCAAACATGCCGGGTGTGACATCTATTCAAACCGAGGCCGTCCTATTTACGCCGTTGAAGATGGCGTCGTATTGGCCTCCTACGGCTTCAAGTGCGACACAGATGCACTTGAAGTGAAGGGTTCTAAGGTTATTCGTTACGGCGAAATTATTGCAGGGAGTCCGGAAAGACACGGAGTGCACAATGGCGATACCGTGAAAAAGGGGCAAATTATTGCAGAAGTTGGAAGACTTTCTTGCTACTCACAAGCCATGCTGCACTTTGAGCTCTTCAGCGGCGATGCAAAAGGACCTCTGACAGATTGGGACGATAAACTCTTTCGTCGACGATCCGATCTTACAAATCCCACAACGTTGCTGAAGCAGTGGCGCAACGCACGTTTCAACTGAGTCATACTGATTTTTTCAACTCATTATGAAACACTGGATAATGTGTTGTGTTTGATGAGATAGCGTTCAATGAAAGAGAGTTGATTCTCTCCCGGACACAAATGAGTTAATAGCTGTCCCGTCGACATTGATAGTATTCAACGAAAGACCCAGACTACCATTCGTAAATCCACGGGTTTTACGGGAAATAAAGAGGCCTGCTACAACAAAAATCGCTGCAGCCGCCTAATGCAAATAAAATAGGACGCGTCGTTTTTGCAAGTGATGCCCTCCCAAAACATTTGAGTAAGCAAAGACAAATGCTTAGTTATTAAGTTGATTCGCAACAAAATCCCAAATAGGCATAACAATATTGTTGCAGCCTCCCGACATTCCCGTATGAAAAACTTCAAGTCTCCGCCCATTCACGCCTTTGTAGAATCCATAGTTAATGCGATAGTCGTTGCCACCTAATGAATCCCACAGACCATTCGCCGAAAACGCAACGCGCAGTTCCTGGTCCAAGCTTTCGCAGTTGTTAGGAAGAAGGCTGTAAAACGAAAATGCTGGGCTAAGATAACCCGCGCCGCGCCACTCTTTACCCAAGGTGATAACCGATACTCTTTTTGTTGTATCGCCATTCGAGGTGCGACATTCTGCAGTCACAACGGCCTCAATTTTTTCAGGATTCATTTGGGCAAGTGGGCCGGTTTTGTTATACCCAAAAAGATCTGCAGAATCACAGCCGCTTCCCACATGAACAAAGAGAGCTGCACCGTCATGCAAAGCACTTGCAGTTTGATAAGCGTAATCGGGGGGATAATTGGATGCAAATGCCGTTGAAATCGAGCCAATAGAAATGATTGCAGAAGATACAAAAGAAAGTTTCATTAGAGTCTCCTTGAAAAAAGTTGAGAACTTGCACAAAGAACAATTCTTTTTTTAAAGACTCTGAATGCTTTTGAAAAGCCTGTTTTTACTGAACGGAAGAAATCAACGACCGAACTGTGGTGTCTCGGATTTTTGAGTTCGCCATCCTCTTTTAGGGAAAGAAACGGAATCCCGAAAGCGACTCAACTTCGTCTAAAGTTGTTTGGTACTGTTTCCAATCGTCCGAACTCCCCAAATCCGGCGACACCTTATCTGAATGAGAATCAGCACACTCTTGTGCGTGATCTGTAACGGGATCTGTATTTGCCGAAGTCACATTTGGCATTTTCACAACAATCATGTCCGGATCTTGTCTGCTTGGAGCATTACTCCCGCGAACCGGAACAATAATTTTATAATTAAAACTTGGAATAAGAATATCGGCATTGGGGCCAATGCCCGTAGGATTTGACGAATACAACGGACCAGCAAAAATCTGAATTTTCAGCCCCTCATCCTTCACCATACTCCGCTCGTGTGTTTCGAGATGCTCCCAAATCACGCGATTTAAAAAAGCTGTTTGCGGAAGCATGTTGCTCATCAAAAAAGTAGCCGTATTTTCGTCAACGCTTGCCGTTCTGTCTGCAGAGGGCACCTGATGACCACGATCGAAACACGATCCGCTATAATCTTTTTCTGACACTGCGTGCATACCCAGTTTGCTCAAATAACCATCGAGATCGGTGTCCATAGCAAACGAATTGGTGCGATGCGTCTTTCCCAAGTCGTGAGCTTCAAGCAGCCAGGCAGCCCAGTTCAGAGAACGGTTCTCTTTATTCCAAGAGATCACGTACTCTGGGCGCGAAATAAAAATTTCCGATTTTTGTTTTTGATTTAGTGGGAGCCCACTTGCGAGATTAGGATTGTTTTCCAAAGCCACAGAGCCAACAATGGCCTTGGTTTCCAGTAGACCCTGAGTAGAAAGCAGTGATGTATAACCTTGGTGAGAGGAACATCCCGCAAGAACAAAAGCGCCGACAGAAAAAATTCTCAAAGCAGCAAAACAGGACGCACGGCTCGCTTGCATAAACGACCTCCAGTGGATCAACCGATCAACTTGCGGAACTATCGACTTTCGAATCTACTGATACCACATATATATTTTCAAAATACAAAGGTCAAGCGCCACCGTACCCAAATAAAATTCTAACAATTCCGGTGAAACATACCGTTTGAGCGATACACATGTTTTGAGCAACGTCAAAAAAACAACACACGAAACAACAGCCGAAAATAACTGTCCCTCACCAATATGTTATGATGTCACCAGAGAATAAATTGAAAACTCCAGGTGATTATTAAAAAATGACATGAACTGCTAGAAAACTACTCTCAGTGGAGGGATTTTATGATCGCTTTTGACCTTGCAACGGGCCTATCACCCGGAAAATTTGCTGCCGCGTATTTTGCCGGAATTTTAACTTCTCTCACTCCTTGTGTCTATCCCATTTTGCCAATTGTTCTGGGATATCTTGGAGCGAAAAAAGGTCCTTGGATGCAACGGATGATTGCGTGTTCAGCCTATGCAATAGGTTTGGCCATTGTCTACACAGCGCTGGGTATATTTGCTGGCATTTCGGGTCAGATGTTTGGCGATCTCACATCCAATTGGTACATATATCTGGGGTTTGGAATATTCATGCTTTACTTAGGTGGGAGTATGATGGACTGGTATCAAATTCCACTTCCCGGCTTTTTGCAACAAGGCGTTCAAGTCAAACAAACCAATAGCGTGTTTGGACCTCTTCTTGTTGGAATGGCTTCAGGCCTCGTGGCTTCGCCCTGCACAGCGCCTGTGGTTGCTGGAATACTCGGCTATATTGCATCGGAAAAAGCTGTTGTCAGTGGCGGCCTTTTAATGCTTACATTTTCATTGGGGATGAACACCGTGTTGTTGCTAATAGGGCTTTCCATGGGAAGCGTGGCAAGCAAAATGCCGAAGTCTGGAAAATGGATGCTGAGGATAAAATCAGCGCTGGCTTTTCTTATTATCGCTGCCGGTTTATACTTTGTTTTCAAGTCGGGACAACTTTCTTAAGGAGAAAAAAGATGTCAAAAGGGCTTTCACTACTCGCAGCGTTCGCTTCCCTTGCTATAGGATACACAACAAACCGCTCTCAAGTTTTATCGTTTTCTCAGCTTTCGTTAGGTTCCATAGCCAACGCCGAGGTTGCGGTCACTCCATTTGTTTTAAAATCTTTAGATGGGAAAGATTTCAATCTTGCAGATTCACTGGGGAAGAAAACCATTGTTCTCAATTTTTGGGCTGCGTGGTGCACCACTTGTGAAGAAGAAATTCCCGAATTAAAGGCACTCAAAAACAAACACCCGGAATTTCTTTATGTCGGAATTAATTCAGGCGAAAAAGATTCAAAAGCCAGACGATTTGTAGAAAAAAATAACTATCCTTATTTCGTTGTTCTTGACCCAGAAAAAACAACCGCAAACTCCTACAAAGTAGTAGGACTCCCCACTACAATCATCATCGGGAAAAATAAGAATATTATTTTCCGAGGATCGCGTCCGCCAGAAACAATTTCAAATAAATAGTTCGCGTTTTTGTAAGCAAAGAAATCGCTACTCCTTAGTACT
>CAIZES010000344.1 GCA_903932045.1 uncultured Silvanigrella sp. | reverse complement strand
TTGAGCATAAATCCACTTCCGTCAACGAGCTATTACGGTGAAGTTTTTGAGCAGTTTATTTTAGCAGAAATCTATAAATTGATACATACGCTAGATTTAGACTACAAATTCTCTTACCTCCATACAACTCACGGAGTCGAAATCGACCTTATTGTAGAGCGACCACTATAGTAGTTGCTTTGGAAACAGTGCAGTGTGTTTGTTTATTGGATCTGTTATTTTTCAAAAATGTTAGCGTCAAAATGTCGATGCAGAGGCACAGGGGTTTGCCGCTTTGGCGCCCCCTGGCCAAAAAGTTGGCCAGGGAAAAGAACCCATTTTAACTGTCACGTTAATCGACAACAAGGTAAGAGCTCCGAAAAGCATAGCAGTTTTATGACTCTGAATCGCTGCCGATTTTTTCCTTCGGCGCATTGGCACGGTTTGTGCACGGAGTTTTTTAAGACCGGTAGTCGGTCGAAAAACAATTCCGGTAGGAAGAAATCTCATGTCACAGACCCAACCCTTTCTCGGTAGCCCCGACACTTTTGAGCAGCAACGGGAGTATTTGCATCGGGTGCTCGATTTGGCGATCAACTTTAAGACCCAACCTGAAGTTTGCCTAAAGCCGGCATCAGATCTGAAGGACTTCACACCTTCTCCTGTCCCTAACAGCGAGCGTGACCTTGCCGACCTGCTGTCCGACTTCAAAGAAATAGCCGCAAAGAGCACAAACTTTGGTTCCTCACGATTCGTCGGTTTTCCCGACGCTGGAAATTCTATGGCTGCACTTTCTGGCGCGATCTTTTATCCCTTTTTGAACCAAAACATGATCAATCAGGACTTCTGTGCTCCTGAAGCAACTTTTGCCGAGATCGAAGTCATTCACTGGTTACGCCAGCTAGTCGGCTATAATACCGAAACCAAATATGAGCGAGCTCTCGACGTCGGTGGGTGCTCTGTCACAGGCGGCGTGCTTGCCAACACAATCGCGCTCCTTGCTGCACGTGAAAAAGCCTTTCCAGGAACGATGCAAAGCGGAATCGTCTTTGATGTCAGAAAAGCAAAGGTACTTGTTGCCGCCGGTATCAATCACTATTCCATTAAAATGGCTATGGCATGGCTAGGAATCGGGCAAGATAATCTGATCGAAGTTCCCATCACTCAGGACTTTCGCCTCGACCAAATTGAGCTAAACCGTATCATCGAAACCGAATCAAGCGAAGGAAATCGAATTTTTGCCTGCATTGCATATGCCGGCGACTCCCGCACAATGGCTGTTGACGATCTCTCAACACTTGCCAATATTCTTGCAAAAGCAAAGATTCACTTCCATATCGACGCGTGCCATGGTCTCCAATTACTATTTTCCCAAAAACATCGAAGTAAGATGAGTGGTGCTGAACTTGCCGATTCAATCACATTCGATCCGCATAAGGTGCTTTGGATTCCTTATTGCTCGAGTTTCGTCCTCTTTAAGAATACGAAAGATCTGGCTCAAATCGCATCGGCATCTGATCTCATCACCAAGGAAAAGTGGTCGCTTGGTCAGACAACCCCGTTCCTGGGTTCAAAAGACTTTCATTCGCTGAAGCTGTGGTCGCTTATCAAACATCTAGGAATTGAGAGGATTGGAGAACTCATTGATGAGCGTCTCGAATTAACAGCTAACATTGCTCGTCAAATTGACAAAACGGCAGAGTTAAAGTTGCTTAATAAAACCGATATCAATTCTTGCATGTTCGCCTATTATCCGAATGTTGTAGATGCATTCCCGCTTTCTTCAGAGGAAAGAATCGATCTTATTTCGAAGATAAATCATCGCATCAAAGAAAGCCTGAGGATTTCTGGAAAAGCATACGTGCACGGGTTTCCAATTTCGCTCCCGGCCGGAGTAGGTGAGATTCAACAAGGAGCTTCAATACGTGTTCTTAGGATCATGAACGGCAATCCTCTCACAGGAATTGCTGATATTACAGATATTATTGAGGAAATTGTGCGACTCGGAAACCAATTTTTGTTAGAAGAAATCGATATTATGAAAGGCCGCCCTGCTCAAAAACGAGAGGTATTCTCTGTCGTCACAAAATGGTGTGAACTTTCGTTGCCTAAAGAGGATGTTCAAGCGATTATTTATGGAAGCTCCGTTTTGCAAAAAGAGCATGCACTGCTTACTAGCGATCTTGATCTCATGATTATTGCGAGTGACAGTGCAGGGTTACAAGGTAATGTTGTTGAAACGTTTTTACGATGTTTACATTCTTTCTATTCTCTGCCATTGGACAACGAAATTCCGTTTGAACGCAAGTTGATCATCCCTCGCAGTTTTGTGGAGAGGGTAATCACGCTCGGGGCATTTCCAAGAAAAAATGGCAGGCCAATCATTCGACCCATCAATAAAGCAAAGGAATATCTTGAATCTGATGAGATGTTGCGGCGCCTCGTTATGAATGTTTTGACTTGCAAAACCTCTCTCGTATTCGGTGATTGCACGTCCATGATTGAATCACAGAGGCGGGCATGTTTGCAAATGACAAGGACCGTGATTGCGCAAAAGGGCAATTTTCGTGATCCGAAGGAGATTTATTCATTTCTTTTTAAGAATGGCAACCGAGTGGGAGAAGATCATCTTGGGTACAAAAATCATCCAACCATTCGTCGCCATGTCTTCAACTGGGTGCAACGAACCGTGTCCAAGATTAATTCACCTCAATTGGTTCCTTGTCGATAACAATAAAGCAATACTTTGCAATAAACTATTAAGGAGATTTTGACATGAAGACAGAAATACACGCCAGTCGGATCGCTCGCTTTGCTCAAGAACAATTCTCCAAAGTGCTTCTTGTGAGCCAAGGAAAATCTGTCACCGTTGACGATGTGCTTCGACATCTTCATAAGGCAGGGATCCGTTGTTATGTTGCAGGCGGCGCAGTACGCGATTGGCTCGATGGGAAATATGCAAACGACATCGACATTTCACTGGATGAAAATATCGCCAAAGTGAAGAACACATTAATGGATATTATTCCGGATCTCGACTTGTTCGTTCTCGATGAACTTAAGGCTTTTGGTGCATTCAAGCTTGGGACGTCCGGTGGTATCGACATCGACTTCAATATTCTCCGCTCAATTTCTGCGACCGAAGGAAAATATTTGTATGATACGACATTTTATGCGGTAGATTCTCTAAAGGACGACGTTGCTTTAAGGGATTTTTCGTTTAACGCTATATACTGGGACGTCCCCTCAGAAAAGCTGCATGATCCTACCGGAAATGGGATTGAGGATCTTTTTTCAAGAACGATCCGGATAGTGACACACGAAGCTATCCTTGCTTCCAATTATAAAACCAGTCTTCGAATCGCGAAGTTTTTAATGCGAGGATTTGTCGCGAATGAGGAGACTCAAAGCTATCTTCTAGAGCATATCGATACCGACATCAGCAATCTTGGATGCGAGAGAGTCGCAAATTGGCTACATTGTCAGATCTTGGACAAAAAAGAGAGTGTGGATCACTTTGCTAATTCCGTGGAGCCACTTTGCAAAACATCCCAGGCGAAAGAAATCTTGAAACAAGCCAGAGCATCAATTTGTCAAGGAGCTCCAAAGTGCCGACAACACGTGACGATTTAATCAAGCAAGCCGGTCGCTTTTTGCTTCTTTCGTGGCCTCTTGTTTTGACTGGTGGTCCAAGAACTCACTACCGCGTGCGATGAGCTTTCGCTTCGCGGGAAGGGACTTGCACCCTTCCAATCTCCACCGAGTTTCTCCCTCGGCGCACTGGCACAGAAATTGCTTCACTATTGTCAGAACTCGGTCATTTGACCCTGTTAGGCAGCAAAATAGTACCCGGAAACAACACCATGATTGGAGAAAGCAAATGTATTTGAGCAGAATCCTGAAAGACTTGACAAATAAATCGAAAATAGCAAGTGAGCACACGACATTCTGCTATTTTCTTCTTTGCCTGCCCTTCATATGGAGCGGAATCAGCCAACGAATTTTCGACATTACCGACCTATATTGGATTGGCCGTCTCGGTCGTGATGCTATCAATGCCGCATCGGTTTCCTCCTCTCTTGGAATGCTTGTTTTTTTTCTCTGCTTTCTGGTTTCCAACGGAGCACAAGTTCCATTAGCCCAGGCTTACAAGAGCAATAAGGATGAATATCAGTCTCTTCGCTCAACATCATTTTACTTGATTATTTTGCTGTCCATTCTGCTTACAGTACCACTCTTTATTTTCGCAGGCCCTCTATTGGAATTGACTGTTAATGGCAAAACTCTGAGCCATGATTCGATTCTATTTTTACGAGTTTTCACTCTCGGACTTCCTCTGCAAATGTATTTCAATTATTTTTCTCGAGTACTGGCAATCGAGAGAAACATGACGTACGTAAACCGAAGTCGCCTGTACTCTTTATTCCTCAATTTCATCCTTGATCCACTGCTCATTTTTGGATTTAGTATTATTCCAAGAGTCGGTGTCACAGGAGCGGCCGTGGCGACCGTCATTACAAAAGTTTGGAGCGCTTGGTACATTTCTCGCAACTATCACGGAGCCATTTTACCAAATCATCCATTTCGCATTCGAATCGCAAAAGAAATTTTGGAACTCGGACTTCCAACCACATTACTCGCACTCGCAAAACCTATCGTTGGCATTATGTACGTCCACATCTTTGCAACGCTCAGCACCGATGCCTTAGCGGCTTATAATATTTCCAATCGTGTTTTTAACATTGTCTTCTTGTTCACCACAGGAATCGATATCGCACTCACGACAGAGTTTGCTCATCTATATATGGATAAAACCGATAATATTAATGAAACAAATGCAATTCGCAGCGGACTTGAAGTTGCAATTATCTTCCTTGTGATATTCGCACTGGCTGTGCTTTTGTTCGCAAAACCTATCGCAATGGCCTTCAGTCATGAAGCTAATTTCTCTGATCTCACCGCAGAGTTTCTTGCTTTGCGACTTCTTGCTGTGCCTGGACTCGTTTTAACGGCTGTTTATCAAGCGGCGCTCAAAGCACAACGTAAGTCAAAGGTGGCAATGTTAACAGGACTCATTCCGATTTCGGCGACGATCGTAATTCTGGTCCTTGGAAAAGACAGGCTCACCGCCCCTGCGGCATTCATCGTGATCGCCGCTTCAATGACGATGGAGGGATTGCTCTCGTTCTTCTTCTTTCGCTTTTCCTCTTGCATTGTGCAGACGGCAAAACGACTGACATTTTCTCTCTCATAGTCGCTGAATGCCGTCAAGATCTGTGACTTTTTAGGATTTGTCATTCGATCAGTTGTGGCTTCGCCGAGTATAGGATCGGAGAGTAAGCCTGGTAAATCTCACCACCCGCTCCGCAATCTACGGAGAATTAGCGGTCGCTTTTGCGCAGAACTGTCAACAAATCGATTATGACAATGTTCAGATGTGGACTAGGGTGTCGAAGTCTTCCGATTTAGGGCGGAGTTATTTGGTCATGCCAAAGGAGCTTTTACGGGAGCCTCTCAAGAAAAGCGTGGCTTTGTGGAAGCTGCTTCTGGTGGTTGGCTTTTCTTGGATGAAGTTGCTAGCCTTAGCTCTGCTGCTCAGATAGCCTTGTTGCGTGTGCTAGAAAATCAAGAAATCATTCGTGTGGGAGAAACACAGGCCAGAAAAGTTAAAGTCCGGATTCTCTCGGCAACCAATGAGCCTTTAGCTGAGATGGTTAAAGCGGGAAAATTTCGACGTGATTTATGGCAGCGCCTTGTAGAAGAAGAAATTATTCTTCCGCCTTTAAGGGAAAGTAAAGAAGAGATTCCAGCCCTTATAGAGCACTTTTGCAAAAAAATGGATGGATGTCCCTATTCCATATTTCCTGAGGCTATCGACGTGCTAAAGTCTTACGGCTGGGCCGATGGTAATGTGCGCGAACTGCGCAATACGCTAAGGGCTATCACTATCCTGCATGTGAAAAAAACTTTGTCCATATCCGCAATGCCTCAGAGAGTTTGGAAAGCATTGGAAACTTTAGGCGACAGACCGATTGCATAGAAAGTCTATATTTATCCCATGATGTTGGCGGAAATAAGTAAGTAGATGGAAACGCAAAATGCCTAGCTTCCTTAGAATTTTGGATAAGTCCAATTTGTATGAACCATTAGAGGAGTTTCCTTCTCGAACAGATCAGCCCACGCTCCCTCTATTCGTTCTTCCAGTCCCAATACCAATGCCAAACATGCGATGCCCGTTGACGCTAACTCGAATTTGTTTCCCATCAGCAGCCCAATAAGAGAGAGGAGAAAATTCACGCATTGGCGTGACCCCCTCGTTTTTCTGTTTCTTATAAGGTCGTCGAAGGCCAAGATTGATGGTTGTTTGTCGCACCGAATCATAGTTCATGCGTTTCTCGGGGTACTGCTGTCCTAAGAATGCCCAGAAAGTCTCAACACTTTTTTTGCTACTCTTGGTGCGCTATTCCAAGCTTCCATAATAAAGTTTTCTTCTTCTGAGAGAGGGGCGTGAGCTGCTCATTCGCAGCTTTAAAGTTTACAACAGTCTGCAGGGGGATGTCCAAAATATCGGCTATCTCAGAGCATTTCGCGGCTTTTTTATCAAACAGATCCCGACAAAGACTGCGCAGCCAAGGTTGTGTCATTCTCCGTTCAGAGTCTGGGCCTTTAACAATTATTCCCGTTCGCGCAGCGATTTCTTTTACAAGAGCTCGAACGACGCTAACAGCCTTCACCCCGCATGCTTATGTCACAAAAAAAGTGGCCATATTTATACTGTTTTCAACGAACAGACACCATCTACATCATTCCAAAAATAGATTCATACAGCGTCGAAGCAATGGCTACATCGGGTACTGTTTTCGCGTTTCGCTTTCGTTTCGAGCTTTGCAATGGTCCGATTGCATTTGATAAAATAATGCTGCTCAATGTTTTGAAAAAATATGCCGATCAAGATGGTATAGAAGAGTTCAAAACTTCAAAAATTTATTTATTGCCTTTGAGTTCCTTTTATTGCCTTTGATTGCTCTTTTTTGGACTCTCATTTTTTAGGGGACCAAGTCAGACATAGGGAGAATGCTTTTATGAAACAACTCCAACTTTCGAGATCACGAACCCAGAAGCTTTTTGCGAGAGGCATACTTGGGCTAAGTGTTGCCCTTGGCTTGCTGAATTGTAGCAACCGACAGATTAAATTCCAAAACTCCTCACAAGTGCTTACTGGGAGTGGTACTAACAGTGCGGGGGCGGACACAAGTGCCACTTCGCAGGCAAAAGGAGGCAGCGCTTCTGGTTCTGATTCTGAATCTGGTTCTGGTTCTGGTTCTGCAACAGCGACTCAGGGTGGCAAACAAGATGCAGGCACAAACGCGAGCGTTCATTCTACGAGTTCCTCCAATACAACCGTAACTCCTGGCCCTATCGTGGTTTCAAACGGAGTTGCGCCACAGCCAACTCCAACAAAGAATCCTGAATGTGTTCCCGGACAGGGGGAGACTCGGGTTGAACCCATTACATCACAGTACACTCAAGGACCTAGCGCGCGTGTTGACTACAAAATTTCAGTCGTAGACTGCGATGGTCAGTTGATTCATATTCAGGCGTCCTACCTCTATTTTGATATTAATGCTTATGTTTCGTTCGTTAAAAACAATGCTTTCGTTGACGGCGAAATGCCGTTTACAATTTCCACCGAGAGTGGAATTGTAGAAACAAACGGTGTTTTAAATGTTGTGAAAGGACAAGACCTTTTTGGTCATGTTGGTCCGACTTTCCTGTATTTTCAAAGCATGGAGCCAATTCGCTTTTCATCTCCGCAAAGCTCATTTGTGGTCTCTCTTGATGTTTCTGAAGCAGTGCTTGCTAGCCCCTATGACGACCCCAATCCGACGAGTCCGGCAATGCAGATACAAAGTTTTTTCCGCTTTGGAGATGCAACACCTAACAGCGGTACCGTTATTACCAATAGACCTGGATACAAATTGCCATAATTGATGCAGTGGTGACAAATACAGCAAAGAAAAACACAATGCGAAAGAATGCGGGGACGACTCACAGTGCGACTCACAGTGCGACTCAGGGAGATCATGCTAGAAAATTGAGAGCGATTTGTTGGGTTCGGGAAGTTTTGTCGATTGTGGCAGAACGTAATCCGATCCTGCATAAAATTTGAGATACGTATCCATGTATCTCATCACTTTCGGAACATAATCTCGTGTTTGATCGTAAGGAATGTTCTGTAAAAACTCATCGAGTTCCATTTCTGGATTTTGGCGAATCCAGCGATCAACTGCTGCCGGGCCAGCGTTGTAGGCCGTGATAGCAAGCAACTCATTTCCACGATAGTAATTGGTCAGACGTTGCAAATACCACGTTCCATAAACGATATTGATCTCTGCACGTTTGAGATCGGAGGGTTGAAATTCGTTGTCTTCCAAAATTTTTGCAATGCGATAGCCTGTACGCGGCATGATTTGCATAAGTCCCATGGCTCCAACGACCGATGTGGCTGACGCATCAAAAATAGACTCTTTGCGAGCAACGCTGAGCGCAAGTGATTCGGGCACGTCATATTTTTGGGCAGCACTTTTAAACATTGCGAAATATGGCGTTGGAAACCATGCATTCCAAAATAACGGTTCTGTTTTCATCCATTGAGACATCTGGGTTGGCGATAAGCCCTTTGCGAAACGGTCTGTTCCGAAATCCTCCACAAGCGTGATGGCCCGGTACGGGTTTCTCAAAGCAATTGCTTTTTGTGCTGAGGCAATAGCATTTGTTTTGGAATTTGCGGAATATTCAATATTCGAAAAGAGTGGGATGGCGAATTGAGTAAGGCCAAATTTATTGAATTTCTGTATTTTTTCAAACTCACTCGTTTGTGAATCTGAGAGAGGGATGTTGATGGGGGAAGAAAATTCTTTGAGAGACACGTTTTTTCGAACTTGGTTATTCGAGTTGGACATTAACGCGAGTCGCCAACGAGCAAGAATAGCAAAGTAGCTTTCTGCATGTTGCGAAATGATGGCAGTGTAATTTTTGCGGGCATCGGTAATGTCATCCTGGTTTTCTTGCATGCGCGCCTTCCAATACAGAACGGCATGCGCCATGGTGGAATGCGCAGTTTTTTTTCCAAGTCGCTGTTGGATTTTGTTTCCGGTTTTCCAAGCTTCGTCGTAGCGTTCGTCCAAATATTGGGCCCAAAAGAGTTGCCACAAGACTTCCCCTTTGGTTTTTTTGTTTTTTCTAATGTTTTGTTGAATTGTTTTGATTTCGCGTTCGAAGTCTTGATTGAAGTGAAATGAGAGCAACAAACGTCTTTTGGCTTCTTCTTGCTGTGTCGACGTTGATGCCGCGGCAATTGCTTGGTTGTACACGGTTGCTGCTTCATCGTAGCGTTCCGAAGCGTTGAGAGCCCGACCGTACAAAAGAAGAACCGACGCCTTGGAAAATTTAGCACCAAAAACTTTTGCGGAACGCAGTTTTTCCAGAATTCGAATTGCTAGCGGATATTCCCAGGCGGAAAGCAACAAGTCTGCTGATTGGAGAAGTTTTTCTTTTTCGGTCAGGTTTAAAGAATCTATGGGGGTGGTGGGGACAACATTGTTTTCATCGATATTTGCAAGTTGGAGTCCAAGCTGTCGAAGCTGCGGATGCGAGCCAAAATCGCGCATCAGTCTGCGGGAGAGTTCGATTTGTTCCCTTTCGCTAAAAATACTTTTGTCACGAGCAAATGTTTCATTGAGTAATGTGTAGTTATTTGAAGCGGAAAGCACCGCTGTTTTGTGTTTTTGGAGAAACTCTTGAGCCCTGTTATTATTACTGTTGGTGTTGTTATCGGAAACAAGAGCCTGAAAATACAGAGCTGCGGAGCGTTTGTAAAAAGGAGCCTTGGGATCGGTCGCAAATTCTTCCAGTGCTTCTGCGGCTTCTTCGTATTGTTTAAGATGGATATATGCATCTCCCAAAAGAAGGGCCGAGATATTTTGTAGGAAATCGCTTTCCGAATCGTCCAGGTTATTTAGAATAGAAATAGAAGTGGAAAATTCTCTGTTGCGAAGATGCCTATTTGCAAGTGCAATGCCGTTGATTATTTTTTCATCAGCGTTGGTTGAATTCTGGAATTGTTTTTCTATTTCTTCATCGGAGAAGGAAAGTAAGTTGGATAAGTTCTCAATAAAAACTCGCACAGTTGGGCGAGGCATTGCAGTTGGTGTTGTAGCTGGTGTTGTAGCTGATGTTGCAGTTGGTGTTGCGGGGCTTGAAACTGTGCTTGAAACTGTGCTTGCTTGTATTGGGGGTTCGGTAGGAGTGATAGGAAGCGGAGGCGGTGGTGCTGTGCGGCATCCGCTCGTAAAAACAAATGCTAGCACACCAAATGGAGGCATCCATTTAGGAATTGAATTTTGTAAGGTCATTCTTCGGTCCTTGAAGGAACTGCCACAACTTTGTTACGACCATCGCGCTTTGCTTCGTACATAGCCTTGTCTGCTTCTCCAACCAACTCTTCCATGGTTGATGCGCAGTCTGGAAAAGTTGCAACACCAACACTTGTTGTGACTTGTAAATTGAATGCTGAAGCAACTCCAGTGGATTCGCGCACGTCAAATTGTGTGTTTGCAAATGCAGAGCGAATACGCTCGGCAACGGAGTATGCTCCAATGGCATTGGTGCTGGGCAAAATAACTACAAATTCGTCGCCACCAAATCGGAGCAGGTAATCGGACTCGCGAACACTGGCTCGAAATACCGATGAAGCTTCCTTCAGGAGCTGACTGCCAACCTGATGCCCATGAGTATCGTTCACTTCTTTGAAGTGATCGAGATCGATAAAAATAACCGACACCGGAGTCCCATAGCGGTTGGCGCGAGCCACTTCGCTGCGTAGAGTTACGTCTAAGAATTTTTGGTTATAGAGCCCGGTAAGACTGTCCACAAAAGCAAGTGCATTTGTAAGATCACTGCTTTGAAATGAGCGCCCAGCCTGCGAAAGAATAGCCGATAAAATATCCAGGCTTTGAATAATGCATTTTAGATCTTTTTTATGAATGAGTGCCACAATGGCTGCATTTCCGGTACGACTTGGAAGTTCTATGATAACAATTCCCTGCTCGGGCAGCTGAAATATTTGTGGTGCGGCTGCGGCATCGTCCAATGGCGGAGTTTCCATGCGTGTGCGGAGTTCACCAAGGTAAGTTGCCAGTTGTGTAGATACAAAATAATCGGGAGTCATGCGGCTCACTCCCTGGGCACGGCATTCTAAAAAGCAATCGGCTCGTGATTTTGCACCATCATAAAAGAAAACAAAAGACTCTTGCGATCGTGTTTCTCGATGCAAAAGACGTCCCAGTGTTCGAAGCAAACTTACGGTGTCTGTAATTTGTGCCAAAGTTTGCGCCATTCCGAGTATACGCACGCTGCTGGCTAGGTTTTCATTTTCTTCTAATAGATTGACGTAGTCATGAGCGCGTTGCAAAACAAGAATAAGTTCTTCCTGTGAAACAGGCTTGCGAAGAAAATCGAAAGCTCCAAGCTTCATGGCTTCCACTGCATTTTCCACTGTTGCAAATGCTGTGGAAACAAGAATGGGTCGCGAAGGAAATGATTTTTTCCAGAGGGCAACCACATCCAATCCCGATGCGTCGGGGAGTACAAGATCGGTAATGGCAACCACAGGAGTGCCACTTCCGAGTGCAGCAAACGACTGAGGTTGGGTGAGTGCCTTTTTGAAAGCAGCAAGGTTGGAGAACGATATTGTGGTTGCGCCAGAACTTTGTAACCAGCGGGTATAAACCTTTACTGCTGAAGAATCGTCTTCAATCAAGCACAAAACCAATCCACTTAACAAAGGTTTGGTGTTTTCCGTTTTGAGGTCCGTTTTGTTCATTTCTAACATATTTGACTCATTCGCGTTCGAAGCTTCATCCGGATTTTCATTCGCATATGATTCTGTCATACTGGATTCTTTCGTGATTTCGATTTTCGTGATTTTCTCGATTTACGCCCAGATTTTCCAGCACCCTTATTTTTTGATTTCTTCGATTGTGAGGCTGTGAGTTTATCGTATTGTCCTGTTCCTAATGTGATGGGAATCATAACCATCTGACCCTTAGTGAGTTTTGTTCGTGCCGTTATTCGTGAGTTTGCTTTCAAAAATTCTGCTAAGGGGACGCCAAGTCGGGCCGCAAAATTTCCAGCGGTATCTTTGCGATTGACACTCCCGGCAACAGTGCGGTGTAGTGACGCATCGGGCAAATTGGCAATAGTGCTTTCAACACGCGCGCTTGTTGTTGCAGGAACTTTAAGATTAAAGAAAGGTCGAAATGCAGTGGGTGGTGGGGTGACTCCGTGCCGAAGTTCTGGGTTCATGCTCTCAAGAAGTCGGAGGTCGATATTTGCTTCGCGAGCAATGTCAACTAACGCAAGTGGTCGCGTTAGCTTAATGGTTGTTTGTGCAATGGCGCGGCTTCCTTGAGCAACTTCAAAACCAAATTTTCCCGGATTTTTTCCAATAAGCAAGGCAGCGATGAGCTTGGGAACATAGTTGCGAGTTTCGTTTGGCAAAAGATGCGCTCTTGACAGACTAAAAAAGTCGTCATGAATTGATTTCCGTTTTGCGCCTCGAATGCGGCCTTCGCCGGCGTTATAGCTTGCGGCGGCCAGATGCCAATCGCCGAGGCTAGCATAAAGATCAGATAAATAATTTGCAGCGGCTTCGGTGGCGCGTGCAGGGTCGCGTCGTTCGTCTACAAAATCATCAATACGAAGTCCGTACAGCTTGCCCGTAGAGCGAATAAATTGCCAAGGTCCCACGGCCGCAGCTACGCTGAGTGCTCGGTTGTTAAATCCCGATTCAATCATGGAAAGATAAACAAGGTCGCGCGGCAATCCATTTTTTTCAAGAACAGGCGCCGCTACCGGAATAACATCCTCACCTCTTTTGAGCCATGTCACCATGGCTTTACGGCCTCTAGTTTGAAAATATTCGATCCAGTTAAGAACGTCTCTGTTAATGACCACGGGATAATCCGAGGAAACATTGCCAATGGTTGGAAATACGAGACTGACAAATGCTTGTGCACGAGCGGCATTGAGTGCTTTGTTTCGATCACCTGGTCGGCGATAGCGCTTGTGATTTTCGGCGAGCCAATTTTTATCGAAATCCGACTCCCATTGTTTCATGTAGACGCTGTCTTCACATAATGCAAAAACAGATTCGATGGGGCCATTGCGCGAAACAATTTCGCCAATTGCTTCGGGGCTGAGTTCACTGTCTTCTTCAATTGTTTCGGATTCGGGAGTTTGAGCCGAGGAAAGTTCTTCAACTTCCACTTCTTGTTTTTCTTCCTCTTGTCTTTCGGCACTGTTCATTTCAGCGGCATCGCTTGCGAGCGAAGGTCCAACATGGTTGTGAACCAGTGTATCGTTGTCATCGGGAAGACGAATTGCCTCGTGTGAAACCTCGGGACTTTTACTGATTCCTTGAGAAGCGTCAGCAGACGTGTCCGCAGATGCATTTCCAGATGCGTCTCCAGTTCCAACTGCGGGATGGCTCGGTTGGGTGTCCTTTGACTGAGTGTCCTTTGATTGGGTGTCCTTTGACTGAGTGTCCTTTGATTGGGTGTCCTTTGACTGAGTGTCCTTTGATTGGGTGTCCTTTGACTGCGTGTCCTTTGACTGCGTGATTTTTGATGTTGAGTTATTCAAGAGGCGCAAGTTGAGGTCTATGTCATTTACAGGCTGGGTTTGCGGTGCCGTTACGCATCCTAGTGTGACTTGTGCGAGTGCTATGGCGGACCATTTCTTTTTTAGAATCAAGGCAGTGTCTCCTGTTTGGATATCTCCTAGTTTACGAGCAGCCTGTCGGTTCAGTCAAACATGAAAGGTTGGGGATTGACATTGGGACTGCTGAGGCCTGAGCGAAGGCTTGGCGTACGAACGTTGTGGATGTACATTCTGTGCATGTATTCTGTGTGTGCACTTTGTATGAACATCGGAAACGTGATTATTGGAGAAAAAATGCGTCAAATGCAAAAAACTTTCGTCTTTGAAACCAAACCCTACGACCTTTTGAATATTTCGGCTGAAGTTCAGCACTTTGTAAAAAGTACAGGGGTTGACGTGGGTCTTTGCCATGTTTTTGTGCGTCACACTTCGGCAAGTTTGATAATTCAAGAGAATGCCGATCCGGATGTGTGTCACGATCTCAAAGAATTTATGTCTCGTCTTGCTCCGGAAAATGGCCCGTATTTGCACGTATGTGAAGGGCCAGATGACATGCCCTCCCACATTCGAACGGCAATAACGCACACCTCCGAAGCCATTCCCGTGTCCGACGGAAAGTTGCTGTTGGGAACGTGGCAAGGACTCTATCTTTGGGAGCATCGAGCGACTCCCCACTCTCGACAAGTTGTTGTGCACGTGTTGGGTGAATGAGCGTTACATTCTAAAATGAAGTCATTTGGGAGTTGTCCATGTTTTCTTTGCGAAGAAACCGAGTTGAATTCACTTTCTGTTGTGTCGTTCTGCTAACCGTGTCGTGCATTCAGAATGTGAATCTAGACCGAAAAAAGCTTGGTGTCGACAAACTTAAAGAGAATGAAGCTCTTAATCCGTTTAAACCAAGTGCGCCTTATTTCTGTCCTGAAAAGGCAGAATATTCTGCGGATATCCAATTCTGTGTTCGCAGTGGCATGGCGTTGGGGCCGTTTACAAAGAAGATGATAGCACTTTGCAAGGCTGAAGTTCCAGTTGGAGTAAACTGCGATGATTTTTCATGGCCTGTAAAACTTGCTGGCCATTTGCGCGGGAGTGATTTTTGTCCTGCGGGTTCGTCTCAGCTAGAAAATGGATTTTGTGCCGAGGATAAAGAGGTTTATGGGCCATTTGTGTTTGAGCGTGTCGAAGTCTGCAAAGAATTAAAAGGCGGACCGGCGTGCGAAAGCAATAGGTGGAGCATATTTTTCGCCGAAAGCACACGTGCAGTTCCAAATCCCATGGTTGAAATTCCGGCTGCAAACGAAGAAGCTTTTGAGCGTTATATTGCGCCAACGGTATACGAAATTTTGGAAAAAGACAAAGGAAAAGGTTACACGCTGAGTGCAAGTGGGCAGCATGCTCGAGATCTTTTTTACAATGGAACAAAAATATTTTCGGTTAATACGGGTCGTTCCCATTGCGTGGGAATGACTTTTCAGACTCTTATCATGGCTATGAACCGCTATTATAGCGAAACAAAAGATGGACGTGTTTGGAATTTGCCTGCAAACGCCATGTCATGGGAACCGTTCAAAGATTGTTGGTACGTAAATTCTCCGCCCGGAATGGGCTTCAGTTGTCATGGCGCTCGCGATGCCATTGTCCATTTTGGCCTCGGAATTGCGATAAAGAATTTTTCCGATCTTAAAATAGGTGACTTTGTTAACTACGACCGTACAAGTGGATATGGTCATTCGGTTGTTTTTATGAAGTTTCTTTTCGCTGGCGGAAAAACTTCGTTTGTATACGGTACTGATGCCGTGGGATTCCAGTATTTTTCGTCACAAGGGAGTACAGATGGCGCTGGTTTGCGTGATGCTTATTTTAGCGGAAATTCGTGTGCTGCTGCGGCAACAAACGATTGTGGAATTTTGAAAAACAGTTTGGTAATGGGCAGAGTGTTGCATCCTTCAAAGTTTGTACGACAAAATGCATTGTTTTCTTCGTCATTGTTTTCCGATTCTGTGCCCACCAGCGTTTTAGTGCCCGCTCGCTATCTTTTTGGAAATCAGTAAATCGAAGTGTCGCATTTACTATGAGATTCTTGCTTAGGAAGGCAGCTTCGAGTATTTTGGGGCCGTTTCTATTTTGTCTCTGTGATAAGTGAACTATTTGGGGGTCTAAATGACAGTTAGCTACCAAGAATTGGGTCTCGTGAGTACGAAGGAAATGTTTAAGAAGGCAATGGAAGGAAAATATGCTGTTCCTGCATATAACTTCAATAATATGGAACAGCTTCAGGCCATTGTTATGGCGTGTGTTGATTCTGGTTCGCCAGTTATTCTCCAGGTTTCGAAGGGTGCTCGATCCTATGCGAATGAAACACTTTTGCGTTACATGGCTATGGGTGCTGTGCAAATGTGTAAAGAATATGCTGCGCAAGTGGGTAAAAATCCAATTCCTATGGCACTTCACCTCGATCACGGCGATACCTTTGAAACGGCTAAGGCATGCATTGATTCCGGATTTTCTTCGGTCATGATTGATGGCTCCCATCATCCGTATGAAGAAAATGTTCGTCTGACAAAGCAAGTTGTGGAATATGCTCATGCCCGCGGTGTCACCGTTGAAGGCGAATTGGGTGTGTTGGCTGGAATTGAAGACGAAGTGGTTGCCGAACATTCGAGTTATACCAAGCCTGAAGAAGTTGAAGATTTTGTGAAAAAAACGGGCGTTGACAGCTTGGCTATTTCCATTGGAACTTCCCATGGCGCGTACAAGTTTAAGCCAGAGCAATGCACGAAAAATGCAAAGGGTGTTCTGGTTCCTCCTCCCCTCCGTTTTGACATTCTTCAAGAAATTGAAAAACGTTTGCCCGGATTCCCAATTGTTCTCCACGGAGCTTCATCTGTTGTTCCCGAGTACGTTGAAATTATCAATAAGTGCGGTGGCGCAATTGAGGCAGCTGTTGGCATTCCCGAAGAAGAACTTCGCCATGCAGCAACATCTGCTGTTTGTAAAATCAACGTTGACAGCGATGGTCGTTTGGCAATGACAGCAAAAATTCGTGAAGTTTTTGCAAAGCAGCCCAAAGAGTTCGATCCCAGAAAATATCTTGGCGTTGCCCGTGATGAACTCAAGAAAATGATGATCGCGAAAAATAAGAACGTTTTTGGAAGCGCTGCTCGGTACTAGAGAAGCGTTTCGTAGAATGTGAGCGGGGGCCGCACGCTGGATATTCGTGCGGTGAGTCCTAGAATGTGAGCGGCCGCACAAAGTGGCACGTATATCCTTTGGGGTTTTTTTCCAGATATTTTTGGTGATATTTTTCGCCGAGCCAAAACTCTGTGGCTGAAATAACTTGTGTCACAATGGGATCTTTCCATTGACCCGATTTTTCGATGCGATCAATAACGCGTTTTGCAATTTCGTGCTGAGTTTCGTTGTGGAAAAAAATAGCGGAACGATATTGTGATCCCAAATCGTTTCCTTGTCTATTTCGAGTTGTGGGATTGTGAATTTGAAAGAAAAACAGAAGGATGTTTTCGTACGTGGTAAGGCTTTTGTCAAAAAGAATTTGAACCGACTCCGCATGCCCTGTTTCGCCGGTTTTAACTTCGGAGTATGACGCATTCTTTGTATCGCCTCCCATGTATCCCACTCGGGTTTCAATCACTCCCAGCTGTTCTGCAAGAAGGTTTTCCATCCCCCAAAAGCATCCGCCAGCCAAAGTGGCAATGTCCCAGTTTTTCGTCCCAACAAAGTCGAAAAGGTATTCGCCATAGCCTGTGTTTTTTAATTCTTCTACAGAAATGAAGCGCAGTGATGCGGAATTGATGCAATATCGAGTTCCAAACGGTGCGGGACCGTCGTCAAAAACATGACCCAAATGTGAATTGCCTGCGCTGGAGCGAACTTCAGTTCGAGTCATTCCATGAGAGTTATCTGTTGTGAGGGTGACAGCGTTTTGAAAAACTGGTTTCACAAAACTTGGCCAACCTGAGCCGGAATCATATTTTGTGAGTGAGCTAAAAAGTGGTTCACCTGTTACAACGTCAACATAAATTCCGTCGCGTTTGTTGTCCCAATATTCGTTCTCAAAAGGCCGCTCAGTGCCATTTTCTTGTGTGCAGATGTACTGTTCTGGGGTGAGTGTGTTTTTGAGTTCTTGTTTTGTGGGGAGATTCTGTTTTGTGTGAAGAATTTTCCTTGAATCTGACATTTGCTTTTCCTTTCAGCTCGGAGATGTCTTTGGTCAAGACAAAATAGCATTCTTCTTGCTGAAGTAGGAACATTCGTCGCATGAACAACCGACGAATGTTTTTGTGGAAAATGAATTACTTGGGAAGACGGCATCCCGGAGTGCTCAAATCAAATTGACCGTGTTCGTCGCGGCAGGAATAGAACCAAAACGTTTGTTGCGCGTATCCATATCCTTTTTGAGCAAAAATAGAACCATCTGCATTCACTTCACAGGGGTTGTTTACTTCGCATTGTTGCCCGTTTTCGTTGACCGTGTTGTTTACGGCGATTACGTTGCGTGTTCCTGCTGCAATAACAGGTGAGCCCGAAGTTCCGCCAATAATCTCACAACCAGGGCGGCTGTATCGTAAGGAATCAACAAAGGTCCAATCGCCTTCTCGCAGAGTTGCAACGTTGCTTTCAATGGAGCAGGCAAAGCCTCGTTTCCAGTAGCCAGAAATGACCTCAATATTGGTGCCAACCGAAGGTTGTGTGCGTGCTAGAGTGAGAGGCTGAATGGAAAACTTCGTTTCGATTTCTTGGTATGTTTCCTGCAAAAGAAACAAGCTGACATCGGTGCGAGTCATGGTGGCGTATATGATTTTTGTAGCTGATACAGAACCTAATTTTTTTGCATTCTCTGAAAGAACGGCAAATGTTTTTCCCGAGGATTGGTTTTGGAGAACAACGCCCGGTTTTAGGAGACCAACACAGTGTCCATTTGAAAGAACCATTGCACGATCGGTTGCAGTGCTGTCGTCGAAGCGGACAATGCTGCCAGAGCAGTTGGAAAGGCTTACAATACCGCGAAAGTCGAAGGTTGGAGAAGCCTCTGTGTTAGGAGTGTCAGTTGCAATATTTTGCCAAGAACTTCCGTAGAGAGGAAATGCCATGGCGTTTGAAGCGGCAAAAGATGCGAGACCCAAACAAAAAATGTGCGCGGCAAGGTTTTTCATTGCAGTCCTTCCATGGATGCGGTTTGAATAAAAGTGCATTCTGGTGCAAGCTTAACATAACTCGACCAATAACCGATAGATGAAATTTCTAAGAATTCAGCAGCTATGGTAAGCTGGCAGTAAATATCTTCAACTTATCTTTGTAGGCCTTGCTGTTGCACTCCAAAGGAGTCGTTGATAGCTGCCATTTCTTTCTTTTTTTGACGAAAGCTCGACGTCAATAATTGCGTTAAATTTATTTTTTGCAGCTAGAAACGCAAGCCTCAAAATTGCTTCATCGTGATCGGCACAATTGGTGACATGAAAAAGGTTTTCTTTGCGACTGAAAGAACGCGTCTCTTTTCCTTGTGCTTTGAAATACACAATGACATCTTTTGCCGCTTCCATGATTTGGTTGTAACTCAGCATCTCTGGCTGCACAAGTTCCTCAAAACATGGTCTGCAGTAAATGCGATGCAAAATATTTTCTGTTTTTTTATCGAGAAAGGAAAAAGAATCTTCCCCAAGAAATTCGGTGCAGCTTTTGCAGATTGCTTGTTTGCAAGCGTCACAGCTGAGTTGTGCCTTGGGTTTTAGGCAGGCCACGCAGGTTTTGTTTTCCATGGCTGAGTCTCCAGTTCTATGAATTGTTTTTTCGCAAATGTGCAATCACTCCCGGTAACTCGCTCAAGAAGAGATTAACATCTTCTAGAGTGGCTTCAAAACCCAAGGATATTCTGAGTCCCCCCAAGGCAATGTCATCGTTATATCCTAACGCTTTTAACACTGCCGAGGGTGCCGGATTTCCTGTTTTGCATGCCGCTCCGGGTGAAACTGCAAAACCGCGCAAATCCAAACGGCGTGCAAGAGCATTGCCCTCGATATTTTCGAAGGCAAAACTGGCATGATTTGGAAGCCTGTTGTTTGGGGAACCTGTGAGAAAGGAATTAGGAACTGTGCGCAAAACAGTATCAATAATATGATCGCGCAGGTGAGTTACATTTGTAAATTTTGTGAGTGCTGTGCCATCGGAGGTTTCTACAATTTGCTGTTGTCGTATTTGGAAAGCTTTGGCCATGGCGGCAACTTCGGCAACGTGTGGCGTACCGGAGCGCATTCCATTTTCGTGGCCACCGCCAGTTATAATAGGAGCCAATTTGCCTTCGAAGGCTTTGCGTATGTAGAGAAATCCGCCTCCGGGCGCACCCAATTTTCTGCCACTGGCTGTAAGGAGGTCTATGTTTAATTTAGGAATGATCCCTTGGGTGTTCATCCATGCACAGGCTTGCGAGGCGTCGGTGTGAAATGGAATTTGCCTTTCGCGGCAGGCTGCAGCGTATTCAGCAATTGACATGATGGTGCCAATTTCGTTGTTAGCAAGAATAAACGAAACAAGCACTGTCGAACTGCGCAGTTGGTTGCGAAATTGTTCCAAGTTTGGGCAGCCATAAGAATCTACTGGCACGCGTTGCACATCAAAACCAAAATTTATTTCCAGATCTCTTGCAGTGGCTTCAACGGCGGGATGTTCAACGGCTGAAATAAGGATATGGTTGCCTTTTCCTGTGCGTTTGGCCTGCAAAGCAATTCCACGAATGGCAAGATTATTTGCTTCGGTGGCGCTGCATGTGAAAACAATTTCTTTTGCCGAAACTGCTAATAATTTGGCCACGGTTTGCCGACATTCTTGCAGCAGATGCTCGGCATGTTGCCCAAACGTGTGTGTGGCAGCAGGGTTGGCGAAGTTATTTTGGCAAACATCATTGAAAGTAGCCAAAGACAGAGGTTCAATGGGGCTTGCCGCGGCATGGTCGAAGTATATTGTTTTCAATGTTTCCTCCACTAGCTGAGTTGAGGTTTTTGCTTGCCAATTTTTCGAATTAGGTGTGGTCGAAAATTTTGCTGACCGATTCGCGAGAGTGAATGCGTCGGATAGCTTCAGCAAACATAGGTGCAATGCTTACGGTATTCACTTTAGGATGTTTCAAGGTGAGTTCGTTGTGCACGGAATCGGTGGTAATGAGTTCTTTTATGTAACTTTTGTCTAGAGTGTCAAGGCCTTTTTGTTGCAGAATACCATGGGATATGCATGCATAAATATCCAAGGCACCCATTGCCTTTAGTGCTCCGGCCATTTCTGCAAGAGTTGTGCAGGTTGTGGAGAAGTCGTCAACAATAACAACATTTTTTCCTCTGACCTCGCCAATGACCTCCAAAATTTCGGCTTTTTCGTCGTTTCCGCTGCGGTGCTTGTCGCCAATCACCGTAGGAACGTTGAGTTCGTAACTGAATTTTCGGGCATTTTTAGCGAAGCCTGCGTCGGGAGCTGCAATAACAAAGTTTTCAATTCCGCGCTTGCGCAAGTATTCACAAAATACAGGACGTGCGTACATGTGATCCACTGGAATTTTAAAAAAGCCCTGAATTTGGGGAGCATGCAAATCCATGGTGATGATACGATCGGCACCCGCGGCCTCAAGGGCGTCGGTGCACACGCGGGCTCGAATAGAGACGCGGGGTTCGTCTTTTTTGTCGGCCTTTGCGTAGCTAAAAAATGGCATCACAACTGTTACCGACGAAGCACTGGCGCGTTTGAATGCGTCTATCCAAAACATGAGTTCCATGAATTCATCGTTCGGACGACGACCAACAGGTTGCACAAGATAAATATCCTGTTCGCGCACGGTTTCGTCAATTTTTACGAACGTATTTCCTTCGGAGAAAAGAAAACTTCGTGATTTCCCAATTTCCATTCCGAGAATTGTGCAAATTTTTGTTGCGAGGTCTTTTCCACCGGACCCGGCAAAAATGCGAATGGAATTATTTGATGTCATAAAATTCATTCCTCCGAAGTAATGTGATGCAATTTGACCATATTTGTGGGACGCATGGCGCTTAACGGGGCGCCGGCTGTGATGACAATGGTGTCACCTTTCTGAATGAGCTTCTGTTCCAAAAGCATGGAAACAGAGCCAAGAAGCGCTTTATCTGAGCTATAAAGTTCGGTGCTAAGAACTGGATAAACTCCACGAACCAGCGCAAGGCGTCGGGCAACTTCGGGACGCGGGCCAAGGGCAAAAATAGGAACGTGAGGACGATAGCTGGCAATAAGCAGAGCCGTTTCTCCACTCAGAGAGAGACAAACAATGGCTGACGCTTTCGCTGTTAATGCCATTTCTGCGGCACTGCGTGCAGTGACCTCACGCGTTGATGTGTCGTTGGTTCGAGATACGATGCAATGGCAATTGTTGGAATTTTGAGCACGAACATCGCCTCGGGAATCGCTGCGGACGTCAACTCGGACGTCAACTCGGACGTCAACTCGAGCATCGGCGCGAGCGGTAAGATCACGCATAGTTTGTACTGCCAATAGGGGATACTTACCTGAAGCACTTTCTCCAGAAAGCATGGTGGCGTCGGCACCGTCAAGTACCGCATTGGCAACGTCCAAGACTTCAGCCTTTGTTGGAGTTCTATTCTCTTGCATGGAATCTAACATTTGCGTGGCAACAATAACAGGTTTTCCAAATTTACGCGCTGTGGCGATAATGCGTTTTTGGTAAGACGATACATTGGCAAAGCCGCATTCTACGCCCAAATCGCCACGGGCAACCATGATGGCGTCGGCGGCATCACAAATGGCATCAAGGTTGTCGAGGGCGCGTTTCATTTCAATTTTTGCCACAATAGGAGCATTGCCACCGAAGCCGCGAATGGTTTCTTTGAGTTTGAGAATATCTTCGGCCTGTTGCACAAACGAGAGAGCAACGTAATCTACGTTTTGCGAAACTCCGAAAAAAAGATCTTTAATATCTTTTTCTGTGGTTGCTGGAATGCTCAAATGCGAATCGGGAAAATTCACACCTTTGCGGGATTTGAGCAATCCACCATAAATAACTTCTGCGTAAACATCTTGCCCATGTTTTTCTGTAACTCGCATGGCTAGCAAGCCATCGTCCAGCAATATGCGGGCGCCTACATCCACATCCGATGCAAGATTTGCATAGTCGATGGGAATTTCGGTTTCGTTTTGCGCGGTGCCAAAACGAAGCACAACTTTTTGTGAGGCTGTTAATGGCATTCCTCCGTTTTTCATTTGCCCGGTGCGAATTTTGGGGCCTTGGAGATCTTGCAAAATACCAACGGTGGTACCCTTTTGACGTGCGATGTCGCGCAGAGATGTGATGCGGCGTTGGTGATCTTCGTGCGAACCGTGGGAAAAATTCATGCGGGCAATGTTCATTCCTGCATCAATAAAACTTCCCATCATTTCCGACGATTCAGAAGCGGGTCCAATTGTGCAAACAATTTTTGTCTTGGGCAGATTGCTTGTTGCGACGTTCATGGTGTTTCATACCTCTTCAGTTAGATTCTTCTGGAGTAGTAGACACTGTGGGCGATGCGTTTTTTGATTCAGTTCGTGCAGCAATAATGGCTTCCACTTGAGCCTCCGTTGTGCAAAGTCGGGCCTTGAGTTCTTCGAGCAAATCAAAACCGCGTGTTAAATTTTGCGAGAGTTCGTCAATGGACGAAGAATCGCGTTCCAGGCTCGTGAGTACAGTTTGCAATTCTGCATATGTTTCTTGATAAGAACGGATGTTCATCGCGAGTTCTCCTGCATTGACTTATTCTTTTGTTCGTCATTGTTGTTGAGTGTTCGAACACCTCGAATTTCGCTGTCCACTTCAATGGTGCAACCTGTTTTGGCGTCTTTTAATGTGAGAGTGATGTCGCGAAGGGATGTGTCGGTCAAAATACGCGCAGCAGTGATGATGTGCCCGGTTTTGTCGTGCATGAGTGCATACCCTCTTTCCAGCGTTTTCTCGGATGACTTGCGCACAAGTGTCATGGTTTGCTGAATGCCTGTCAGCAACCGGCGTTCCATTGCAAGTTTGCGCTTTGCGCTCTCCACAAGTTTAAGCTCGGTTCGTGCCAGAGATTCTCGCTCCAAGTGGATACGCTTTATGGCGCGACGTGACAAAGAATCCACTCGTAAAAATATTTCGTTCACGGTTTTTGACAATCGATCGGCCAGAAAACCCGCTGCTCCCGTGGGTGTTTTTTCTGCGCACCATGCAACTTCATCGGCGATGCTGACGTCCTCGAAGTGTCCGATTGCAGTTATGACGGGAATGGGGCTGTATGCAATGGCTTTGCATATATCCAAATCGTCGAACCAGCGCAGATCAAGGCGACTTCCACCGCCACGTGTTACAATAACGCAATCAAAAGTTTTTGGAGGCATGCCTGAAATGAGGTTGAGGGCGTAACACACATCACGCGACGTGTTTTCGCCTTGCATATGACAGTCGTAAAGAGTAACAGAAAATGCTACTTTTGACTGCTTAAGTTCGTCCATAAAATCGGAAAGAGCTCTACTTTCTCCGGCGGTTATTAAGGCAATGCGTTGTGGCAAATGTGTCAGCTGTGTTTGTTTGTTGCGATCGTAAAGGCCGCGTTTGCGCAGTTCTCGCACTATGGCTTGGCGATTGAGCGCAAGATTTCCGAGAGTGTATTCCACGTCGATGTCATCAACAATTGCGCTAATTCGAGAGGTTTCGCGTCTGAATTCACAATGAATGAGCACGCGAATTTTAAGGCCTTCTGCAAGTTGAAAATCACCAAGTTTTGCAGCAAGAAATTTTCGTTTTCCTGCCCATAAAGCGCAGGAGACAGAGGCTGCTCGTCCGGAAGATTCGATAGTGATGTTTTCTTCGCTTTCGGCAAGGTCAAAATAGACGTGGCCATTGCTTTGTTTTAGACTAGTGATTTCGCCACTGATCCAGTAGGCGCCACCCAAGTGGGTTTGAATGATGTGTG
>CAIZES010000343.1 GCA_903932045.1 uncultured Silvanigrella sp. | reverse complement strand
TGTGACCATAGGTTCCGGCACAGGAACAACCTCCACGGCTTTGAATACCAAACCGATCGTTCAAAATTCGAACAATTAAATTATGATGCATGCCTAGCGTGTAAAATGAGATAATTCCAAGGCGATTGTTTTGTTCTGCTTCCAATATTTTCACGCTTGAGTGACTGCCTAATTTTTCGATTAGCCGTTGTTTGAGTTGCTCTTCACGGCGCATAATGTTTTCGACGCCCATTTGTTCCTTGAGCACCACAGCCAACGCCGCTTTAATTGCCTGCATAAAACCCGGCGTACCGCCATCTTCGCGCACCTCAATATCGGAGTGATATTGCTGCTCTCCCCAAGGGTTTGTCCACATTACCGTGCCACCACCAGGCTGATCGGGAACCTTAAGATCATAAAGAGCTCTATCAAATACCAGCACGCCCGACGCCCCCACACCGCCCAAGAATTTGTGAGGAGAAAAGAAGATGGCATTGAGTTTTTTGAGTGGATCAGATGGATGCATGTCGATGGAAACATACGGCGCGGAGGCCGCAAAATCCACAAAACAAAAGCCACCATGCTTATGCATTATTGCCGCCATGTCGTGATAAGGCGTGACAATTCCGGTTACATTACTACACGCAGAAAAGGATCCAATTTTAAGTGGCCGATTCTTGTTTTCTTCAAGCAGCTACTCCAAATGAACCAAATCAGGCAGGCCATCGCTGTTGCGATTAACAATACGCACTTCGCAACAACATTCGTTCCACGTTGTTTGATTGGAATGGTGCTCCATATGCGTTAATAAAATGAGCGGTGGCGGTTTTTCCTCTGCACACAAGTTCACGCGAGCATGAAATTTTTCATGCAATCGGAGCCCCAGCATGCGCTGTAGTTTGTTAATGGCGGAGCTTTGCTTCTCTGAGTTCGTCTGCGCCCCTATCTTGCGGAGTTGCCGCTACGTGGGCTAGAATTAGAGTTACTACTGAGACTTGGTTTTGAAAGACGACCTTTTTTGACAAGGAGAAGTCATGCAGTTTGCAAAGTTTTAAAAAGCTGAAAAAAGGAGATCAGATTGCCATTGTGTCGCCGTCGTTTGCGGCACCAGGCCGTTGGCCTCATGTTTACGAACTGGCTTTGCAAAGAATGAGAGACGTGTTCCAGTTGGAGCCCGTGGAGTTTTCGGCCACAAAAAAATTGGGGGCAAGCAAAGAAGAACGCGCCGCCGATCTCATTGCTGCTTTTGCAAACCCAAAAATCAAAGCCGTAATGGCGTCCCTGGGGGGTGACGATCAGGTCACCTACGCGCGGCATTTGCCTCCGCCCCCTTTTCAGAACAATCCAAAACCATTTTTCGGTTATAGTGGACTATTGTCGACTCCGCCAAACGCCCAGAGTATCTCAGCCACCCTGGAAAGTGCTTCGGTCGACGGCAACATAGAGGCGTTTGGGCTGCTGATGCGTAATTCGATGAAAATGCAACCTGCTATTTGATGACCCACCTTCACTTTTCATGTAGCAAAGCTTCGTTTTAGCAGGTCATCTGTAACTGTTCTGTAGTTAAGTTCCTAGCGTGAGTGCCCAACGCCAAGCAGGCATGACAGAGATTTCTTTGCTTTCATGCTCAATCGTTTCCGTTTCATTTAAGGTCACGATATATCCTTTTTTGATTTTAAAATCGTGCAATGCGGCAACAAGGCCTCGCACTTCTCGCGTGCGGGTCTTTTCCTCTTGCAGGCTCTCGCAAACTTGTACACAAAGGATTTCGTCGTGCGACCCTACATTTTGAATCACAAAATCGAGCTCATATCCTTGAGAGTTTTTGTAATAAAAAATATTTTCGGACTTTCGTCGTAAGGTTCCAAAAACGAAATTTTCCAGTAATTGTCCCCTACTTTCGAGCAGAGTGCCTGAAACGGAATTCACGATGCCATTATCCATACAGTATAATTTCTTTGGATTGGTATTTTGCTTGTGGATCGACGGGGTGAACAAGGGCACCGAAAATAGCAGGTAGGCATCGTTGAACCAAGTCAAAGCATCATGAATCAGTTCTTTTTGTATCGCATACCCCATCGACTTCAATTTGTCGTGCAGCTTATTGATGGAGTACGGTTGTGCAATTTGATGGATCAGTGTTTTTAGAATGATTTTTACCGCATTGGGATTGGACGGATTAAATCGATCCACAATGTCTCGGTAGTAAATCGCATGATAGTAGTCTTGTAGAATCGCACGGTGATGCTCCTGAGGAGTCAGAACAATTTCGGGAAAGGTTCCTTCTCTGAGGCTTCGCTTAAAACGCTCCTCCAGTAAAACGCGATCTTCGGTATCGACCTCCGGAGTGGTTGGAAGCTCCTCCCATTCACAGATCTCAGCAAACGAAAGCGGGAAGACCTCGGTTGTGAGTGCTCGCCCTCGCATCACGGTACCGATCTCTTTACTGAGTAGTTTTGCAGAGGACCCAGTAATAAAAACTAAGTTATTATGATCCGCGATCAACCGATTGATGAAATATTCCCATTTGGGGATGCTCTGTATTTCATCAAAAAGCCAGAGGATTTTACCCAATGCTTCTAGCTTAGATTTTTTGATCTGAACGAATGCCTCAAGGATTAATCCTAAATCTTGTCCTTTCATGGATAGCAATCTATCATCCGAAAAATCGATAAAAGCAAAATGTGCAGGATTGATAGATTGATGTATCTGTTTAAGTAGCGAGGTTTTTCCTGCGCGTCTAATGCCGATAAAGATATTCGCCTTACCAGCAAGCGCCGCGACTCGGCACTGTCTTGGTTTAAAACTCGGCGGCCCAAAGTTTTGACCGCCGAGGATCACTTCAGTTAATATATCGATTATATTCATATAAATGAATCCATTCTGAAAACAATGGCAGTTGTAACCAAAACCAGCATCTACTGCACTCCAGTATATCCACAAACTGATTGGATTTACAAGTCAGTTTCAATTCATTGCGGCGTTGGTGCCTGTTTTTACTTGAACAAATTGGGTCCGGTGGCCTGTCGAATCTGGCAAGCCTCAACCTAAGGAGTCTCTCTCAGCCATTCGCAAATCAATGCCAACCACGGTATTCTCCGAGGGATGGTAGACAAAAACCTTAAATATACGTCTGGATTCATTGATATTCTCGCCTAAAAATCAAAATTCTTTGAAAAAAAGCCCCGCTGAAGCCCCAAAATTGACGCACTCCCGTTGAGGCAGGCCAAATCAGGTTGCTTGGTGTTGCGTTGGGTCAGATTTGTGGCAAAATT
>CAIZES010000342.1 GCA_903932045.1 uncultured Silvanigrella sp. | reverse complement strand
GAAGGCATGGAAAAGGGTATCCGCTCGGCAGCCCAAGGCATGTTAGGAGTCGGCATGCCACAGGAACAAATCTGCAAGGTACTCAAAATCACCGAAGGCGAGCTTGCAAAACTTTTAGCCGCCGCAAAAGAGTAACGCCTCAGCCTGCAGCCCGATGTTATCGCGCTTTTTTATTTAAATTACGAAATGTTTCACGAGGCACCTAACTTCTGCTCCAGAGGTTAGCTGCGACGTGGGTTGCGTGAAGCGGAAGTTGCTTGTGAACCCGGATCGCTTGCTCATTCATTCTGGAGTACACTCCGAATTAGGCGGACAAAACCGGAGTGTGGTGCTTGGAAAGTGAAAATATTTATAAACGATATCTGAATATTGCTCTTGACGACAGCCTTTTTTTTGTTTGGGCCACCTGGCTCAGGTAAGAGCACGTTGTTGCGCCACGTCGTGCCTGCATCGTCCGCTATTTGGTACAATCTTCTGCTCCCCAAAGAGGAAGAACGCTTGATACGCGATCCATCCATCTTGCTCCGCGAAGTCACAGCACTGCCCGCGCACATAACTCATATAGTTATCGATGAAGTTCAGAAGGTCCCGGCAATCCTTAACATCGTGCATCATCTTATTGAAACAACACCAAAGAGGTTTCTTTTAACTGGATTTAGTTCTCGCAAATTACGACATGGCAGTGCTAGCTTGTTAGCCGGTCGCGCGCTCGTTTTTGAGCTTTTCCCACTTACAAGCCTTCAGTTTGGTGATGATTTTTCTCTTAACACAGTTCTCGCCTTCGGAACTCTCCCTAAATCAATCATCGCACCATCAGATATTGCGAGACGTTTTTTTTTTTGCAAAGTTACGCATTCACATATATCAAAGAAGAAATTAAATCTGAGAAAATCCTACGAAACCTTGATTATTTTCGAAAAATTTTACAGGTCTGTGCGCAGTGTAACGGCAAGATTATTAACTTTGCAGCCATTGCGCGAGATTTTGGTGTCGATGAAAAAACGGTGAAAAACTATTATTTCATCATGGAAGACACTCATATGGGATTTCTTTTAGAACCTTTTCAAACATCCATCCGCAAGCGCCTCAATCAAAAACCCAAGTTTTATCTTTTCGACACCGGTAATCAGCGCACGCTTGCCGGCTTGCTTACAGTTCCAATTAACGAATCTACAAGTGCCTTTGGCGAACTCTTCGAGAGTTTTTTTATTAATGAGTGCCGGCGACTTTGCTAATATGCCGAAAACGATTTTTCGTTTTCATACCTAAACACCAAAGATAATGTCGAAGTCGATTTAGTGATTGAAAGAGCAGGGAAAGAAAAGCTTATTATTGAAATTAAATCAAGCACAGAAATTAGACTTAGTCATCTCAAGAATTTTGAGGCCATTGGGGCAGATATTCCAAATGCAGAACTTGTTTTTGTCGCACGTGTTCCTCGTGCTCAGCAATGTGAAAACGTTCTTGTGCTAGCCTGGCGAGAGGCTTTAAAAAAGTATTTTTTGATTGGTTCTTGGATAATTATTGCCAGACAAATCCTCCATAACGCCTGATGCGCTCAACTGCGGATTAGGCGGCGTGAAGCTGCTGGTGGTGGTGTGACCGGCATGGTCGTTGATAATGCGCACGTCGCTCATATTGCCGCACAAATCCATGGTTATTAAGCTCCTGCTGTGTCTCAAATTTTTTATTTTACTAGGCCCAGCGAACTTGTGATTGCGTAACCTGTGCACACCGAATGCTGACAAGTGTTCATAATTCTGTCAATTAAGGTTTGTTATTGCTACAGGACTCTTAGATATCAATTTTTTGAGAATTTTGTTGCTATTGACAGTGCAACATCGTGATAGATATTTTATCGATGCGGGCAGATAGTTAGGTCAATGTCCAATTACTGAACACAAATATGCATGCAGTTGTGTGCTTGCTATGAATATAATTAAAAATATGCAAAAGAACCCTTGGGAATGTTCCCACACTCACCAAGGAGTTTATATCATGCAGACCCAATCGTATCGTTTTGCAGATTGCGAAATTTTGAGGCCCATTAG
>CAIZES010000341.1 GCA_903932045.1 uncultured Silvanigrella sp. | reverse complement strand
GAACAAATACGCAGGAGTCATCGGGGCCGGTAGCTGGTTTGCCGGCGAACGTCCCGATGACGTTCCGTGTCAATAAAACAGTGTTTTGCAACTTTTATCTGATGTGGCTCGTCAGGCGGATACGATAATTTTTCGCGGTGCGGCAGATGGTTGGTGGCCGTCCGCAAGGACTTCCAGCGCACTAAGGCCGCGTCGCTGGTGTCTGCAAACAGAAATTTCAGCGTCGGCGATTCGACGTGGCCGGCGCAAAAGACCACGTTGGCTTACGAGACTGACGAATTTGCAATCAATGAAAATCCCTTGGGAGCTTTATTTGAAATTCTTTGGTGATACGGGCAAACGTAAATTTTGCTGAATAAAATATTTTTCGTGTCGAAAACCTCATATTCATCAACCATGAGATTTGCATCGCCTGTTTTAATTGCTCGGATTCGTTTGCAATTTACAGTTTCACCATTTGAAGAGCGCAACCGCTGCAAGTAAGAATTGCTTCCGGCAACACCTCGCACAGGAACTGGATTTGTCGGCTCTACGCCAAATTCGCCCATTGCAAATGGAATTACGTCACAATCATAACCTTGCTCATTAGAACCAAAGAGCCCGATAAAATAAATTTTGAGAGCCTCAAAAGTAGTTATTGTGGGATCAACTCGCCCGAACAAAACATAAGAAACCACCGGTATAGCCTCAAAATAGCTCAACTTGTTTTTTGAAAATTTGATTACTTCCTGAATAAACAGTTCAGCAGTCGTGCCGCAATGTGAAACTCCATCAAATTTTATTTTTTGAATTTCAAATAAAAGTTTCGTGGATATGTATACAAATTGAGCCTCCTTAAAATCCAGTTTGAGTCCACATATTTTGGACAGTTCCATTGACCTAGTTAGCTTTTCAGTTTCACCTCCGGGAAAAACACGCTTATTAAGTAACTCCAGCGATTCTTCTTCGGCAGTCTTCTTTTTAGGTTTGAACCAGCTCATATAAATTTGGATTGCCTCAAAAAATGTTTTCAGGCTTATTTCAAAAACCCTTTCGGAATCATCATAGATAGCGCTTTCTTTGCGGCTTCGTTGCCTTGGGCAGCAGCGAGATTATACCACTTGTAAGCTTCAGCAAGATTCCTCGTTACACCGTTACCACGTTCGTAACAGTCGCCCAGCCAGAATTGAGCATCGGCAAAATTTTGCTCGGCGGCTTTACGAAACCACTTTGCCGCCTCCTCGTAATCCTTCGTTACGCCTTGTCCGGTGGCGTAATAATAGCCCAAATTGAATTGATCATGAGGGTAATTCTGCTGTTCGGCAGCTTTTCGATACCACTTCGCTGCCTCGGCATAATCTTTCGGCACACCGTCGCCAAAGGCGTAGCAGTCGCCCAGATTGTGTTGAGAAAAGGCATCGTCTTGGTCTGCCGCTTTCCGAAACCACTTTATCGCTTCCGCATAATCTCTTGGCACGCCTTCGCCCTTGTAATAACAGACGCCCAGACAACCTTGAGCTTTGGCATGATTCTGTTCGGCGGCTTTGCGAAACCACTTTGCCGCCTCCGCATGATTCTGTGGCATGTGCCAGCCACCGGCATAGCATTCGCCAAGAGTCTGTTGAGCATCGGCAACGCCCATATTCGCTGCCTTGCGAAGTCCCTCCTCGGCTTGTTTCTCTCTATCGGGTTTTTTGAATAAACCAAACATAAATTTTAATCACGCCATCGCGCGGGCGATGCTGTTCCACCACGCGTCATGCAGTTCGGTTAGCGGGGCGGAAAATTCACCGCTGACGGTCTTCACCGTCAGCTTGTCGCCTCCGACTTTGACGATCTGCAACGCCGGCACGCCCATGAGCTTGGCGCGTTCGACAACTTTAAAGGCATCGAGCGCTTTGCAACTG
>CAIZES010000340.1 GCA_903932045.1 uncultured Silvanigrella sp. | reverse complement strand
CTAATGATAAAAGAACTCTGATTCAGTTTTTGTGCTAGATTATAATTCACAGAATTCACAATAATACGCCAGCCATCGGAACCAGGAAAAGGCAAAAAATTAAGAGTCCCTATTACGATATTCGATATGGCTGTAAACGCAAAAATTGCCGCTAACGGGTTAGCCTCAACAACAGCGCCACCCAACTGAAAAATGCTATCCTGAAAGCCCACGAGTTTCAAACCCAAGCCGCAAATAACCGCAATAAGATAGTTTGCGCCAGGGCCAGCAAGAGAAACAAGATTAATGTCGCGCTTCATTTTTCGAAATGCGTTCGCATTAAAAGACGTTGGCTTGGCCCACCCAAAAACAATGGGAAGTTGCATGGGAGAAAGAATCATGATTGCAGGAAAAATAATTGTGCCCCAAATATCAATGTGCGGCAGCGGATTTATTGTTGCTCTTTCCTTAGTATCGGGAGAATTATCACCCAAAAATTTTGCCATATACGCATGCGCAGCCTCGTGCATCGTAAGCGCAACCAAAAAACCAAAATAAGTGAGAATAGCAATACGAAAATCAAAATTCACTGTACGGTTTCCTTATAAAGGATTAAGAGGCTCGGGTGAGTTTTCCGAATGAATATGGGCTGAATCAGACATTTTGTGCTTATCATGTTTTTCGTTATGTTGCTCTTTACGTAATCCCCTAATGTGACGCTTATGTCGGAAGTAATAAATAACAATCAAAGTAGCCGCAATAAACACTGCCCCCGAAACAGCTCCCACTTGAAACTTCTTCACAGTTTTCAATAAGACATCAAGATTATTCGCACCAAATTTGCCAATATAAATCCACAACGGAACACTAATGAGCGCCGCAAGTCCGTCGATTGCAAAAAACTTAAGATACGAAACTTTACGCGAAACGCCAGTGACAATAAAAATAGGAGAACGCAGCCCGGGCATAAAGCGTCCCATAAAAACAACCCACGGACCGTATTTTTCGAATTTCGCCTGCACTTGAGCATAACGCTCAGGGGTAATGATTTTTCTCACAAGATGAACCTTGAGAATCCGCCGACCAAAGATATGACCCAACGTGAACATCACACCATCGCCCAACAACACTCCAGCCATGGCTACAAAAACCATAGTGTGAACATCTGTGTAACCAAGACCCGAAATAACCCCAGCTGCAACAAGGGTGACGTCTTCAGGGATTGGCAAACCAAAACCACAGGCCAGAAGGATCAGAAAGACCGCTTCGTATCCAAAGACCTGAAAAACTTCTACGAGTGCTTGGAGTTCTATCACGAATGCCCTCTAGTTTTGTGTAAATCGCCTAGCCTTTGTACCCTACACCGCCTTACCTACGCAAATGTCGCAGGGGTCGGTTGACAGACTAAGAGTGGTGATTATGTTTCCTCCGAACGGATTTTCTAAATGGATAATGTTGCAAGATTCTGGAGGAAGTTATGGGAAAGATTATTGGTATCGACTTGGGCACCACAAACTCTGTTGTAGCTATCATGGAAGGCGGCCAGCCCCGCGTTATAGCCAACCAAGAGGGCGAACGCACAACCCCTTCTGTTGTTGCTTACACACGTGACGGCGAATTTATTGTTGGTCGCCCCGCACGCAATCAAGCCGTGACAAACCCCAAGAACACAGTTTATTCGTCGAAACGCTTTATTGGCAGCGTTTTCTCGGAACGTCGCGACGAAGCCGGGCGCATGCCCTACACAGTGAAAGAAGGCTCAAACAGCAAAATTTTGTTTGAAATGGGCAGCAACGACGTCACGCCGCCTGAAGTTGCAGCAAAAGTATTGGGTAAGCTCAAACAAGCCGCCGAAGCTCACTTGGGCGAATCGGTAACTCAGGCTGTTATCACAGTTCCTGCTTACTTTAACGACTCCCAACGCCAAGCAACCAAAGACGCTGGTCGTATTGCCGGCCTCGAAGTTCTTCGCATTATTAACGAACCTACAGCTGCAGCTCTTGCATATGGTCTCGATAAAAAATCGAACGAGAAAATTGCTGTATACGACTTTGGCGGAGGTACGTTCGACATCTCCATACTTGAAGTGGGCGACAACGTTGTTGAAGTTCTTGCAACCAATGGCGACACTCACCTGGGCGGCGACAATATCGACGAACGCCTCATTGAGTGGCTTGTTTCTGAATTCAAGAAACAAACTGGCATGGATGTTTCCAAAGACCCCATGGCCATGCAGCGTTTGCGCGAAGCAGCAGAAAAAGCGAAAATTGAGTTATCAAGCATGAGCAAGGTTGACATTAATCTTCCTTACCTGACCGCTGATTCCACCGGCCCCAAGCACTTGGTCACAAGTCTGATGCGCGCTCAGTTCGAGCAAATGGTGATGGACATCATCGACCGCACTCTTGCGCCGTGCCGCAGCTGCTTGCGCGACTCCAGCCTCACAGTTGATCAAATAGACGAAGTGGTTATGGTTGGTGGTTCAACTCGTATTCCCTTGGTTGAACAAAAAGTGCGCGAATTCTTCCGCAAAGAACCCAATCGTTCCGTAAACCCCGACGAAGTTGTTGCCATTGGCGCTGCAGTTCAAGCCGGTGTGTTGGGCGGCGAAGTGAAGGATGTTCTCCTTCTCGATGTCACTCCTCTCTCCTTGGGTATTGAAACTTTGGGTGGCGTTTTCACAAAACTCATCGAACGCAACAGCACTATTCCCAAGAAAGCCAGCAATATTTTCAGCACAGCCACCGACAGCCAGCCTTCAGTAGAGATTGCTGTGTTCCAAGGTGAACGCGAAATGGCTCGCGACAATCGCTTGCTCGGGCGCTTTAGCTTGAGCGAAATTCCAGCCGCTCCTCGTGGCATTCCCCAAATTGAAGTCACGTTTGACATCGACGCAAACGGCATTTTGCACGTTTCAGCCCGCGACTTGGGCACAAACAAAGAGCAAAAAATCACTATCACAAGCTCGTCTGGCCTAAGCGAGAACGAAATCAAACGCATGGTAGATGAAGCTCAAAAGAACGCAACCGAAGACAAAACACGTCGGGAAGCTGTTGATTCTCGCAACAAGCTCGATAGCATGATTTTCCAAGTTGAACGCAGCATGAAAGAAGCTGGTGACAAACTTCCTGCCGACCTCAAATCAGGCCTCGAAAGCGAATTGGCTGCCGCTCGCAAAGTTCTGGAAACAATGGCCGACGACAAAGCTGCACTAGATGCTGCTGCACAGGCTCTGGAACAAAAAGCGCACAAATTGGCCGAGGAAATGTACAAAGGCGCTGGCGGACACCAACAACCCCCAACAGGCGGCGCTGAAGGCGGAAATCCTGGCCCTAAAGCCGGCACCAAGGATGGCGTTGTTGACGCAGAGTTTGAATCCACCTAACTCCTACTGAGTGCCAAACCAACAAAAGCGTGAGCCCCAAACGGGGCTCCTTTTTTTTGACAAAAATGAAAAAAGCGCCTCGAGCGTACCAAGAATTGACAATGGCAATCAGGCTGAATACTCTCTCCATATAGTTCACAACCAACGATCGCAGCTTATGAGGTGTCTTATGCGCACTGGGCATCAGACCGAACGATTCCCCCAATCTGCAGTGCTTTTTAAATTTTGCATGGCTGTTCTGCAAAAGCGACAAAGAAGCACAAAAGTAAACGATCAGGACCTTGGAAATATTTTGAAATACAACGCCAGTGACACCAGTCATTGGAAACATGGCAAGAAGTCCGTCAAAAGCGTTCATGCCCTTGAAGCTCTCGCAAAACACTTAAATACTGATTTTGAAACTCTCCACGATTTAAGCGACGGCACGCTCGACTTCGACGAAGCCTGGTTCGAATTTTCCGAGACCGAATCCCTTAAAGACCTCGCAGCAAAAATATCCCCTGAAATGCGCCGCATACGCGCAGAACACACCATCGTACTTGAAGACCTCGCAACTCGAATTTTAGCCAAAGCCGATATCACATCCATACCCGTCTTCATCCCAGAAGTTGTAACGGCACTTCCTTTTCTCGAGGTTATTACACGTGACGTAGGTGATAAACTCGCTCGCTCAACGCGCACAAAGCCAGGAGCATATTCCATTCGCTATCGAAAAGGCGACATGCGGGCTCACACTCGGGTCGCAATTATCCACGAAATTTCCCGCATCATTCTTCATTCTGAACGACAGAAATTTGGATTACCTCCGCGCATCGACGAACTCTTGCCATTCGAAATTGAATTGCTTTCGAATGCTCTTTTAGTGCCCTTGAATCTTCTAAAATTCGAATTTCAAAAAGTTTCGGTCCGCCTAGATGTCACCACAGCTCTTGCCGATACTTTTTGGGTTCCGAAGAGTGTTATCCGTTCCCGATTGGCACAAGCTCTCACCCAAACACTTTCGCACGACGCTACGGAATTCGAAAAATTTGTTACGAACACCCATGCCCCCTTGGTGACGCATGAAAACCTCGATCTTTCCGAGGATGAGCTCGACGACGTCGCTTTTGGAAAGTCGTCAAGGCAAACGCTTGCATCGATCAACTGACCGTGGCATGAGTTTTTCGCCTTAATTTTTCTGTCTTTGAGGATGCCACCATGAAATTGAAAAACAATTCGCTCGCCGATGTCAAAAATTCAAATAACTTCCCCTGCACAGACCTTAAGGGTCGCTTCGACGGTGACGATGTTGATGATTTTGACGACGACGACATAAGCGACGCAGACAGCTCAGAAGGATCAGACGACGAAGAAGAAGGCGTTGGCGCCGGTGGCATCCCTATAGAAGACGCCCGTCCCAAAACACTGACGCGCAAAGAGGTGCTTGATGTGTTGCAAACGTCCAAAGATTTTTCGGGTCTTGATATTCGCAAGGCAAATCTTACAAAATTAGATTTTTCGGGTTGCCGCTTTATTGGAACAAATTGCTCCTATGTCAATTTCAAGGATTCCAATCTTGAAGACTGCGATTTTTCCAATGCAAGCCTTTGGAATGCAAACCTGGAAGGTGCCAATCTCACGCGCGCAAATCTGCAAGAAGCGGACCTAGACTACACAAAGCTACGTGGAGCCGTACTCTATAAAGCAAACGTGCGTCGGGCCACACTCCCAACTGACCTCATTCCCCGCGATGAAATCATGCGATCTATTGCAGATGGCACCAAAATTTCTCGATAAACTAAAATTCAAGTGATCGCTGCTGTTTACTGTGGACGCAATAATGCATTCCAAAACTCTGGTGGAACCGCAAGATAGCTACGGAGAGCTTTACGCTCTTCCTGATTCTTGATTTCAAAGTTAGGCTCTTCCAACTCCAAGAACTCTTTTACGAAGCGCAATTCAGTTTGTGGCAATAAGGGTTGTGCTGTCGCATTTTTAAGTTCTTGAGCAAACAGCTGCAAAAACCTCCACACTTCTTCCTCAAGCAACCAATCTCCCATTTTTTGGGAAACATTTCGAAGTAGAGCAAACGCCACCGCCGCTTTTTGCCATCGAATGCTTTCGGGAGTAACCCTCCCCGCTAAAATTTCAAACGAAAGATTTGCGGCCATCTGTAAATTTGAAAGTGCGCACTTCACGTCCACGGGTTGCGCTAAAGAACACAAGGGAAGGGGAAAAGCACTAAACCCCGAAGAAAGAGCAACTGCCTGACTCCAGTCCAATTGTTCAACCCTAAGATTGAATTCTTCGTCTACATGAGCATGCCACACATGATTAAAATTGGTCTTTGGAAGGCGCTTTCCCAAATAAATATCAGCGTCCTCCAAAAAGTACGAAGATTGAGTTGTTTCAACAACATCATTTTTTGAAATACGCGCTAACTGACTCTGGCAAAGATACACAGCCATAGGCGTTTCCGGAATAACGGCATCCTTGCCGTGATCGGAATTTAAAAAAAGAGCGGGTTTTCGAGGGACTTCAGTTTGCTCACCGGTTTCCAAATCCAATTGCGTCATTCGTGGCGGCGCATAAGCTCCTTCATACGACGCAATTTTTGTGGGCGAAACCGAAAACAAGAACTGTGTTTTATCAAGATTTGTATTCCAATAATACCCCGACTTTGTATTAAAACAAGCCAACTTTGAGCGAAAATTTTCGCCCACAAACCGCATATCTGAAGGACTGCGAAAAAAAACGCAACCCAAATGTTCTTTGGGCTGCAAAAAATATGTTTCTTGCGAACTGTGCACACCCATTGGCGAACAAGTGGAAGGCGAACCCAATACTGGAGTTGTTGCCAAAGCCATTGCCTCGGGAGCTAAAGTTTTCTGCCACTCATCTGGAACGCTGGAAACTTCAGCTTGCGTTGTGGCCTCGGGCGGCGCGGGAAGATTGTATCGCGAAAAAATTTTGACGAGATTCAATTGCCCTTGAACGTTCAACTGCGCAACAAGAAAGCCATCTTGCCCTAAATTCAAAAAACGGGTTTGAGCAAGCGACTTTTCGTCAGCCGCATATGTTGGGTAAAACCAAGCTCCAGGCGTCCACAAAACCAATGCGCGAGCTCCCATGTTGTGAAGATTTGGGTGCTCGGAATGTTTCTCCCAGGCATCGGCAATTGTTTGAATAAAACGCTCAACATCACGGGAAAGAATATTGGAATACGAAAAAAAATCAACCAAAGGTTGAGCTTCCTTCTTTTTGTCATGAGGAACGCATTCACAGAAAATACCAAATCCGCAGCCAACAACGAACAGCGTTCGAAGTTTTTGCATGACTGACATCACTTCTTGGACTTGCGCAACTCCAAGGCGTCCATTTGTTCTTGGAAACCCGGAAGTTTATCGATCTCGCGGAGACCGACCTTGCCCGCAGCAATTTCGCGAAGAGCTGTGACTGCTTCCTTGTTGCGGCAAGCAATTAAGGGATCGCTTCCCTTTTGAAGCTGACGCATACGGCGCGCAGCCAACATAACGAGAACAAAACGATTAGGGATACGCTCGAGGCAGTCTTGAACAACGATTCTTGCCATGTGATCTCCGTTTTTCACTTTCACGCGTCCGCGAAAGCGTGGAATAGCATAGGCTTGCGCCAGACATACCGTCCTAGCAGCGCACCGAGCGCGAGTCAACCACAGGACACGTCTCCTTTGCCCAACCTTCTTGTCATCCGAAGCCTGCTCGCCTACGATGTCGGTAACTTATCTCATATCCGGAGGCAAAATGCCCGTTGGAATAGTCAAAATTCTTACTTCAATCACTCTGCTAGTTGCCGCAGCACAAACACTTAATGGGAAAGTATGCGCTGCAAACACCTCAGTCACAACAAGCTCGGGAGCTGCAGAGTCCATCACACTCGGTTTTCCCATTCGCCCCGTTTCCGGCGACCCACGGGACGCTCCTTCCGATACCCTAAGCATTGCACTTGAAGAGCTGCGTTTTCTTCCCCTTTTTTCGCCCGACGCAAAAGGAAAATTGCGCAACATGTTGGCGAAATCCTGCATTGCCACAACTCCAACACAATGGACAGTCCGTTTGCGCAAAGGTATTCACTTCAAAAATGGAAAAGAAATAACGGCAAACGACGTAGTAGCCAACTATCAAAACATTCTTATTGGCACCGATGCAGAAAATGTGAACAAGCGAAGATCTTTTCTCAAAAACGTTACAAAAATTTCCAAAATCGCGGAATATGAACTGCAATTTTCTCTCGCAAAACCCGATCCCGAATTTACATCACACTTGCGCATTGGAACACTCCCTCAGGAAGCTCTAAATTTACCGCGCGAAGACCTTGTTGGAATGGGATTTGAAAGTGGCCCGTTTTCGGCAATTCGCATTACAGGGGACGAGTGGATTCTGCAACGAAATGAACAATTTTCAAATCAAGAATTGTCGGCAGAAAAGCCATTTTTCAGGCTTATAACCCTAAAGTTTATTCCCGATAGTGCGTCCCGAGTACAATCCCTTACAAAGGGAAAACTGGACATTGTCATGGATGGATTTTCCAAAGAATCGATCCATGACATTAGCAAGAATCACTCGTCAAAAATTGAAATACGCAAAGGAATTTCTCCGGAAATATTGTCGCTTGGTTTTAACTTTTCTGGCGGAATTCTAACAGAAAATGACATAAAGAACAGAATACTTTCCAGCATTGATTTCAATAAAATAGAAAGATTTTCTCTTTCGGGAATGGTAGCCAAAACAGAAAAATCTAGGGCGTATCTTGATAGTTCATTTTCAGAAACATTTCAGCCAAACGCTATAAACAATAATGGAACACATAAGTCATCAAACTCAAATAACGCAAAACCACTTTCGATAATAATGGAAACAATTCCAAACTCACTTGAAATTCTGGCAGCCAAAGCCATTGCTGCCGATCTTCAAAAATTGGGAATTGAAACCACTCTGCGAGTTGTCGATGACGACGTTCTTCAGAAGCATATAAAATCGGGCGATTGCCCTATTTTTCTGGAACGAATTTCAACCGACGAGTTTTTTGCAAAAGACGATACTATTAATCATGTCGCCCGCTTTTCAATTTGGAACAAAATGTATTTTGTTGCCGTCAGAAAAAGCTACGCCTGGATCACTCCAACCTTTGAGGGACGCTTGCAATTTTTGGCCTCGCCAAAAGGAGCGCCCCCACAATAGTCTCGGGAACTCAGATTTCTGGACGATTTCCGGTATCTATTGCGTATAAGATAGACTTGTAAATTATTTTAAGAAATGCGAAGGTCGGGGAGGTTCCCTGTTGCTATTCTTCTTTTAGAGGTGTTTATGAAGTTAGTATTTGGATCTTCTGCAATTTTGGCGCTCGCATCGATTTCGGCAAGCGCATCGGATCTTCAGCCCCGTCAAGTTGGTTCTTTCTCGGTACCCAAGGCTGCCTTTTTAAGCCTTGGGCAATTTTCCGCCGGCGAGCCATTCGTTCTCTCTATCTCTAGTTTTGGTTTGTTTGGCCAAAATGCAGTACGCACTGTAGACAACGCAGCAACGGCTTTGAATCCAAACACCGAAGTTACAGTGAACGAAATTTCTCGCGATATTGTTTGGCCCAACGACACTCTGGCCGTACCTCAAGACGTTTTTGGTCGTAAAGGAATTTTGGTTTCAGGTGGTTTTTTGGTTCCCGGAAATTCCACTGGCGCAATTACCTTTATTGATTTGGATAGCAAGGAAGAATTTGTTCTGTCCACTCCAAAAAATGGCTGGTTTTATCACCGCTCCGTATTGATAGATATGAATGGCGACGGTAAAAAAGATATTCTCACGGCTCGTGCAACAAAGGGATTGTTTGGCGGAAGTGGGGGCGAACTTCTATGGCTCGAAAACCCTGGAAACTTAAATGAACCCTGGAAAGAACATGTCATTGGGCAAGGACCCGATGTCAATTTCCGTGCAGAAGATCTTGATGGCGACGGAATTCCAGAAATTATTGCAACCGAGTTTTTTAGCAAGAAACTCACGCTCTGGTCACGCACCGGAAATCAAGACTGGAAGTCCAGAGTTATCGACAGCACTCTCGGCTCAGCATTTGATGTTCAAGTTGCAGATCTCAACAACGACGGCCGAAAACAACTCCTAGTCACAAATCACGAAGGCGGAAATAATGGAAAAGTGTTCGCCTACATAGTGCCCAAAGACATT
>CAIZES010000339.1 GCA_903932045.1 uncultured Silvanigrella sp. | reverse complement strand
GCCAGTGCTTCTTTATCGCTAACCGCAACATATTTTGCGCGGTGAATCTTTTTATAATAGGCATGCTCCGGACCGACGCCGGGATAATCCAGACCGGCGGCAATAGAATGGGCATTCTTTACCTGCCCAAATTTATCTTCCAGAAGATCATGTGTGCGGCGATAAATTCGACGAATCTGTGACTCCCGTGGCATCGAATGGGGTAAATATTCCCGCTGGTTTGATGGGCCTCGATATTGGTCCCAAAACTGCCGCAACCTTTGCTAAGGTCATTGAAGATTCTAAGGTTGTTGTTTGGAACGGTCCAATGGGAGTTTTTGAATGGGAAAAATTCCAAAACGGCACGCGCGAAGTTGCATTGGCGCTGACGCGTTGCAAGGGAACAACTGTTGTGGGTGGCGGCGACTCTGCTGCAGCTATGGCTAAGTTCAAGTTGGAAAGCCAAGTGTCGCATGTGTCAACTGGCGGCGGTGCTTCCATGGAGCTCTTGGAAGGTAAAGATCTCCCTGGTATTAAAGTGATTCGCAATCCTTAATTGAGGAACTCAAGATGCGTCGTAAGATTGTTGTTGGAAATTGGAAAATGTTCAAAACCCCTTCCGAAGCCTTGCGTGATTTTAACGAGTTTGTTGAAATTTCAGGTGCGCTTTGGGATCGCGTTGATTTGGGAATTGCAGCTCCAGCTGTTTCACTTCCTGGTATGGCTGCTCTTCGAACCAATGGTGTTGCTGTGCATTCTCAAAACAGCCACTGGGAAAAAGAAGGCGCATTTACTGGTGAGTTGAGCGTGGGAATGCTCAAAGACTTGAACGTGCGTGGAAGTGTTATTGGGCATAGCGAGCGGCGCCAGTATTTTGCAGAAACCAATGCAACTGCGGGCAAGCGTGTTGGTGCATTATTGCGTGCAGGTTTGGAATCCATTTTTTGTATTGGCGAAACCCTTGCCGAACGTGAGCGCGGCGATCTTAAAAAAGTATTGCGTGCTCAGCTTGTGGAAGGATTTGAGGCTGCTGGTTTGCACAATGCAAGCGATGTGATTGGTGCAGACGCAAATCGACCGCTTCTGTCCATTGCTTACGAACCCGTTTGGGCTATTGGAACGGGCAAGGCCGCAACTCCTGTTGAAGCTCAGGAAGCTCATGCCTTTGTGCGTGAGGTTTTGGGTGAAATTTTTGGAGCTGATTGTGCATCCAGGCTTCGTATTTTGTACGGTGGTAGCGTGAATCCCGCTAATGCAACAAGTTTTATGTCATGCCCTGACGTAGATGGTGCATTGGTTGGTGGTGCAAGCTTGAAACCTGTAGCCTTTGTAGAGCTTTGTCAGAAAGCACAATAAATCGTTTATCAGAACCGAGATTTTATTGATGTTCATGGAGTGAATGCTGAAAGCAAACTCTGTTAACATCAATAATATAGATGTCACATCTCATTTTCTTGCAAAAAACTAGCCAATGAAAGCATAAGAAGTGTTCGCGGAAACGCGCTCGGTTTTTGATTTTTGCTGAGCACTCCGAAAGGCATAACGCTACTCCAATGATGGCTTCCTAGAATAGCCAAGGGTATGGCCTTAAACGGACGCTGATTGCTATTGAGCGCCATGCTGTTTGCAATTGAAAATGTTGCTTCTGCTGCGGTTACAGCGCCATCGTTGAGACTGATTCCTGTTTCGTTGGCAAGGGAATAGTAGCCTCCGCGATTCATCGCAAAGTCAATGGAGTGTGGAGCGAATGCGAGTTCATTGAATACAAGTGGGTTTGGCTCTTCAGTGGTTGTTTTGTTGAACATTGTGGAGAGAATGCTGACATAAGTCACGTCTGTTGGAACTGTGTGCGTTTTCCACCATTCTTGAACATTTTTTGTTGAAATATCCACAAAGCTTTCGTGAACGAGTTCTGCGGCAAGTTTAAAACTTTGAATGTTTGTGATTTCGTTATTGTCAAAAAAGGTTGGAGGAACAAATGTTTTTAGCAAGCTGTCCCTAGCCATTTTGAAAGCGTATTGTGTGCTTACCGAATTGGTTTCGATTCCTTCACGCACAAGGCCGGGATCGGGATCTGCTGTTTGTGTTTGTGAAGCTTGTAGCGCTTTTAAGGCCTCTTTCCATTTAGAGAGATTACGCGCAGTTGTTGCATAGCGTTTTCGAATATTATCGTTTGCGTTTGGAGTTTCCAAAGATCGGGCTAGTTTCACCAAAATATCAATATTCAATCCCAATCCCTTTGGGTGGCTGAAATAGATGTCTGAAAAATAACTACCCTGAAGTGTTGCCCCAATGCCTACCGTTGCTCGAATGCGTCGCGCCCATGGTGCGATGTGTGGATTTTTTCGCGCGGCAACCAAAAAATCGAGGAGCGCAAATCCCCCTCGGGAATATCCAGTTAAAAAAATATTGCTTTCACTGCTACCCCAAAGGGAAAAGAATTTGCTGAGTCTTCGTAGCGCGCGTTCCGTGTGATGTTCTGTTGTGCCAAGGCTTTCCAGTGTTCCCCGAGGCGGACGCAAATACACAACGTTTACAAGGGGAGCACCATCGGTGTCGTCAATGCTAGCAATATCAATGACCTCGCTGAGGGAGACTGTAACATCGTGTCCTTGGTTAATTTGCAGAATTTGGTCTTGTGTGAGGGGAGATCGTGCGTTGTTCTTTAATATCTCACGCCAGCGTTTTGCAGAGGAGCTTTCTTGGTTTTGCAAAATTTCCTCAAACGGACGACTAGCCGAAAACTCCACGAAGACGCCAGGAAAAACAATAACCGTGGGTGGATTCTCTTTCAGTTTTGCTATGGGTGGTTCAATGCTGTTGTATCCTTTTTCCAGTCCTTCGTTGTAGGCATCGGAAGGCAATGTTCCCTCTAACGACTTTTGAAGCGCTGCAAGTGGACTCAAGTCGGCTTCTATTACGTTGGGAGCGTTTAAAACCGTTTGTGTGGGATAATAGAGTAATGTTGCAAGTTCATTAGATGTGTAGTGATCTTTTCCCAAAGAAAAAAAAATGTCTCTGAATCTTTGAGCAGCTTCGCTTCTATCTTCGAGAACGCGCTGTTCCTGAGAGCGTTGTTGTATGAACATTGCTTGGGAATACAAAGGCCACAACCCTTCGCCTATCATTTTGGAGTTTTCCGCATTGTAGGTGACGCTTGCTGTGGCATTGGGAATTCCAAAGGCAAACAAAAAATATGCTGCAGATGCTAATGTGATGGCAGTCTTTGGGGCATTGTGAAGAAGTCTTTGGATGTTCATTGTGGTATCCTCGCTTCCACTAGGTTATTCTCGCTCTTCTTGCTGTAGAAGTGCACAAATGCAGGTGTATTCTCTCAGTTTTGACGTGCGGCAAAACTTGCAGTGCTTTGGGGGTTTGAATGGATCAAAAGGAAAGAAGCGAAAGAAGCGAAAGAAGCAACGGAAGAGAGGAGCTACAACTCTTGGAGCGTATTCGTTCTCGTGATGCCCGTGCCATGGATCTTTTATTGACTCAGTTGCAGCCGAGTGTTTATCGATTTGGACTCAAAATGTGTCGCAACGATGCCGATGCAGAAGATATTTTGCAAGAGACTCTTCTTGCAGTGTCTCGCGGGGTGGACGGTTTTCGTGGCGATTCTTCGTTGCTAACGTGGGCCTTTACCATTGCCCGAAGTTTTTGCATCAAGAAACGCCGCAAAAGCAAATTTGCTCCAAAACAATTGGAGTCGCTGCACGATTCTTCGAATCAAAATATTCAGCAGATCGCTTTAGCTGTTGACGATCACGAGGCTCCCGATGAAAAACTAGCGTTGCGGCAGTTGGAGCGAGTGTTGGATTCAACGCTGGCAGACCTAGATGTTAAGTACCGTGAAGTTTTTGTTTTGCGAGACATTGAAGGATTGTCGGCCGATGAGGTTTCCCGGGTTTTGGGTATTACCGTTCAAGCTGTGAAAAGTCGGTTGCATCGTGCAAGGGATATGGTGCGTTTGCGCATGAATCCGCTGCTGCCGGAGTCGCTTCTGGCCGAAACAAATTTGGTGCCTTGCCTGGATATTGTGAAACGATACTCGCAATTTTTGGAGGGCGAAATTACGGGAACGCTTTGTGATTCTATGCAAAAACATGTTCAGGAGTGTCCGGGGTGTCGTAACGCTTGTGACTCTCTCAAACATGTGTTGGCGGTTTGCAAAGACTCAGCACAGCGACACAACTCGGTTCCGGTTTTGGTGCAGGAACGAGTGAAAAAGGCTTTGAGTGGTTTGAAATAAAACATCGCGGTCTTTTTCAAAATTCTGAACAATAGGCCCGCTCCCAAGGGCGGATGGTGATTTGTGACTTGTCTGTGATTCACTTTTGAATTTCGCGCGTAATTTCTCTGTACAAAACCGTTATTTTGCATTTTTTATTGGTGAATTGCCCCGGAGAGTTTTCTTCGGTTGATGTTTCGAGCTGCTCAGCACCGGCAACAGATCTGAAAAGGGTGCAGAGCCCGAAGAGCCAGGATGAGATATTTAACAATAAGCGGCAAGTTTTTATCTACATGATGCTCAACAAAAGTTAAAATCAATGTGGGACACGATTGCTACAATTGATTCGATTTTTATTACGAGATATAAATGTGATTGTTCCGATGGTTCTTCTTCGCTATCTCCTTTTCATGGCCCAAAACGTTCGGCCTTTGTCTGTTCTGAATCCTTTTTGTTTACAATGGCTCGAATGGGCTGGAGTGGCTATGCTGCCATTGTTGAATTGTGTACCCTCAGGGGAACAAAATGGTATTTGCTTTATCAGGAGCTTAATATGGTTAAAGTTGTTGAGGTGACAAAGGATAGTTTTGACTCTCTGATTTCTTCAAATAGAATTGTGTTTTTGGATTTTTGGGCAACGTGGTGCGCACCGTGTCGGCAATTTGGCCCGGTTTTTGAGGCAGCGGCAGCAAAGCATCCGGACATTGTTTTTGGCAAGATTAACACCGAGGAACAACAAGAATTGGCGGCCATGTTTGGAATTCGTTCCATTCCTACCTTAGCTGTTTTTAAGGAAGATATTGGTGTTTTTTCGCAGCCGGGAGCCTTGCCTGGGGTTGCTTTGGATGACCTTGCTCAAAAGGTTCGAGATTTGGATATGAATGAAGTTCGAAAAAGTCTGGCGCCCGAAAAATAACGTCAAAAAACCAACGCTTTCAAACTTACGGCCCGTACGTTTTCAATTTTCTTTTTTTTTGCCTCGGCTAAACTTCAAATGGGTGTGCATGGTTGTCTCAATTTCGAGTTTTCATGCAAATTTATTTTCACCCGTTCGAAAAATACTTCGAGGGATTTATGCGTCGTTATATTTCCACATGTTTGCCATTTGTTTGTATTTTTGCCGCTGCCTTGCCAAGCTGTGGTAAGAAATCGAATCGTACAATTTCTACAACCGACACAGCAACAGCGGATAATGCTTCTGATTTGGTTCAAGAGGCTGTTGACAGTGCTGGTGCGGGTGAAAGTTCTACCACAGTGGGTTTTGTTGAAGATGCACTCAATTTTTCTGCGAAGCCCACCGTGCCCACCGTGACTCGTGCGTGTGCCGTGTCAGGCGCAACTGCGGCTGTCACTATTACGGGTGACATCGGTACAAACACAACCACCATTTCGCGTCCCAAAGCAACGGGCACAAGAACTATGACAGGTACTATGACGGAAACTCGCACTTGGTCTAAAGCAGGCGCAACTGTTGCATGCAGTTCTACAACCGGTCATGCTGTTCCCTCTGGTGGTCTTCTGAATGCTACGGTTGTTATTGATCCCACTCGAACACGTTCAAATACAACAGATATCACGTTCACAAACGCAAAAACAAAAGCTCAGACTGTTGTGAATCATTCAGTGACGAACTCAGTAAAGGGGAATCGCACTGTCACTTGGACTGCAGCAGACGACACCTTAACCCTAGCAAACCACACTTTGCGAATCAAAACAGTTGCTTCTGACGTGACTCGTACCATCACAAAAGATGCTGCGGTATTGGAATGGAATATCAAAACAGCCACTAATTCTCCCCTCACAATTAAGGTTGATAGATTAACAGCCGAGGGCTCTTTGGTCAGTAAAACCATTACTGGTACTTTGATTTCGTCCAATACAACGGAACCAACAAGAACCATCGAAAAAACATTTACTTCGTTTGTGATGACTCACACTGGCGACGAATGCGCGCCAACGAGTGGCACGCTGAGTATATCTTTTAAAACATCGGGTACAGAAACGGAGAAAGTGGATTGCACGGTTGACAGTGGCGATCTCAGCTGCACGAATAAGGCAGGCGATAGTGTGACAATCGATTCCCCTGCCTGCGATCCTGCTGATAAAATCTGAAGCCTTAAAAGATCTTTATTTAAGTCTTCGACACTATTTTAGTGTTTCCTTCCTCCGTTCTGTTTGCTAGTCACACTCCATGAGCCTGCAGGGTTCTTATATTCTTGATGTTTGCTTTCAGGAATATGTTGTGTCCTTTGATATTTATGGTCTTTTGACTTTTTTTTCTGGAGGGGAAACATGCTTTTGCGTCGTAGTTCTGCAGTTTCGTTTTTAGCACTGTGCATTGTTGCATTTGTGGGATGTGGGCGAAAAAGTAACGACACGCCCGTCAATCCCATGATGCAACCAGACCAACCCACAACAAAACCTGCGCCTGTGCCTTCTACAGCTCCAACAACTTCTACTGATTCAGCAACTTCCACCACTCCCGCTCACTCGTCAACAGATTTGCAGACGAATCCGCCAACAGAAAAAACATATACGGCTCAGGATGTTGCTGTCCACGCTGTGAAATCCGATTGTTGGATTGCCGTGGAAACTTCAGTCTACGATATTACCAAGTTTTTTGGGCAACATCCTGCTGGAGACGATGCACTCGCGGCCGACTGCGGCAAAGCTGTTACAAATGCCTTTAACAGTCATCGTTCCCATGGTAGCGCTCGCGCAAAAGATATGTTGAGCAAGTTTCGCATTGGAGCATACGCTGGGAACTGATCGCGAGGTGGTAGCGCTATTTCTTTTGGGCTTATTTTGGTTCGTCTTTTATTGGCGCAACAAATAACAAAGCCATGGAAGGAATTGTGAGTGCAAATGCAAGCAAGTATAAATTTAAATACCCAAAGTGTTCCACGAATTTTCCGCCGTACCCGCCGAAAAACGTTCCAAACAACGACATAATGGCTGAGCCAATGGCAAAATGCGATGCTTTGAATTCTTGGCTGCAAGTGCGCAACAAATAAACAGTTAACACAGCGGTTCCCATGCCCCCTGCGAACATTTCGTAGGTGTGAACTGCAGCAATGGTTGCAATACCTTGAGTTGTTGTTCCCATGGGTCGAGTCCAGGCAAGCCACACATATGCCCAGATATTCAGGTTCATGATGAGTGTTAGAGGCCAAATGGCTTTTTTGAGTCCCGACTTCTGAATCCAAACTCCTCCCAAGGATGCTCCGGCAATTGCGCCAAAGGCTCCCATAAGTCCACCAATCCAGGCAAAGTTTTCTTTTGAGAGTTGAAGTTCGCGCAGTAAAAATGGAGTGCTCATTGAAAACAAAACTTCGTCACCAACTTTGTAAAAAATTATAAAAACAATAATGATCAAAAACTTTTCTTGCTTTGTGTATGAAACAAATGCATCTTCAAATTTTTTGAATATTTCGGAAACAGATGCGCGTTTTGTTCTTTTTTGTTCAATTTTTGGAAGCTTAAAGATATGAAGAAGAGTTGGAATGAGCATGCTTAATGCTGCCGCGCAAAATGCCCAAAACCATCCTTGGTATTTTGCTGTAAGCGGATCAATGTTTGGATTTATTTTTGTCAATATACTTATAGCCCAAGCTGCCGATGCAACAATTCCACTTCTTACTAAAATCATGGCTAGGCGGTATGCGAATACTCTGTATCCGGTAAATGTAGCCTGATCCTTCGGATTTGGAAGACCTTCCATGTAGTAACCATCCGAAGCAACGTCATTTGTGGCTGAAAGAAATGCCATAACAACCAGCAATAGTGCCACACCCTCAAGCATATATTTCGAACTTTCGGGCGAGGATGCAAACGAAGGAAACGCTAGATTGACCGCAGCAATGACCAAAGTGAGTGCCGTGATAAGCACTTGTACAATAATGAGCCACAATCGTTTTGTGCCAATGATGTCTAGAAATGGTGCCCACAAAAACTTAAAATTCCAAGGGATTCCTAAGAAGTTTAAATATCCAATGACGCTTTCCTTTGCTCCAACATCTGTAAAATACACGCTTGAGAGAAGGCGAACAATGGAGTAGGGAAGGCCTTCTGCAAAATAAGTTGAAAAAACCCAGACGCGCGGATTGCCTTTGGGAGCGCTACTTTGGGGGGCGAGATCTGTTGGGAACGCTCCCTTTTTATCCGACTCGGGCTGTGGAATTTCCGGACTGCTCATGGGTCACTCCTTATTTTGTGATGCGCTGCGGTGAATCTTCATTTTCAAAGTCAATCATCTGTATTTATCGTTTGAGCATCGTACCATGCAGGCCTTTCGAAGTGTAACAACGGGGGCTGCTTTTCTGGCTAACCATCCAAATCAGGCTAATCGTCCAAACCACATTCTTTGCTAAGTCATTGTCGAAATGCTATGGTTTGTCGACATTTTTATATTTCTATAACGTGTTATAATTAAATGGAAAACAGTATTTACCCAGGGCGAAAGGGCAGAATATGAAACCAGTTGTCACTCCCAAAGCAGCTGTCGCTGCAATTCCCGACGGGGCCACCATTATGTTGGGTGGATTTATGTGTTGCGGACAGCCTCTTGCACTTGTGGACGCCTTGTTGGAGCAAGGAGCTAAAAATCTCACAGTTGTATGCAATGACGCTGGTGTGCCGGGAATGGGAATTGCAAAACTCATTAGCGCGGGGCGTGTGCGCCGACTTATTACCTCGCATATTGGTTTAAACCCTGAAGCTGGCGAGAAAATGAACAAGGGTGAAATGATTGTCGACCTCGTTCCTCAAGGAACGTTGGCCGAGCGTATTCGTTGCGCCGGAGCGGGTCTTGGTGGCGTTCTGACGCCAACGGGCTGTGGAACAAATGTTGAACAGGGCAAGCAAAAAATCATTCTCAATGGACGTGAATTTCTGTTGGAAGAGCCTCTAGCTGCCGATTATGCGCTTGTGGTTGCGGATATTTGCGATGCCGTTGGCAACGCTCATGTGGGTAAATCTCGCAAAAATTTCAATTTAGTGATGTCTATGGCGGCGAAGTGTACAGTGTGCGAGTCGCGTTCCGTTGTGGGTATGGGTGATTTGTGCCCCGATCGCGTCAACATTCCTGGTGTGTTTGTGCACAGTATTGTGGAGGTAAAACAATGAGTGACGGAAAAAACAACAGACGTGAGCGCATTGCTAAGCGTATTGTTCAGGAATTCCCAGATAACTCACTCGTTAATCTTGGAATTGGTTTGCCCACTTTGTGCGCAAATTTTTTGCCTGCCGATAAAACAATTTTCTTGCATTCTGAAAACGGATTTATTGGATTGGGCCCTGTGCCGCAAAAAGGATCGGAAAATCCCGATATCGTGAATGCAGGCGGAATGCCTGTGAGCATTCTTCCAGGCGGCTGTTATTTTGATTCTGCAACTTCCTTTTCTATTATACGTGGCGGTCATGTTGATGCCACTGTGCTTGGAGCCTTGGAAGTTGATGAAGAAGGTAATTTAGCAAATTACATGATTCCCGGAAAAATGGTTCCTGGAATGGGCGGTGCAATGGACCTTGTTGTTGGCGCAAAAAATGTGATTATTGCCATGGAGCATGTCAACAAAAATGGTGCACCAAAAATTCTCAAGCGCTGTAGCTTGCCGCTTACTGCAAAAAAGGAAGTTGATCTGATTGTGACGGACATGGCCGTTATTCGTGTCACTCCTACGGGATTGCTACTTGAAGAGCTGTCTGAAGGCGTCACTGTTGAAGAAGTTGTGAAAGCCACAGGCGCTCGGTTAACAATTGCGGAAACTTTGAAAACGTTCTGACTTCTACGGAGTAATTTTTATGAGCCAAATGATTATTACGTGTGCAATTACTGGCGCCGAAACAACGCGCGAACAACAGCCTGCATTGCCGCTAACTCCGCAAGAAATTGCGAACTCCACCTACGAAGCCTACCTTGCGGGCGCAAGTCTTGTTCACTTGCATGTGCGTGATGCTGCAGGGAAACCCACTCAAGATATTAAAGTTTTTCAGGAGGCCATGAGCCTTATTCGCAAAAAGTGTGACATTGTTATTGAAGTCACAACGGGTGGTGCGGTTGGAATGAGTCCTGAAGAACGTTTGCAACCCATTCAGTTGGAACCAGAAATGGCATCGCTTGATTGTGGTACTGTTAATTTTGGCGACGAATATATTGTGAATACGTTGCCAATTATGCGTGAATTTGCAAATGCTATGAATGCAAAGAGGGTTCGACCCACTCTTGAATGTTTCGATCTCGGGCATATTTATGCTTCGCTTCAGCTTATCAAAGAAGGACTTTTGAAGCCGCCTTATCATTACGGTTTTGTCATGAATGTTCCGGGTGGTGTTCCTTACACGCCCGAAAACCTAACCTTGTTTACAAATCGAATGCCCGCTGGCAGCTTTCACACTGTAATGGGTGTAGGGCGAGCCTCATTGCCTGCTGTTTATGGGGCGGTGGCAACCAACGGATTTATCCGCGTTGGTTTTGAAGATAATGTTTATTTTTCTAAGGGTGTGTTGGCAAAAAGCAATGCTGAGCTTGTGGAACGCGCTGTGCGTATTTCCAGGGAAGCAGGTTTGAATATTGCAAAGCCTTCAGATGTTCGTCAATTATTTCAGCTGAGAGGAGCATGAATCATGAAAACAATCGCAGGTGGAAATCCATTTGGTGCACATCGTGTTATTGAACCCAAAGGAGTGTTGCCGCAGCCCGCTACAAAAATTTCCAATGACATGAATGCAATTTATGACAACGAAATTTTGGTGGATGTCGAGGTTTTGAACATCGATTCAGCAAGCTTTACTCAGATTAAGCAAGAGGCCGGGGGCGATAAACAAAAAATTCGTGAAATTATTTTGGGAATTGTTGGAAGTCGTGGGAAAATGCACAATCCTGTGACGGGCTCCGGTGGTATGTTTATTGGTACAGTAAAATATGTTGGCGAAAAAATTGCAGCCAAAGTTGGCCTAAAGGCTGGCGACCGCATTGCAAGTTTGGTTTCGCTTTCTCTGACTCCTTTGCGCATCGATGAAATTCTGGAAATTAAGTCTGAAATTGATCAGGTGAGTATAAAGGGGCAGGCTATTCTTTTTGAAACAGGATTGTTTGCAAAACTTCCGCAAGACATTCCCGGTCCGTTGGCTCTTGCTGTTCTTGACGTTGCTGGTGCTCCCGCGCAAACAGCTCGTTTGGTGGCACCCGGCGAAACCGTGGTTATTATTGGGGCTGGCGGTAAAAGCGGGCTTCTGTGCGCATATGAAGCACGCAAACGCGCTGGCGTTACAGGAAAAGTCATTGGAATAGAATACTCCGATAAGGGTATTGCGCATCTTAAGGAACTCGGATTTTGTGACGAAGTTCTCAAACTTGATGCTACCAATGCGCTTCAATGCTACGACGCTATCGAGAAACTAACCAACGGCATCATGGCCGACCTCGTTATCAATTGCGTTAATATTCAAAACACCGAAATGGCGAGCATTCTTATGTGCCGTGATCGCGGACGTGTGTATTTCTTCAGCATGGCGACTTCCTTTACCAAGGCGGCTTTGGGGGCCGAAGGGGTTGGACGTGATGTTGATATGCTTGTAGGCAACGGATATACGCGTGGTCACGCCGAAATTACTCTAAATATTATGCGCGAGTCGCCAGTTTTGCGCGCACTTTACGAAAAAGTTTACCTCTAAGCGAAAGATCGAATCATGAAAGAGTACAAAAAGGTTGAATGGAAAAATATTCCACATTTTGCCAATGTCACCGACGAGCAGTGGAACGACTATAAGTGGCAACTCAAGAATGTTGTGCGCGATATTGAAACTTTAGAAAAAATTGTGCCTTTGGAAGACGATGAAAAAGCAGATTTGCGGAATTGTCTCGAAAAGTTTCACATGAGCATTACTCCGTACTACGCTGCGCTTATGGACAAAAAAGATCGTCGTTGCCCTGTGCGCATGCTTGCCGTTCCTCGCATTATGGAGTTGCACAACGACAAATCCGATTTGGACGATCCGCTGCACGAGGACGTCGATTCGCCTGTGCACGGTCTCACTCATCGCTATCCCGATCGCGTGCTTCTATTGGTGACAAATATTTGTTCCATGAATTGTCGTCACTGCACGCGTCGCCGGCTTGTGGGTTTTGAGGATCAACATCTGTCGCGAGCCAACGTTGATAAAGCTATTGAATATATTCGTGCGAATAAAGTTATTCGCGATGTGTTAATATCTGGTGGCGATCCTATGGTTCTCTCGGATGATCAACTTGAGTATATTATCAAGCAGCTGCGTGAAATTGAGCATGTGGAAATTATTCGTATTGGAACACGCACACCGGTGGTAATGCCTCAGCGCATTACCGATTCTTTAGTGAATATGTTAAAGAAGTACCATCCAATTTACGTAAATACGCATTTTAACCATCCCAAGGAAATTACCGATGAGGCACGTGCTGCGTGTGCAAAATTGGCCGATGCAGGTATTTCTTTGGGCAACCAGAGTGTGTTGTTGCGCGATCTGAACGACTGTCCCAACCTCATGAAAAAATTGGTGCACGAATTGCTCATGATTCGTGTTCGTCCGTATTATATTTACCAGTGCGACCTTTCTTTGGGTATTTCTCATTTCCGAACCACTGTTGCAAAAGGCTTGGAAATTATGGAAAACCTACGGGGCCACACGTCGGGTCTGGCTGTACCCACTTTTGTGGTGGACGCACCCGGTGGAGGCGGAAAAATTCCAGTCATGCCGAATTATTTGATCACCATGAGCGATGAACGTGCCGTTCTGCGAAACTATGAAGGCGTGATTACAACGTATTCTATGCCAAAGAGTGCAACTGCTGCAGAAGGAACTGTTCATAATTGTGTTGCTTGCGAGGAAGGAAAGTACAAGCCTTTGGACGGAGTGGCCAAACTCTTAAACGGGGAGCGACTTACCATTCAGCCTTCTGAACTTGTGCGTCACGCAAGACATCATAATGATTAATTTGAGCGGACAACACCATGTGGTTCTTGCGTGACCTAGACAAAGAGACAACATTTGTTGTGGGCGCCGGCAAGAACGCTGGCAAAACAACATTTCTGAACTTGGCCGCACGGTATTTGCGACGCAAGGGTCCTGTTGGTTTGGCTAGTATTGGCGTGGATGGCGAAGGTCGCGATTTGGTATTTGGTACTGCAAAACCCCATATTCCTGTGGAGCAGGGGGACGTTATTGTCACTACGGATACAGCCCTTGCTGCTTCTACCGGCGTTTTTCGCGTGCTCGATATTTTTCCAATGAAGACGGTGCTGGGGCGCATGGTTTTGGCGCAAGTGGTGCGGGGCGACTTTGTTGAGTTGGTAGGTCCTGATACAAATTCGCAGCTTGCTTTATGCATAAATGCGCTCCGAGCTTCTGATGTGCGCAGTGTGTTAATTGATGGTGCAGTGAATCGTATGACTCAGGTTTCAGCATCATTTCATGCTGGAATTGTTGATGTTATTCGCGTGAATCCAGCAAGCCAAACAGCTGCCGAGGAACGCTTGCGTTTTTTGTCGGCAACATCCTTGCTGCCGTTGCTGCCACAAGAGCATGCAACAGGCAATTTTCCTCAAGGGTGGATTGATATTGATGGTGCTTTGACTCCTTCAAAACTGAAGAACCTTTCGAAAGAAGCGAAGGCTGTGGTGGTGCCTAATTTTGCGTCTCTTTTCTTGGATTCACGGCAGTTGGCTCAGCTTCCGTGTTCGTTGTATCTTCGACAGAGTTTTCCGGTGCGTGCCATTGTTGTGAACGCTTGGGATGTGGATGAGGTTGCTTTTGTTCAACGTTGCGCAAATTTGGCCTTGCATTCTCGCATGTGGATCAATCCATATAAGGAAAGGATTGCATGAAAATCTCTGAAGCCCTTTGGGCATTTGCGGGAATGGATGTAGTATACGACCGGTATACTCCTCATTCTGTTTATGGGAAAAAAAACAAAGAGGCACGAGAATTTTTTACAAGCGTGTTGGATGTTAATGCCGAGTACGATCGCGTAGAAAGCGCATTGAATTTTTTGGCAACGCATCCCGATAAAGTTGTTGGCGTACTTGATGCGCTTTCCCGCTTGCCGCAAATTTCTCAATTGCCGCAGCAGTTTGTGCGTTCTCCTGATGTTTTTATTGTGAAAAAGTTTTTGGTTAACTTTGCTCGTATTTGCAAAGCTCTTCCTCATACAACCGCAACTGATTTCGGAGTCGATTTTAGGTCGAGTGAGCTTCTTGCTTTTTTGGAAACTTCCAATGCGCAAGACGGCGATGAGAGTTTTTACCTTACCGAAAAATTTTCCGTTCAATTGGCTGAGGTGCGTAAAGAAATTCGTTCTTTGGATGCTTCCGAAAAATCTCTTCGAACTCTTTTTATTGAAAAAATTCAGCGCGAAACCGGAATCGATTTTCGTTTTCGTGATTTTGTTGTTCTTTCTCTCGACAAAGCCCGTGCGCTTTCGTCGGTTCTTTTTGTGCTGGAGCCTTTCGATTCTCACCATTTTGTTGTGCGCCTGGCATTGCCGCCAGAGCTTATGGACTTTGCAGTTCAGCGTGAGGCTCTTTTGGTGCGCGAAGCTAGAGCAGAAGAAAAAGTATACGCTTGCCTTTGTGAAAAAATTGCCGTTGAGTTCCCTTTGCTACAAGACTATTGTGCTGCAGCTGCACGCTTAGATACTGCTTTGGCAAAGGCTCGTTTGTCTCAAGAGTTTGGAAAGGTGCGACCTCAATTTGGGGAGAGTGCTTTTCTTTCGGTGGTCGAAGGCCGCTTTTTGCCACTTTCCATTCGCTGTGCAGCGGAGGATCTGCGTTATTGGCCCCTCACTTTGGATATTCAAAAGCGCGCCAATGTGGTGTTTGGGTCAAACATGGGTGGAAAAACAGTTGTGTTGCAATCGTTGGCTCTTTTCCAACTTTTGGCGCAAATGGGATTTTTTGTTCCTGCCGATTCCTTTGTTTCAATGTTTTTCGAAAATATTTTCTACGTCGGTGCCCCGTCTGCCGGCATAACTGTTTCACAGCAAGAAGGGCTGTCCGGGTTTGGTCAAGAAATTGGTGAATTTCAGCTATCTTGGGAAAATGCGAATGCGGCATCAAAAAATTCTGGGTTAGCATCTTTAATACTTGTCGATGAATTTGCGCGCACAACCAACTCAGTGGAGGCTTCGGCGCTTTTGGGTGCTGTTCTTGAGGAATTCTCTCAATCAGAAGTTGCGGTGGGAGTTGTCTCTACTCACTTTATGGATATCAAAATAGAAAATGGAGCATGTGGTTTTTTTCGTATGAAAGGATTGAACCATCATGGGTTTGCTCAATTTTGTTCCCAGCGCACAGGGGATGGTGAATCACTGGTTGAGCGCATTCATCGTGTGAATCGATTTATGCAGTATGAAGTGTTGGTGGAAAAAGGACTTGCACCTGTGCGTGATGCTTTGGCAATTGCCGAAGTTCTTGGATTATCACCTGCAATTATTGAAAAAGCAAAACGTCATATGGGAGAAAAATATGGGCGGTAAATTGGGGCTCGAACAAGCGCGCATCGAAAAAGCGCGTGAAATTGCGAAGCGTATTGTTGATCCTGTTCAAAAATATGTGGAGCTGCACACAACCGTAACAGTGGAACGGGCTACGCTTCGTTTGCTGGGTGCCGACGACGTTGATGCCAACGGCGTTCCTGTTCCCAATATTGTGCTCGATTCTTTGCTTGATAAGCTTGGGCATGGTGTGTCCCGTTATTATGTGAATGCACTTTTGAAAGAAAATTGCAGTCCAGAGGAACTCAATAAACGCATTGGTTCGGGTTTGGACATCAGTAAGATGTCGTTGTTGGATATGCCTCATTTGGAGCGTAAGGCCGCTGAGCTTGTTACAAAAACAAGACAACGTATTCATGCCAATGTGGCTCATCGCAATCGGAAGCTTTCAGAATACAAGGCGAATGCGAAGTCGCCTATGCTTTATGTTATTGTGGCAACAGGAAATATTTTTGAGGATGTGAAGCAAGCTCAGGCTGCGGCTCTTCAGGGAGCTGATGTTATTGCAGTGATTCGCACAACTGCGCAAAGCTTACTTGATTATGTTCCTTACGGCGCCACAACTGAAGGTTTTGGTGGAACGTATGCTACCCAAGAAAATTTCCGCATTATGCGTGCGGCTGTTGATGAAATTGTCGAGCGTGAAAAGCGTTATATTCGTGTTGTGAATTATTGCTCTGGTTTGTGCATGCCCGAAATTGCAGCCATGGGAGCCTTGGAACGTTTGGATATGATGCTCAACGATTCCATGTACGGCATTCTCTTTCGTGATATTAATATGTATCGAACATTTGTGGATCAAAACTTTTCACGCATGATTAACGCGGCTGCAGAAATCATCATTAATACCGGAGAAGATAATTATCTTACAACTTCGGACGCGGTTGAAAAGGCAAATACAGTTTTGGCTTCACAACTTATTAATGAGCAGTTTGCTTACCGTGCGGGAATGAATGCTCGCTATGTTGGTTTAGGACACGCATTTGAGATGAACCCCGACCTACAAAATGGATTTTTGTATGAATTGGCGCAAGCACAGATGGCGCGCGAAATTTTTCCAGAATGTCCGTTGAAGTATATGCCGCCAACAAAATTTATGACGGGCGATGTGTTCAAGGGATATGCCATGAACGCTCTGTTTAATTTTGTGTCCAAGGCAACCCATCAATCTATTCATCTTTTGGGAATGCTTACAGAAGCTATTCATACTCCTTATTTGCAGGATCGCTATCTTGCAATTCAAAACGCGCAGTACGTCATGAACAACATCGAGAATTTTTACGAGGAAGTGGAGTTCAAAAAGGATGGCTTGATGTGTCGTCGCGCACAGCAGGTTTTGGACGAAGCTTTGGAATTTTTAACAAAGGTCGAAAAAATGGATTTGTTCAATGCCATTGAAACAGGCGAGTTTGCCGATGTTAAACGCCCTCGCGATGGCGGCAAGGGTGCAAATGGGGTTGTGCAAAAAACACCGGAATATTGGAATCCCGTGGAGAGTTTCTTGAAGTCCGAGCTTGGACTTTCTCCAATGCATGGCAAGGAGGTGTGAAATGTTGGTAAGACCTTACGGAGATACTCATAACGACGGTGCTGTTCAGCTTTCCTTTACATTGCCAGTAAAAAATGGTGCGAAAGCGAATGAGGCGGCAAAGATATATGTACAAAAATTAGGATTTGAACACTGCGAGGTTGTTCATTCTCATCCGCTTTCCGATAGTTTTACTTTTTTTGTCGTTTACGGAAAATCTACAGTGAGCATCGACTACAGTGCCGTTGTTGTGGATGAAGGTCCCGATAATGATACATTGGATATGGCTGGTGTGAACGCATTTATTGAGAATAATATTGGGCGAAAAATTGTTGTGGTTGGCGCTTGTACCGGGTTTGATGCGCATACGGTAGGAATTGACGCCATTATGAACATGAAGGGTTATAACCATCATTATGGCTTGGAACGGTACACCTTGATTGACGCCTACAACCTGGGTGCTCAGGTTCCCAATGAAAAGTTGATACAAAAAGCGGTTGAATTAAAAGCAGACGCAATTTTGGTTTCACAGGTTGTTACGCAAAAGGATACGCACATCGAGAATCTCACAAGCTTTATAGAACTTTTGGAGGCCGAAAAGCTTCGCGATCGTTTTATAGTTGTGTGTGGCGGACCTCGATTGTCGCATAAGCTTGCTTTGGAACTTGGTTTTGATGCTGGATTTGGACGTGAAACTTACGCCGAGCATGTTGGCACGTTTATTGTAAGAAAAATGTTGGAACGCAAAGGAGGAAAATCCTGATGTCTGAAAAAATAGAGTCTCTCATTCGTATTCGTATCAGTGAGCACGATGTGCATTACGCAGGTGGTTTGGTTGATGGGGCTCGCATGTTGCAGTTGTTTGGCGATGTGGCTACGGAGCTGCTGATTCGAATCGACGGCGACGAAGGTCTTTTTGTTGCCTACAATTTGGTTGAGTTTAAAGCTCCCGTGCGTGCTGGCGATTATATTGAGGCTCGTGGATGGATTGAAAGTGAAGGAAAAACATCCCGAAAAATGAAGTTTGAAGCGCGGAAAGTGATTCAAAGTGCTGGGTTGGAGAATCAGCCATCGGCATGCGATGTGTTAAAAGATCCTATTGTTGTTTGCAAAGCAGAAGGAACCTGTGTGGTTCCCAAAGATTTACAGAGGAGACCATCATGAAGAAAATTTATATTGTTGACGGCGTCCGCACTGCTATTGGTAATTTTGGAGGTGCTCTTGCTGGAGTGAGTGCTGCCGAACTGGGACGTACTGCTGCAGTGGAAGCAATGAAACGCGCAAACGTTAAGCCAGAAATGGTGGATGACGTTATTATGGGTTGTGTTCTTCAGGCAGGACTTGGTCAAAACGTGGCTCGTCAGGTTGCAATGTCCGCGGGTATTCCCAAAGAAAAAACAGCTCTTACCATTAATATGGTTTGTGGTTCGGGATTGCGCTCCGTTGCTATGGCCGCGCAGAGTATTCTTGCCGGCGATGCGGAAATTATTCTTGCCGGTGGAACAGAGAGCATGAGCAATGCGCCTTATATTATGAAGCAGGCGCGCAATGGCTTTCGTATGGGAAATGCTGAGTGCACAGACTCCATGATTGCCGACGGTTTGTGGGATGTTTTTAATAACGTTCATATGGGTATCACCGCCGAAAATCTTGCGGAAAAATACGGATTGTCGCGCGGAGACCAAGATGCTTTTGCTGCAGCCTCTCAGCAAAAGGCAGAAAAGGCAATTCGGGAAGGAAAATTTGCTTCCGAAATCGTTCCCGTTTTGATTCCTCAAAAGAAGGGTGATCCTGTTTCTTTTGTGCAAGACGAATTTCCCCGCGCTGGCACAACGGCCGATTCGCTTGGTAAGTTGCGTGCAGCATTCAAAAAAGATGGTACCGTAACGGCCGGAAATGCGTCTGGAATTAATGATGGTGCAGCATGTGTTGTTGTTGCTAACGAAGATGCGGTGAAGAAGCATGGATTGAAGCCCATGGCTCGCATTGTTTCTTATGCATGGCATGGAACCGATCCGAGCGTAATGGGTATTGGTCCGGTTGAGGCCGTAAAGGCGGCGCTACGCAAGGCTGATTGGACTCTAAAAGATGTTGAGTTAGTGGAAGCTAACGAGGCTTTCGCTGCGCAGTCGTTGTCGGTTGCAAAAGAATTGGGTTTGAATCCTCAGATTGTGAATGTTAATGGCGGCGCAATTGCCTTGGGTCATCCTATTGGAGCCTCAGGAACCCGCGTTCTCGTCACTCTTGTTCATGAAATGAAACGAACTCAAGCCAAAAAGGGTTTGGTGACTCTTTGTATTGGTGGTGGCATGGGCGTTGCAATGTGCATTGAGTTGGTCTGACTAACCCGTTGAAACGACGGTCTTGGCATCATATTTGCTCCGAGCGGAGTGTGCACATTGTGTGCATCAAATTTTTCGCTCAAAAGGAGTCTCTTATGAAGTTTCACGCCGTCGCCTCAGTTGTCTTCGCTTCCGTTTCGCTCGCAACAACAGCCTGCAGCAGCAAATCAAACGATGTTCCCGTTGTTGTTCAACCTCACACCGAATCTGCTCCCGAAGTGAAAGTGGAAGATGCCCCTCAAGCGTTGCTTCAGCAAAGTGTTGCACGTTTGGTGACTCAACTCGAAATTGAGAACAAACAAGTTCTTGTTTATCAAGATTCCTACAGTTCCTTTTACGATCGCCTTTCTAAGTCGGAAAGTGCTGCGGGCAGAATTCCTGCTTCGTTGATTTATTTTTACACACCTCACTTTGTGGTTGGAAATATTAAGGTGTCGGTTTTGGATAGTGAGCTAATTGAGCTCAAGATAGAAAATAAAACAAGCCTTTCAGCTCTGTTAGGTATGGTTAAGTCTAGCTTAAAAGAAAAAATTGGCGTTGATGCCGATAACTCTCAAATTGTGCAGCTCCCCATTTCAAATATCAATTCATCGGTTCACATTTCCGGAAAAACTTACAAGGTGACTGTGGCCTCGGATTTTAGTCACGCTGTTGTTACCATTAGCAAAAACGACATTCCTGAGGCGCTTCGTAACGATCGTTCTGGTGTGGAAGTTAAGAAGTTGATGAGTTTGTTTTCCATTAAGTACAACTACTGGGCGCTTCCCTTCAATGAAGATCAATGCGCTCTTGGTATTGATATGAAATCCATCAAAAGCGATTTCACTGGAACTTCTGGCGGCAATGGTTCTTCCAATTCACCAGCAGCCGCTCCAAATTCGGGGAGTGCATCCGATTCTTCTCAGCTGTTGAGTGCTGCGCAACGTCCTGTGACCTTGGATCTCACGCGCAAAGCGGTTTCGAGCATGAAGAAAAGTATGGACGCGCGATGCACATCCAGTGCGGGTGGAATGGGTTGGGATTCTATTAGTAAAGTTTTGTCAAAAATGTTTGAAAAAGGAACCGACTACGTTCTTTCTCCAAACGACAAAGGGGATTGGGATGCCACCATGCGTAACATTGTTTCTCAGTACATGGACCCTGCAAAATTCACATCCACAATTAATTCTATCAACGAGTCTTTAACTAAAAAAGAGTCTTTGGCCGAAGCTTTGAGTAAGAGTGAAGATTCAAAAAAGGTGGCGAAAGCAATTTCGGAAGTGGATTCCCATCATTCCAGTGAGCAAGCCAGCGCGAGCAACAGAACAACAAATGCCGAGGGTGAAGCAGGCGGCTCTATGTTTGGTTTGTTTGAAGCAAGTGGTTCGGGTTCGTATGCTAGTACCAGTCAGTCGAATGATATGAGTAGGAGTGGTTCTTCTGATTATAGCAGACATCAAAATGAAACAGACGACCAATATTCGAATCGCATGAATTCTCAACTTGAAAAGGCTGGTTATTCTGCGCACCTTACAAACATTAACGGTGAAATTAAGTTGGTTCCCCAAGTGCGCATCACGCTTGTGAACGAGCTGAATTTTGACGAGAGCATTTTGGCAACTCTTAAAGCAACTCAATTGGGAGTTTTGCGGAGTCAAGTTGGTGAGGTGAATGCGGATGTATCTGTTTCCGAAAAATTGCAACTCACGATTCAGGCACAATGCGATCAAAATGTTTCTAAACAAACTGTAGATATGAAATCGCCAGCTTGGCTGTTAACTCCAGACGTTGTTGTTGGGAATGCAGTGGGTACGTTGGCAAGCAATTTAAATCTTAGCGGTGCCGATGGATGTTCTGAGTTTCGCATTGCCTTGGGGGTTTTGGGAAATAAAGGCGAACTGACCGAGGACCTCGGGTTCAATATACAGGCTCAAGGCAGTGTCGCTGGGGTTGTGAAAAACTATTCGCAATATCTTTTTGTGAATGCAAATCGCCCTGAAGATAGCCAAACTTTTGGTGTTTTCAATGGTCCCCGTGCTCAATGGACAGTGAAAGTTACGAGTGCGACGCCAAATCCGTAAGGGAGGTTGGGGCGAAAGCGTTTGGCACGGAGTTTGCTAGATGGTGGTGGACGACACGAAATCGGCTTCCACATTCCATCACTGAAGGGTGACTCCATGAAAACCGCATCACACGTAACTTTCGTAACACACATAACTCTCCTCTCTGCTTCTTCTATTCTTTTTCCTTTTGTCTTTTTTGTATCATGTAGCGGCACAACTTCTTTTCGAGGAACTCCTACTCCTTATCGCCAATCTGAAAGTCCAGATGTTAAAACCAATATTGGAACCAAATCCGAAACAAATTCTGAAACTGGTGTAGAAGCAACGACGCAAAATAAAGTTGAAATGTCTGCATTTTCGGAAAAGACTTGGAATAAATTCGAGTTCGAGAGTGGTTCGCAATGTTTGTATCCGGACAATAAGTTTGTGTCCAATCCCAAGATGATGAAATGCGTTCAGAACAAATGGAAGGAGATGCCTGTTGTAGAAGAAATGAAGGATATTCTTTCTGCTGTGCCAGGATTCGAAAATGGTGCTGCTCAAACTCAAGAACAAGCGTTTGCCTATTCGCGAAATATTCAGAATGCAGTTGTTAAACTTGCTAATCAAATGTTGAGCACAGCATTTTGGATTGAAGCGGTAAATAGAAATGAAGAAGGGATGAAACGGGTGATTCTGTTTGCCAACGGCAAAACATCCATTGATGATATTGCAGTTTTGGAAAGTGCTTTTGAACTCTTGACGACAAAAAAAATAGTACGAGATATTTGCAATTCATGTGCAATATCAGGATTGAATTCGAATTTAGATTCAAATTCAAATTCAAATTCAAATTCAAATTCGGAATGGAAACACCTCAACGAAATCAAAGATTGCACAGCGGTTGCCGAAAGCGAAACCGATTCTGGTAAAGTTTCAACTTTGCGGCAACGAGCTTGTAAAGCACAGGTCTATTATTCCTCTTGTGTCGATCTTTTTAGCAGATTTAAGGCAGATGCTACCAGTAAAATATCAGCCGCTAAAAATGCTCAATATAGTGTGGAGACTATTGCTGCTCTGCAACAAAGTTTGGATAGAGTGAATTCCTTTCTTTCCACGAATTGATTTATTTTCGCATAAGGATGCATTTTAATGTTACATGTTATGAAGGTTTTTGTAATGATTTTGGTATCTTCAATGACTTCTTCGCAGATTTGTTATGCTAGCGGTGTTTTCGCAGTTGCTAAAATAAAAGATCATGTCGCTGTATCAGCAAACGATAACGGTGCTGTTGTGGGGGCTAGGTTGGGAAGTCGAACACGGTATTTTCTTTTTGGTAGCAGTGTCTCTACCAAGAAAACAGACGGGACGTTGAAGTTTTTGCTGCCGGGCACAAACTCGCAGATTTCAGTGACTCCATCTGTTGGTTTTGGAATTCGATTTTGAGGAATTTTTATTTGGTGGGAGCGGGTGTTTCTTTTTGATGCATGCATTGGTGGTCTTTGCATTCTTGCTTCTTGTGCATGCCTTCGTGATTGCCTTGGCCTTTCATTTCTTTCATTTTGGCCAAATGCTCTGTGCATTCCTTGGAAAGTTTATCTTTGTTTGCATCCAGGCAAGTGTGAAGAGTGGCGTGGTCTTTGAGGCTGTCTTTGCCGCAAAGTTTTTCTGCGTCAGCATGGCAAGCCTTTCCGCCCATATCTTTGCATGTTTTTTCTGTGGCGTTGGCCTCGACGGCATCCTTGCCTTCTTTGCAGTGAGGGCAAGCCAATGCGGTTGCAGACAGAAGCATGCAGGCGCTTGTGCAAATGGAAACAAATGCGGATTTGGAAACTGTGGCTATGGGAATCATCTATTCTCTCCTTGGGTTCTAACGGTTTCTCCGGTATCTGCTCGTTCTAAGCGAGGCTCTCCGCCATCGCAAAACAAAATACGCTCTTCGCCGTCAATAAACGTTTTGAGGTGAATGGGCCGTGTCCAAACACGGTACAAATTTTTGAGAGTTTCAAACGACCGATCTATTTTGAGATCTTTTCCGTAGTGTCTGTGCTCTAATAGCAGTTCACCGCGGTTTCTGTAGTTACCATCAACAACTTCAATAATGGGTTGGCCAAAATTTGTAAGACCTTCGAGCAAATTATTTTTGATGGCTTTGAAATCGCGATCGGTCATGATGGCTTGACCACTGCGTTTGTCAAAGGCCCAGTTGAATAACTTTGCGTCTTCGACAAAATCTTCGTCAAGGAATTCTTCAATAAAGGTTACGTCGTTGTGAAACTTTCGGACTTCAAAAAGTTTCTCCATGCCTTTGTTTGCTTTTTTGTTCCAAGCGCGACGAACCGCAGGGTCATCACAATTTTGATAATCCAAGCCAAACTTTCCGGAATCCCAGCGGTGTTCGATGTAACGCATGAGTTCAACGCCAATTTTATAGGGGTTGAGTCGTTGTTGTGAAGATGCTACAACTCCTGCATAATGATCGGCATAGTCAATAACTTCGGAGTCTTTGAGCACCTTGTTATTCATGATTTTTGAGTGCCAGTAGACGGCCCAACCTTCGTTCATGATTTTGGTTTGGCCTTGGGGTGCGAAGTAATAGGCTTCTTCACGTACAATAGAAAGAACGTCTCGTTGCCACGAATTGAGGGGGGCGTTTTCAACCAAGAATTGCAAAACGTCCCTTTCTGGTTGTTCGGGAAATCGTTTTTCACGTTCGAATTCCTGTCGAATAGCCAGTTTTTGTTGTTCAATAAAGCTTGCAGGATTGATGTACTTTTCCATGTACGACCGATCCACTTTAATTTTGGGAACTGGACGTTTTTCGGGCGGAAGATGGTGATCCAAATCTGGAATGTCGGTTGCTCTGCGTTTGATGTGAGGACTGTGTTGGTCGATCAAATTTTCGAGTGTGAGACAGGCGTCAAGAAAATCTTCAACTTCGTCCCATCCAATTTCTTCGATGTAGCTGCGAATACGGCTTCCGTGGTTTGCCATTTCGTCTAGCATTTTTCGATTTGTGTGCCCGAACCAGCGATTGTTTTTGAAAAAATCGCAGTGTGCAAACACATGGGCAATCACTGTTTTTTGGTCCACCAGTGAATTGCTTTTGAGAAGGTAGGCGTAGCAGGGGTCGTTGTTTATAACCATTTCGTAAATGAGCGAAAGTCCATATTCGTAGCTCTTGGACATTTGCTCGTATTCCATGCCAAAACGCCAGTGTGGATAGCGTGTTGGAAATCCACCGTAGGAGGCAATTTCACTCATTTGGCGATAATCGACCATTTCAAAAATAACCGGGAAAAAATCGAGACCGTAAGCCTTTGTGTACGATTCGATGTCTACCACAATTTCCTTGAGTTCGTCGGTGAGATCGCTGGTAAGACGAGGATCCATGGCCATGGTGCTTACCTTCCTTTTCCAAGAAATGCCTTAAGGGCGTCCATAATGCCGTCTTTATCGCGAATTTGGTGCATCACAACTTTTTCTGTTTTGTCGCCGTAGTGTTGCTCCAAATCTTTTAAGAATTGACCGCTTCCATAGCGGCTTTCTACCTGTCCGTAGCAGAATAGGTTTGCAGCGGGCAGAAGGGAAGTGTCCAGGATGTTCATGCAATCTGTGGTGTCGTTACCGCTCCAGTTGTCGCCATCAGAAAAATGAAACAAATAAATATTCCATTCCTCAGGGTGAAAGTTTTCGGCAATCATTTTTTCGGCCAATTTAAACGCGCTGGATATAAGAGTTCCACCACTTTCGCGGGTGTGATAAAATGTATCAATATCAACTTCCCGTGCAATTGCATCATGAATAATATATCGTGCTTCCAGGTTATCGTAATTGCGCCTTAGCCAGGTGTCTAGCCAAAATGAAGTGAGACGCACAATTTCTTTTTGTTCGTCACCCATGGATCCCGATACGTCCATCATGTAAATTATGACGGCGTTGGCGATGGGTTTTTCCTCAATTCGAAAACTACGATAGCGTTTGTCTTCTTTCACCGGCATAATAACCGGGTTGTTGAAATCGTAGTCGCCAATGGAAATTTGCCGCTTGAGAGCCTCTTTAAATGTGCGCTTAAAGTTGCGCAAACTTTCGGGGCCTGTGCGTAAAATTCCGTGGTAACGATATTTTTTGGACGTTATGTTTTTCTTGCCTTTGTCTTCCAGGCGCGGGAGGCCAAGTTCTTCGCCGAGGATGTCGGCGAGTTCGTCGAACGAAACGTCCACTTCCATTTGGTGTTGACCTTCGCCTTCACCAGCTTCGCCTTGCCCGGGCTGAGGTTGTCCTTGATTGAGGGGATCTCCAGGTTCGCCTTCACCTTGTCCAACGCCTTTTTGCTCATTTCCACCAAACTGAAAATGAGGCAAATCGATGCGCGGAAGAGGGATGGAAACTTTTTTTCTTCCCTGACGTCCCAATAACTCACCTGAAGAAATAAATCTCTTCAGGTTATCCTTTATTTTTCCTCTCACGATGCGCCTAAATCGGCTAACATCACCTTCCATTTTCATGCGGCGCACTCCTTGCGATCAGCGTGACTCAATAAGAATCAGCCACGCTTCACATCTCCGCGAGCAAAAATGCTGGCCACAAAGTGTAATGCGTCGGTGGCACAAATGTCGCAATAGCCGTAGTTTTTGATGAGGCGATTTTTTACCACATCAATTTTGGCTTGCGTTTCTTTGTCTACCACGTTGCTTACCAAACTTGTGAGCTTAATAGTGTCTTTTTGATCTTCAAAAAGTTTGAGCTCAAGAGCTTTGTGCAAACGTTCGTTCGTTTTGTAATCGAATGTTTTGCCTTCCAAAGCCAGTGCGCCAATATAGTTCATAATTTCTCGGCGGAAATCATCTTTGCGCGCGTCGGCAATGTCGATTTTTTCTTCAATGGAACGCATGAGTCTTTCGTCTGGTTCTTCGGCTTCGCCAGTGTACTTATTACGAACGCGTTCTTTTTGTGTGTAGGCCTTAACGTTGTCTATATAGTTGCCGCAAAGTTTTGCAATAGCTTCCTCGTCGGCCGAAATTGCGCGCTGAACTTCGTTCTTCACAATGTCTTCGTATTCTTGTTTCACAAGTGCAAGAAGTTCGCGGTAGCGCTTTTTCACTTCTTCATCGCGAATGAGGCTGTGGTTTTTGAGGCCGCCTTCAAGCTCATTCAAAATGATGAAGGGATTGATACAGCCCGAACCCCGATCTTCCACAAGCGAGTTTGAAATTTTGTCTTGAATGTACCGAGGAGAAATTCCTTCAAGACCTTCGCGCAGGGCTTCTTTGCGAAGCTCTTTAATATTGTCTTCCGTGTAACCGGGAAGTGTTTTTCCATCATACAGTTTGAGTTTTTGCATAATGGTGAGGTTGGCTTTTTTGGGTTCTTCGATACGAGTGAGAACTGCCCACATAGAAGCTGTTTCAAGCGTGTGTGGTGCAATGTGAATGTGGGGTACAGATTCCGCATTGAAGTCTTTGCGGTAAATTTTCACTTCTTCTTTGAGTTTGGTGATATACGGGACATCCACCTTCAAAGTACGATCGCGCAATGCTTCCATGAATTCGTTTGCTTGAAGTTTGCGATACTCGGGTTCGTTGGTGTGGCCAATAATGACTTCGTCAATATCGGTTTGAGCGAACTTTTTGGGTTTAATGCGATGTTCTTGCGATGCCCCCAAAAGATCGTACAAAAATGCGACGTCGAGTTTGAGCATTTCAACAAATTCAACCAAACCGCGATTGGAAATATTGAACTCACCATCGAAGTTGAATGCGCGAGGATCGGAATCGGTTCCGTATTCTGCAATTTTGCGATAGTTAAGGTCGCCCGTGAGTTCGGTGGAGTCTTGGTTTTTTTCGTCTTTGGGTTGGAATGTTCCAATGCCAATACGATCTTTTTCCGAAAGAATGAGGCGTCGTACGCGGATATGGTTGCGCATCATGGTTTCCCAGTCGCCGCCATAAATGTCGAGAAGTTTGCTATAAACATAACGGCACGCGGGGCACAACGCGCCTTCCAATTGAATGCGTTGGTCCAGTGACTTTCCTTTGTTCAAGAAGGATAGAACTTTGTGGCGAGATTCTTCGGGAACCAAGCGCAAAGGTTCTTCGTGCATGGGACAGCGCATGGTGTCTTCCATGCTAAGTTTTTCGTGCAAATTAATCCACTCGTAAGTATACAACGCACCTTCTGGTTGCGATGCGTACCATTCAACGCCACGTTTTAACAAACGCACAACAGTGGATTTTGCACTTCCCACTGGACCGTGCAAAAGCAATACACGCTTTTCTGGACCGTAGCGGAGTGCTGCCGCTTTTAAAATGCTGACGAGCTTTGAAATATGAACATCCAAACCAAATACGGCGTCTTTTCCAAGCCCCAAGGGGTCATCGAAAAATTTGTAGTGAACAATTTTCTTTTTGGTTTCTACGTATTCATATGTGCCAAAGCTCATCACCATGTCATACATGCGTTGAAATGCAGTGCGCGTCACTTTAGGATTTTTTTCAACAAGCGCCAGATAGTCCGAAATGGTTCCTACCCAATTCAGCTCTTTATACACGTCTGGACTGAACGCTTCACGCACTATTTCATAAACCTTCGAATCACCCATAACGTCTCTCCCTAACAAAAAAAGCCCAATCGCTTTTTGCAGTGTTCACATTCCCAGTTTCTCATCCTTGATTGACTTCTTTGATTGTACGAAATGCGATCATCGGGGTCAAACCCCTGCTTGTCACTGGAAATTGTTTTCCGTGCTATACTCCGACACCTGTGTGGAGGGTTTTGGGCATGGATTCTGTAAACGCTACTTTTGCTAAGCTTGTGGAGTCGCTTTGTGACTTTAATAATTCGCTTTTAAGCACTCCAGGCAACACTTCGTGCGCAACTCATTTGCCGTCGAGAAAAGAAGTTATTGACATTGTGGAGGCTATTCGCTCGGTGCTTTTTCCTGGGTTTTTTGGAATTTCCGAGGTGCAACCCGATAGTTTGTGTTTCCACGTGGGTCAGAACCTTGACGCAACACGGCACAGAATGAACGAGCAAATCAAACGTGGACTTTGCTTCGTGTGCGAACATGGTACTCCTTCAGACCAGTGTGAGCAACGAGCGAAAGATGTTACAAGGGAGTTTTTGAACCAATTGCCCCAGCTTCGAGCAATTTTATTGACCGATGTTCAGGCCGCCTATGAAGGAGATCCCGCGGCAATTTCTCCTGCCGAAACCATTTTCTGTTATCCCGGGATTCGTGCCATTACCAACTATCGTATTGCAAACAAATTGCACGAATTGGGGGTTCCGCTTCTCCCTCGAATGATAACAGAGCATGCGCACAGTCGCACGGGAATTGACATTCATCCGGGAGCAAAAATTGGGTCTCATTTTTTTATCGATCATGGTACGGGCGTTGTGATTGGTGAAACGTGTATTTTAGGAAGCCATGTTCGTTTGTATCAAGGTGTGACATTGGGTGCCAAAAGTTTTCCTTTGGACGATCAAGGACGACCCATTAAAGGCATTCCTCGTCATCCTATTTTGGAGGATGGTGTGGTTGTTTATTCGGGAGCAACAATTTTGGGGCGTATTACAATTGGTGCGCAATCGGTTGTAGGGGGTAATGTTTGGCTTACTGAAAGTGTGCCTCCCGGAAGCAAAGTTTCTCAGCCGCAGCCTCAAACAAATGTTGTTGTCAAATGAGAATTTGAGAGAATTTTCCCCGCAGGTGTTTTGAACAAGGTTCGCAACAAGAATTATTTAGTGAGCGACATCCGAAAGAATCGGTTTTGCCAGAAAGCCTGGAATAAATTGTTCAAGAATGCGCCCGAAGTCGGCAAGATGCACTGGCTTGAGGATGATTTCATCGAAACCTGCAATAAGGCACTCTTCTAGGTCTTCTTCACTTCCAGTCATGGCAACGATTGGGAGCCTTGCAAGACCTTTCGCTTGCTCGCGAGCTCGAACGAGTTTTGCTGCTTCAATGCCAGACATCGTGTCCATGCAAAGATCGAGTAATAGCAGTGAATAGCGATTGTTTTGGTGGGCCTTGAGAACCTCTAAACCGTTGCATACGCAGTCGCAGGGAAGTCCGTAATGTTCTAAGAAGAAGCGAGCGGCCTCTCGGCAGGCAAGTTCATCGTCGGCAACTAGGACTGTGTTATTGGTGTCGCGTAGCTTTTGCTTCACAAAACCTCCGGGGTGTTACATCCATATACCCGATATTATTGAAACAACTAAAAACGGAAGAGCGCTCTGACAATTTTTTGTCTTACGGCAATCAATTCCCTATCTCAACTTTGGCCGTGATGACAAGCTAAATAGGAGAGGGGGGTAGGATTTTGCGTTTGATGCCGCTTCAAAATGAAGAGTTAACATTGGGTCGCATTGTTGTAAGCCTTGATGCGAAGACCGGTCATGTGATGCGGGGGTTGCGCGCCATCGCGGCTTTGCAGCCAACGGGCATTTCTGTTGCAACAATAACCCCTCAGGGACGCCCTCCTTCCGTTGAAACGATTCCGGTTGCCCTCGCCACTCGCCGTTTGCGAGTTCCCATTTTTGAAAAGGGCGATGCTGTGTCTATTCATGGCAAACAGGCCTTTGTTGTGAGGCATTCTGTTAACGATATTTTTGTTGTTGTCACGTTTGCTCATGAAGTATCGAAAGAAGTTTTGACGAATCTTGTTCATGTTGATGCAAATGATCTTCTTGATTCATTTGATATTGACAGCACTCAGATTTTCGTGCGCTGAAGGGAATGTTTTATGAATATGAGCGTGTATCGTGCAGCAACACGTGAGGCTATTAAGGAATTGATTGCTGAACAAGCTCAGCCGGGACGCTTTGGACTTTTGCTGTCCGATGATGGGCTCGAAATTGCGGCTGATCGTATTGTCGACTTGATGGATACAACATTAAGACTTCGATCGGGGGTTCGCGAGCATATGGATAGAGCCATTTCCGCTGAGCAGCAACAGAGTGCTCCGGCGACACCTTCAGTAACTCCTACATTGAGTATGCGTCTGCCGCGCACGCGCGTTGCTTTATCCGATGCAGAGCGCATTGGGTTGCGCAATCGTTCCTAATTTTAGTGAATGAGCGAACGGGTGTTAGTGACACCCACGAAGTGGAAATTGTTTTGTGAAAATTTCGCCAGCAGCAGCAGATGGAATTTCAACTTCACCGTGAAATGCCTGACAGCGTGGGTGTTCGATGCGAATCTTATAGCGACGCCCCACCGGAACAAACTCAATTTGCTTACCCGATAAGCCAATGAATTGATCGTTGTCGATGGAAACTCGAGCACCTTCGGGTTCGGTGAGTATAAGAATATTGGCAAGGGGGGCATCTTTTCCGAGTACCACTCCCTCAACTTTGCTTGTGCCAAAGAGAGTATTTCCAATAATTGGAGCGTTAAAGCTTATTTTCTGATCGCGAAATCCTGGCTTTGAAACCAGAATTGAGTGTGCGCCCCATTCGAATTGGATTTGTACCGGGAGATCGATCCAGGCACCACCCTGAAAAGGTTGTCCATCGACGCGGATTTTAACTTTTCGTTGTGATTCCATAATAGATTTAATTTCAATGATGC
>CAIZES010000338.1 GCA_903932045.1 uncultured Silvanigrella sp. | reverse complement strand
TACTAAAATCGTCAGAGGAATCCGAAGAAGAAAGGGTGACAGTTTTCCAGGAATACGCTAACGGTGGCCTCGCGATACTCAAGGAGGAGTTTGAAACACGAAATTGTAATATCGAAGCATTGCTCACTTTTATCCAATCACAGATAGGCACAACGCCAGTGAAAGGGCCGGACTTAGAAATTACAATTTAGGACAACGTCTTTTCTCAGTTGTTTCCAGGTCAAAAAGATCGTCTAAGCCATCCACGTTCTGCATATACGAAATCCCACGTTCCAAATGATTTCGGAAGTAAGCAGCCAGTCCCTCTTTGTCAGAGCTCACGCCATCTTGCATAGCTCGGACAAGTAGCATAGCAGGTAAGCACTCGGAAAGAGATCCTGCAAAAACCTTCCATGTCATATCTATATTGCTATCAGGCGAAGACGTGAGCGGCACCGGTTTTGTTGGATTGCTCAAAGAAGCGCAGAATGCCCAACGACAAAGTACGTTCCAATGCTCAATGTCAGTCTTTCGTTTCAATTTAATCAAAATGTCGCGAGCACGCTGGCTCACTCTAATATTCTCAACGGGTGGTCTCATGATTCGCAAAATATCCAGGTTTAATGATTGTTGAACGGGCTTTATCGTCGAACTCGAGTTGATATGTTCGCCCGATGGCGGGCCTCAGTCTATCCAAATGCGTAGCGTTAATCTCCTCATCGGTCGAAAGCAGGATAACCTGATGAGAGGCAACAGGAAAGTAACGTTCAATAAGATGGCGACGGTGCGATGAATCGAGCCGCCCCAGTGGCGTATCGATAATCGTTGGCAGCGGTCGCCCTGAGGCCCGTGCAAGCCCCCAAAGCAAGGCCGTCGCCAGCAACTGCCTCTCTCCAGCAGACAAACGATCCATTGCCAGCAGTTTGCCATCTCCACCCGTCAGCTCAATTCGATAGGTTTCCGGGTCAATTTTGAGACCGGTTACCAAATTTGTTTTTCGCAACAGTTGCGTGAAACACTCCAGCATCAACCGTTCGATTTTTTCCGCATGCTTGCGAATAGTAGCCATTCGAAACTGCTCTAATGTGCCCCGCACCTTGGCTGAGTATTTTAGGATGCGCTCCTGGTCTTCATGCGTTTCCTGTTGGTCAACATCCTTTCCCAACTCGCGTTCGTGCGCTGCTTTGGCCGCTTGCGCTTGTTTAAACAAGACATTCACTTTCGCTTCTTGCGCTCCAAGTTCGGCCATCTTTTGCTGATGTTGCTTCTGCAGTCCATCAAGCTCTTGCTGACGGGCCGCAATCGCGTCCCCGTCGGGAACTTGCGCGAGCTGCGTCTCGATTCGTGTCAGTTGTTCGCGGAACTTTTTCACAATGGCAAGCTCACCCCGAATACGTTCGGCCACTTCGGGCAGGATTTCCGCTCGCAAATGCCTGAATTCGACGGCCAAGTGATCATCCGCATTGAGAAAACACGGTTCGGCTACGAGCCCCTGTAACTGCTCTCGGTCTTTGCGTAGAACAGCTTCAATACGTGACAGATACCCCTCAGGAATTTTGTCTCGTCGGAAAATCTCCATCACGGAACGGTCCCGTTGCTCTAACGCATTCAAGAGAACCTCGTATTTGCTCTCCTCAATTTCTCGCCGTGCCTGCTTTTCAGTTTGCTCCACCAATCCAGTCACAAGAAGCAATGGAGACGCCCCTGCCGCAAGGTCTCGCAATAGCGTTTCCTTATCTGCAATCTCCTTTTCCAGCCGATGCTGTTCGGCCTCCAGTTCCTTGCGCCGCCGAAACAGATCTCCGCCCTCCGCCTTGAATGTAGCTTCGCATTCAACAACCTTTTTGAGGATCTGCGCGACCTCGATATCGAGATGCCCTTTTTGCTGCGTTGCTTCATCAAGCAATCG
>CAIZES010000337.1 GCA_903932045.1 uncultured Silvanigrella sp. | reverse complement strand
GCGGTCAATGCTTATAGGGCAATGGAATGTATTGGATTGCCCGAAGGTGCAATTCCGCTTTCGCAGTGCTTGACGTATTTGGCATCCACTGTGAAAAGCAATCGGTCGTATCTGGCTATGCACAAGGTGCGCGAGTGGCGAAAAGAAATTGTGGAAACCAATGGGGTCGAAATTCGACCTCCGCGTATGCTTACCAAGGCTGGAGCTGCAGAGTATAACTACCCTCACAATGCCCCCGATGCCTTTGTAAAAGCAGAATATTTGCCAGATACGGTGGCTCGATTGCGCCAACGCGATGGTGCTGCCTATAAACCAGCTGATCGCGGCACAGAGTCCCGTATTTTTGCACGGTTAAAAAATTTGTGGCCAGGACTTCATTAAAAGCTTTAACTTAGTGGCCAAAAAGAGTATAAAGTTTTGTGTGAATCCCATTGTTTTGGGCCGCACTTTTTTTTGGGGGGGGTATGCGCAAGATTCTTGCTTTTGTTTTACTTATAGTCACTCCGGTGAGTGCTCTCGCTGGTGACGGTTGGATTGATAAAACCGGGGCCAATCACCCTGTGTCCAGTGAACCAACGACTCCATATTGATTCCAGAACCGCTTCCATTTCTTATCTTTAAAAATTTCATTCCACGTGGTTTTGACTAGCTCGGTAGCTTGTGTCAGAGTCGGGCTCGTTCCCTCAGTTATAGGAGGAGTCGCATGACGCTAGGCACCGGTGCCGTGTCAATCAAACGTATTCAGGTTCTCGAGAATCCCACTCGGACCGATTTTGGTTGGATTCAGGAACGTCTTTCAAAGAAACTCATTACCCCCATTGGCATCGATGAAGTTCGCGAAGAAAGTATTGGTTGGTGTCATCCTTTTTCGGGTGATCCCAACTTACTTGATGCTCGTGATCTCTGCTTTGATAACGCCTTTGTGTTTGGCTTGCGTACCGACTCCAAGAAGGTGCCAGGCACGTTGTTTCGTTTGCAAATGAAGGCGGCTCTTGAGGCGCTTTCACGTGGAACTCTCAACAATGATGAAGGCAAGGCAAAACGCATTCCTAAAAAAATGAAAGATGCTGCGCGAGACCGCATTCGCCAGGAACTTTTAAAACACACTTTGCCAGCCATTCGGTTGTTTGAAATTGTGTGGCATTTGGAAAGTAACGAGATTTGGATTGCCACCACTTCTAAGTCGGGTTTTGACGTTTTTGAAAAGCTGTTTCAAGAAACTTTTGCGTTACCAACTGCAATTTTGAATCCGGGAACAATGTGCGTCGAATTTGGAAGAGCCATGCACGATTCCGACTATTCGCTGGAAAAGCTATGCGACCTCATGCCGGTTGATATTCTTGCTCACCGCAAAGCAGCTGCAATAGCGGCGCATTCGGCTGAGTCTGTGCCGTTTTAACCCATGTCGTTGATTGATGTTTTGTGCTGTTTATTCTGGATTTTTTAGTAAGAGTCCGGATTTTTTTGTAAGAGTCTGGGTTTTTTAGTAAGAGGATGTTCATGAATTCCGAACAAATGTCTATGTCCACTCTTCAAAAGATGGGTGAAAATTTTTTTCGTGCCCGCGATTATTCTCCAATTCCTGTTGGTATTGTGGCAATTCTTTATGCCAATCCTACGGTATGCTCTCTTGTTGTGGGTGGAATTATTTCTTTGTTGGGAGAAGTTGCTCGCACCTATGGAGTGGCTTTTATTGGAACAATTTCGCGCACACGTTCGTACAGTAATGGTCAGTTGGTGACGTCGGGGCCGTTTTCGGTTTTGCGAAATCCTCTTTATTTTGGAAATTTGCTTCTCACCTTAGGTTTTGCGGTGATGTCGGGAGTGTGGTGGATACCATTGCTTGTGGTGGCATTCTTCTATGGTCAGTACATTCCAATAGTGGCATGGGAAGAAATGAAGCTTACCCGAATTTTTGGTCAAGAGTACACTAAATACTGTGCGGAAGTACCCAATAGGTGGTTTCCAAAATTACGCGCATTTGTTCAGTATGATTGGTGTGTAAGACCCGAATCTTGGAGTCCAGCTTTGCGAAGCGAGAAGCGAACTTTAACGGCTATCGCAGTTGTTCTTGTTCTCATGCTCGGCATGTTTTTTTGGAATCAGTCAAGTTCTAATCAGGTCCTGCCCCTTGCAAATTTTCTCCCGTTCGGCAAATAACTCTTCGGAATCTGTTCATTCCATTATTGAACCCGTCCGAAGGAGCTTACATGGAGCTTATGGCGCGCATCCCAACGCAGGCGGTTGCCAGCGTTACTGTCCCCGAACGTCTTGAAGGTTTGGTTAGGCTGGCCTACAATTTTTATTGGTCGTGGCATCCTAGTGTTCAAGAGCTTTTTGCAACATTAAATCCTAAGCTTTGGGCTCAGGGTATGGGTCCAGTTCGCGTTCTTCGCGAAGTTCGCGACTTTGCTCCCGTTGTGGCCGATAAAGATTTTGTTGCAAAGTATGACGCAGCCATCAAGGCTTTCGATTCGTATATTGCGAATACGAAAAACCATTGGTACGCCACTAAGGGTGACCCCGCTAAGGTTTTGGCTCAAGCTCCTGTTGCGTACTTCTGCGCCGAGTTTGGATTGCACGAAACATTCAATATCTATTCTGGCGGTCTTGGTATTCTTGCTGGTGACCACTGCAAAGAAGCCTCCGATTTGGGCTTGCCGTTTTTGGGCATTGGATTGTTCTATCGTCGAGGTTTTTTCAAGCAAATGGTGGATGCCGATGGTCGGCAGGAGCATTTTTTCCCCACGCTCGATCCCGATATGCTTCCTTTGAAGCGCGTGCTGGACCCAAAAAGCAAAAAGCCTCTCACTGTTGTTGTTGAGCTTCCTGAGCGCAATGTGACTGCAGCTGTGTGGCTTGTTGAAGTTGGACGCGCGCCTTTGTTGTTGTTGGATACAGATCTTCCCGAAAACGCACCGGAAGACCGTCCTATCACAAGTCAGCTTTATACCAGTGGTCGCGACATGCGCTTGCATCAAGAGCTTATTTTGGGCGTTGGCGGCGTGCGCACTTTGCGTGCTTTGGGTGTTGAGCCCGGTGCATGGCACATGAATGAAGGTCACTCTGCATTTTTGTTGGTGGAGCGTATTCGTGAACACATGAATGCCGGAAAGTCGTTTGACGATGCCTTGGTTGCAATTAAGGCTTCTTCTGTTTTCACTATTCACACTCCGGTTCCTGCTGGAAACGAGCGTTTCTGGGGCGCTCATTGCGAGAAACTCTTGGCTCCTATGTTGAAGGGCTCCAAGGTTCCAATGGAAGCCATTATGCTTTTGGGTCAGGGCGTGGACAAAGATAAAAATTTCTTTGACATGACTGCTATGGGCTTGCGTTTGGCAAACGGAAAGAACGGCGTGAGCTTGTTACACGGCCGCACTGCCGACGACACCTGGCGCAAAGTGACTCACTCCTATATTATGGGCGTGACAAATGGCGTGCATATGCCAACTTGGCTTGGTTCAAAAATGAAAGAATTGTTTGCGTCGGCTAGCGCAGACTTTTCTGAAATGTCTCGTTTTGATGTTTCGCCCACGGGACCTGAGGGTCGCGGTAGGGTTGAAAAAATTATGAGCTTGGAACCCAAGAGGGTTTGGGAAGCTCACGTTGAGCAGAAGAAAGCATTGCTGCAGTTTGCAAGCTTGCGAATGGCTGAGCAGCACAAACGTCATGGTAAGGGTCCGGGCGAAATTAAGGCCGTTTTGCATGGCTTTGACCTCAGTGCCTTTACTATTGGTTTTGCGCGTCGTTTTGCGACTTACAAGCGTGCTTCGCTTATGTTCTCCGATGAGAAACGTTTGATGAAGATTTTGGGTAACAAAGATAAGCCTGTGCAAATTGTTTTTGCTGGTAAGGCACATCCGGCCGATAAAGAAGGCCAAAAGCTTATTGCAAAAATTTTCCAACAGACTCAGTCTCCTCGTTTTCAAGGCAAAGTTTTCTTTGTTGAAGAGTACGATATGGAAGTGGGTCGCGCTTTGGTTCAGGGCGTGGATATGTGGCTCAACAATCCTCGTCGTCCGCTTGAAGCTTCTGGAACAAGCGGCATGAAGGCTGCAGCGAATGGCGTGCCAAATATGTCCATTTTGGACGGTTGGTGGGACGAAGCTCAAGACTTCCGTTCTGAGTTCCGTAACGGATTTGCTATCGGCGGACGCACAATCGCATCACGCGACGAAATTCAAGACAAAAACGATGCAGTCGATTTGTATCGCGTGCTTGAAAATGACGTTTTGCCTTTGTTTTTCAAGCGCAACTCCGACGGCGTGCCCGAGGGTTGGGTGAAGGTCATGCTGAACTCCATTGCAAGTTGTGTGTACGATTTCTCAACAATGCGTATGCTTGAAGATTATGTTAGCAAGCTTTATGTACCAGCTGCCAAGCGCTAATTGGCGCTTGGGTGCCGGTGGGTCGGTGGGTGTCTGATTGCTTTTGTCTTTTGTTGCAATGGCTTTTTTACTGAGCCTATTGCTTTCGGCCTTTCGGCCTTTTCGTCTTTCGGGGCCTTTGGCTTGCCGCTCGTTGCACCGCCGTATTAGGCGTTTTTCTTTGCAAACTCATGCATAAATGTTGCTAAGGCTTGCGCGCTTTCCAGAGGGAGAGCGTTGTATGTTGATGCGCGGCAACCACCTACGTCGCGGTGTCCCTTTAGACCGAGCATATTGAGTGCTTCAGCTTCTTTGTGGAATTTCTTCTCAAGCTCCTCGTTGGGCATTGTCCATGTGATGTTCATTGTAGAACGCGAATCTTTTTCGGCGTGGCCCTTGTACATATTCGGATGTGCATCAATGGCATCATAAATAACTTTTGCTTTGGCGTGATTGCGGCGTTCCACTTCGGCAAGACCGCCAATTTCTTTTTGCCATGCCAAAACGTTGCGCAGCATGTAAATGCCAAACGTTGGAGGGGTGTTGTACAGCGAATTGTTTTCGGCGTGAGTTTTGTAGGAAAGCATGGTTGAAAGACCAGGATTGCACTTAGCCAAAAAGTCGTCGCGAATAATAACAACCGTGACGCCCGATGGACCGATATTTTTTTGTGCTCCAGCATAAATCATTGCAAACTTTTTGACGTCGAATTTTTTCCACATCATGTCGCTGGACATGTCTGCAACCAAGGGAACGTTGCCTACTTCGGGAATGTAGTGCCACTGTGTTCCAAATAATGTGTTGTTGCTTGTCATGTGTACGTATGCAGCTTTAGGATCCAAATTTAATTCATTTTGCTTTGGAATGCGATTGAACTTGGTTTCTTTGGAACTAAATGGAACTTTTGTGTTTCCAAAAAGTTTAGCTTCTTTTTGAGCTTTTTCAGACCATCCACCGGTCAAAATATAATCGGCTGATTGATCTTTTGTAAGAAAATTCATTGGCAGCATGCCAAACTGAAGCGATGCGCCGCCCTGAACAAAAAGAATTTTGTAGTTTTCGGGGATATCGACAAGCTCGCGCATAAGAGCCTGAGCCTCGTTGTTGAGGGCTTCAAACTGTTTTGAACGGTGGCTGATTTCCATTACTGACATACCGGTTCCGGCAAAGTCGTAAAATTCTTCGGCAGCGCGCTTTAGAGCGGAAGCGGGAAGAACAGCGGGGCCTGCATAAAAATTGTGAACAACCTTATTGGACATGAAAATACTCCCTTTTTTTTGCAGAAAGTGGATTTTGCGACGAGCACATTCAATGCTTTCCGGCGGATTGTGTCAACTACATCAAAGCAAAAAGTGAGAAGGGCGGGAGGTAGAAATGGAAGCGAAGGGGGGTGGTATTACTTCATGATTTCGCCTTGAGTTCCGTTGCCAATTCCTACAGCGTTACCTTCGTCGAAATCGATGTGGCACTCCAAAGCGTAGCTTGGCGAAACGCGAATCACAACATTTTCGAGAACGGCCTCGCGGCCTGGGCTTCCAGCACGGAGCTTTACAATTTGTTTGTCTTTGCAACCAAAACGTTCCGCACTGGCGGGGTCCATATGGATGTGGCGCATAGCAATAATCATACCCTCCGACTTTTTGATGCGTCCAGCGGGGCCAATAAGTTCGAAAGGAGCAGAGCCGGCGAGACCACCGGATTCGCGAAGGGGGGGCTGAATTTTTCCGAGTTTGTAAACATCACTTTGAAGCACTTCAACCTGAGTTTGTTGGCGAACAGGGCCTAAGATACGAACATTTTCAATGGATCCTTTTTGACCAACCAGTGTCACGGTTTCTTCGCACGCATACTGACCTGGTTGCATAAGGTGTTTGATGTTTTTGAGTTGATGCCCAGCACCAAAAAGAATTTCAAGATCTTCTTGAGAGATGTGCAGATGCCTGTTGGAGAGATTGATAACAACATGTTTTTCCATAACGCAAAATTCCTCATAGAGATGAGTTTACAAACCGGGTGCGCCACTAGTTCGGTTTTGCGTATCGAAACTTTACGAGGTTTAATTAGTCATAGGAATGGTTGGAAGGCAAGTTTTTGGCTGAAGGGATTGGGTTAGTGATTTGCGTTCGCATTCCATTTTTCATTTTCAACTTTTTTGGACAATTGCGCGGCACCAATTTTTTCTCTGATGGCGGGACGATTCAAAAGATGATCGAGTGTGTAAACCCATTTTTCTTCGGCCAGTCCAGCCATTGTGTACTCTGGGCCGAGGCGAATGGCATCCACGGGGCAAGCTTCTTCGCAAAACCCACAAAAGACGCACCGCAAAATGTCGATTTCAAAACGAACAGGGAATTTTTCGATGCCTTGTTCAGCGGTTTCTCCTGCAACGATTTTAATACACTGCGCAGGGCAGTTGGTGGCGCATAAAAAACACGCTGTGCAACGCACGCGGCCGTCGGGGCGTTGGGTTAAAAAGTGTTTTCCCTTAAAACGTGAAGAATAATCGGGTTCTTCGTCGGGCCATTGTTTTGTGACTGTTTTTTCCAGGCGAAAGAACTGCCGCAAAAAAACCTTTGTTGTGTAGCCAAGCCCTTTCAGAGTTGTGAGTAAATAGCCATTTCGCCAGTCTTTTGTTGGGTCCTGTGAAACCTGAACGTACGCCATGTGTTTTTCTCCTCACTGCTCAATTCGCTGCAAGGCAGCGGCAAACATATCGTCCAGACCCATGATTTGCGAAAACACAGGGGCATTTGCGATGAGTTTGCGTGGCATAGAATTATAGTTGAGATAAGTTCCATTTTTTTCGACAAAAACTTTTGTGGGAACAGTGAGTGAAAATTGTTTTGTTGTATCCGACAAAGTGACTCCAAAATAGACAACATTTGAAAGCTTTGACAACGATTGGAGAGTGTTTTCAATGTTGCCATATGCCATTTCAATTTCGGGCCCGAGTACAATAGTAAGATCGGGATTTGCATTTTTGAGAGGTTCAATGTTGCCGCGAATTATTTCGGCTTGAATATTTGCTTGTGAAAGTGCGCGTTCTAAACCTTTTGTATTCGCATTGTGGTCACCACGGAAAAGAACGCCATCAAATTCTGTGGGGTTTTCTGTTTCCGGACGCCAAATAAATACGGTGGGTGTTGTACCCAAAATTTGCTTTATGCTGGACAGTACCAACGCGTATTCTTCGTTTGTGTATTGTGGGGTGAGTACGAGAGCAACTTTTTTATTGCGAGCCTTAGTTAGTTCCTGAACAAGTTCGTTGGTAATGCGGTTCCAATCCACGGGGGTTCCGTTTTTTTGTGGAACGGATTGTCGAGCGCTCGCGTTGCAATGCTTGTACATTTTGCGGCCGTAGTCGCACATCCAGTGGCCGTTGACTTCGTGATCAACCTCGGGTTTCAGGCGATAGTATTCGCGTTCCATTTTGTTGCCGAAAACACTTACACTGCAACCGGTGGAACAGCCAGGACACGTTGTTTTTGTTTTTTCCAAAAACCACACGCGGCATTTGAAACGAAAGTCACGCGCTGTGAAAGCACCAACAGGGCAGATGTCTACAAGATTATAACTGTAGTTGTGTTCAATGCGGCGTCCAGGAATAAGACCAATTTGTGAGTGATCGCCCCTATTGAAAATTCCAAGTGAACTCGTTTTTGAAACTTGATCTTCAAAACGTACGCAGCGAGAACACAAAATGCAGCGTTCGGTGTCTAGAATCAGCTCGGTACCAACATCTAGGGCTTTGGGTTTTAACACTTTTTCTTCGTTAACTTGCGAATCGTATCTGCCAACTTGCATGTAGTAATCTTGCAGCTTGCATTCGCCGGCCTGGTCGCAGGTGGGGCAATCCAGAGGGTGATTTACCAAGTGAAACTCCAAAGCCCATTTTTGAGCTTCTTTTGCTTCTTGATGCTTGGTTTCTACCTTCATTCCTTCTGTAACTTGGGTGTTGCATCCAATTTGAAGTTTAGGGTTGCCTTCAATTTTTACCATGCACAATCGACAAACTCCCGCTACCGATAAACCCGGGTGCCAGCAGAAATGTGGAATTTTTGACCCTATTTTTTTTGCGGCTTCTATTACGCTTGTTCCGTGGGGAACCGATACTGGTTTTCCATCGATTGTGAGATTTACTAAGTTTTGAGTTTTTTCAGCATTCAGTGTGTTTTCTGTGTTTGTCATATTTACCGAATCCTCGCTTCAAATTCATGCGCAAACTTGCGAATAAAACTTTTAGCTGGCATTGCAGCAGCATCTGAAAGCGTGCAAATTGTTCTGCCTGCCATATTGTTTGCGATGTCGTACACTCTGTCCAGATCGGCCTTTGTTGCGGTGCCTTTCTTGAAACGATCCACAATTCGAAACAGCCACCCTGTGCCTTCACGACAAGGAGTGCATTGTCCACACGATTCATGGGCGAAAAAAGCCATAATGTTGTGAAGGACATCCACCATGCTGATGTCTTCTGGGATGACAATAACTGCGCCTGAACCAAGCATTGAGCCCGCAGCGGCCACCGATTCGTAATCCAAATTGATATTTTCAATTTCAGCAGCAGTGAGCACAGGGGCCGATGCACCCCCAGGAATAACGGCCTTTAATTTTTTTCCATCGAGAAGCCCACCGCCATCTTCGTAAATAAATCGTTTGAGCGGATAGCCAAGAGGCAACTCAAAACATCCAGGATTCACAATGGGACCACTTAAATTAAACAGTTTTGTACCAGCCGATTTTTCGGTTCCAAACTTGCGATAGGCGTCGGGGCCGTTGCGAAGAATCCAAGGCACAGCGGCTAATGTTTCCACATTATTTACAATGGTTGGTTTGCCAAGGTATCCCTGAACCGCAGGGAAAGGAGGCTTTAATTTGGGTTGGCCTTTTTTTCCTTCCAGTGAGCTGATGAGTCCGGTTTCTTCTCCACAAATATAGGCACCTGCTCCAAAATAGATGTCCATTTCGTGAGAGAATCCGCTTCCCAAAATATTCTTACCTAAAAAACCTGCTTCGTAGGCTTCACGGATGGATGTTTCAACCCACTTGCGTTCTTCAATAAATTCACCACGGATATAAACGTAACTTTTTGCTGCGCCAATTGCGTACGCTGCCAAAATCATGCCTTCTATAAGCATGTGCGAGTTCATTTCGGCAATGTAGCGATCTTTGTATGTTCCGGGTTCGCCTTCGTCGAAATTGGTGATGACGTATTTTTCTCCAGGTGCTTTGGGCACAAATCCCCATTTCATGCCAGTGGGAAATCCGGCTCCACCACGGCCTCGCAATCCGGAGTTTTTAACCATGGTGATGACGTCGTCAGGAGGAATTTTCTCCTTCAATACTTTTGTAAGAGCTGCGTAGCCATCGTGCTGGCGGTATGCGTCCAGCGTACGATGGTTTTCCTTGCCCTCGAAAATAGAAAAAATACGAAAATCTTCGGGCTTGCGTCCAAGATAATCATTTTTCATGAGTGGCATATCAGTGCCCCCCTTCGACGTTTTGGGTTTCCTGTTTTGATTCGACTTTAGCGAGATTTTTAGACGTGTATTGCTCCACTAATTTTAGAGCGAGTTCGGGAGTCACGTTCAAATGGCGATCTTTATTTACAAAAGCGACCGGCGCGTGACCGCACATTCCTAGGCACGCAACGGCGTGTACTTCAAACGGAGGTTCATTTCCTGTTTTTTGTTTCCACCTAGCCATGTGATTTTCGAGAGTTTCAATTGTTTTGTCGGCTCCGCGTAACCAGCACGAAATGCTGTTGCAAATTTCAATGCGATAGGGTTTTACCGGTGACGTTCTATACATTGTGTAAAAGGTGAGAACCTCACGCACATCCACTGCGGGCAGATTAAATTCAGATTCCAATGCCAATACATCTTCATCGCGAATCCAATCTTTTTCGTCTTGAATGGCGTGCAAGATGGGAAGAATGGATGAACGTTTTGTTTCAAAACGGCCAATATATCCTTCAATAATTTTTGTGAGTTCTTTTGAAAAATATCCCATGTGTTCCTCTCTTACCTATCCAATTCGCCAGCGACAATATTCAAGCTTCCCAAAGCTGCCACCAAATCGGCAATGCGTTGTCCCTTCATTATTGGCGCAAATCCGCTCATTAAAACGAATCCCGGAGCGCGGCATTTTACGCGATAGGGATTGCCACTGCCATCGGAGACAACGTAAAAACCCAATTCTCCATTGGCGGCTTCAACTTGTGAATAAACTTCCCCGGCCGGTGGGCGCACTCCATTAATAACCAACATGAAGTGGTTCATAAGACCTTCGATGTTCCCATAAACATCTTTCTTTTCGGGAAGGCTCACGAGTTTGTCGTCCACTTTTACCGGGCCCGAAGGCATGTTCTTAAGGCACCAACGAATAATTTTTACGCTTTGACGCATTTCCTCAAGACGCACGAGGTATCTATCGTAGGTATCGCCGTGAGTTCCCACTGGGACGTCAAAATCAACTTGGTCATATAAATAATAAGGATCAGTTTTTCTGAGATCGAGTTCACAACCGGTAGCGCGCAAACAAGGACCAACCCATCCGTAAGAAATGGCGTCTTGGGCGCTAATGGCACCAATGCCCTGCATGCGCTCAACCAAAATTTTATTTTTTGTAACCAAGTTATCGAACTCTACAATTGCTTTTTCTATGGAATTGCAAACATCGGCTGCTTCTTCCAGCCAACCGTCGGGCAAGTCAAATCCCATTCCGCCAATGCGAGTGAGCGAAACTGTGAGACGAGCACCACACAGTTTTTCAAACAGGGTGTAAACCCGCTCCCGCTGATAATACAAATAGAAGAATCCTGTTACAGCGCCAACATCAACTACGTTTGTGCCAACGCATATAACGTGATCGATAATTCTGGAAAATTCATCGAGCACCATGCGCATCACTTTGGCGCGAGCGGGAATTTCGATACCCATGAGTTTTTCAATTGTCGAAGCATAAGCTCCGTTGTTCATGGGAGCCGAGCAATAGTTGAGTCTATCAGTGTATGGAATAATTTGATTATAGTTATGTGTTTCGCACATTTTTTCGAAGCAGCGATGCAAGTAACCAATTTCGGAATCGCACTCGCGTATGGTTTCGCCGCCATCAACAACAGCCATAAAACGCAGAGTGCCATGAGTGACAGGATGTGCGGGGCCAATATTGAGCCACATGAGATCGTCGTTGTGTGATCGCATTAATCTGTTACGATCCGCATCGTAAACATGTTCAAGCGGTGTTGAAGACATGGGTTGTATGCGATCGGCCGGATAGTCTTTGCGTAAAGGATGACCTTCAAAATCGTGGTGAGTGAGAATGCGTCGGAGATCGGGGTGTCCTTCAAAACGGATTCCGAACATGTCGAAAGCTTCCCGTTCCAGCCAGTTTGCGCCTCGCCATACGTTTGAAAGCGTTGGTACGGAGTCATTTTCCGCCACACTTACCTTAAGGCGTAAGCGCTTATTTTGGGTGTCATTAAAAAGATGATAAACAACTTCGAAGCGTTCATCACGACCCGGCCAGTCCATTCCACAGAGATCGATCAGAAACCGAAACCCATAACGTTCACGAAGGAATTGGCAGGCTTGTACAATACGTGAACGATGCAATCTTGCCACATATTCGGAACAAGAATTCATTTCAAAAGCAAATACGTTATTTGAAGTAAATTGCTTTAAATTTTCTGCAATCATATCAAAAAAGGGATCTTTTAGGGATGACACAAATCAATCCTCCAATAGGCGAACATCCTGCACAGGCAACGTTCCTAATCATTGGCGCAACCGAGTAGTTATGCCATGATACTGTAGCTTTAGGCCAGTCTGCGACCTATAGTCATGTTGTCAGCTTATTTGAGGATTGTACAAAATGTCGGCACAAGTTCTGCAAATTCATGAAGACAACCCCCATCCACGACATATTCGGATGGCTGCAGATTCCCTTGCGAAGGGGCGAGTGGTGTTGTGTCCGACCGAAACAGGCTACTGTCTGTTAGGAGATGCTCGTTTGGAAAGCACGCACAAAACATTCCTCAGTCTTCGTCAGGCTCATCCTACAAAAAAACCGTTTAGTTTGTTATGCAAAAATTTGCAGCAGGTGGGAATGGTTGCAAACGTGACCACTAGTATTTATCGAGTTGCAACGCGAGTGCTTCCAGGGCCCTATACGTTTGTTTTGGAAACGAATCGTCGTACGCCAAAATTTGCGGGTACTCACAAACGGACGTCGGTTGGAGTTCGATTTTCGAGTCATAATGTGGTGCAAGCTCTGTTTGAGTATTTCCCTGATCCTTTGCTCGTTACAAGCATTACGGATGCTGAAGAACTGGAAATTACCGATTACTTTAACGACGAAGAACAGCTCGATGCTTGGTGGACCGACGCTAGTGAAATTTGTGCTCGGTTCTCGCAGGGCATTGATGTTGCATTAGCTTCAACGTCTCCTATTCCTATGCGCGTTTCTACTGTTATCGATTTCACTCAGGACCCCGCGGTGATTTTGAGAGATGGAGGATGGGATTCTGAAGTTTTGGGTATTATTGGCTAGATTCGGCAATTTTTTATAGTGGTTATTTGCGAGTGAATTTTTGAGGAAACATCCAATTCAAAAGAATTGATCCCAAGAATATTGAAAAGAGTATTAGCAAAAAGGGATGCTCGGGAATGGCGAGATCAATGTTAATTTCGGAGCTTCTTGTGAACGGTATGGGAATGTGCTTGGAATCGAGCAAAATATTAATTCCAGCAATACCAACAAGAATAAAGGCTGTTTTGGTTAGAATAGGAAACTTTGCAATCAGAGTAATAAAAAATTGAGCGGCAATTCGCATCATCAAGATTCCAAGAACTGCGCCCAGAATGAGAACCCAGGTTTTTTTTGAAAGTGCAAGTGCCACTGCAATTGAGTCAACGGAGAACATAATATCCATCAGTTCAACAGCAACAACAACAGACCAAAAGGGTGAGATCTTGATGAAACCCAAATTGAACGAAGGTACACTTTTGTCATCCCCGCTCTTTTTCAAAAAAAGCTCGTCTATAGCAATCCAAACCAAGTATAAACCGGCCGCAACGCGAACCCACGGGTTGGCCATAAGCCAAACGCCAATGAAAATAACCAATGTTCGGAATGCGTATGCCCCCCAAATTCCCCACGTGAGGGCATGTTTGCGATCGGTTGGGTTGGGGAGGCGTTTTTCCACCAAAGCCGCCAGGGCTAGGGCATTGTCGAAGCTCAGAAGACCTTCCAAAATTACCAACTGCAAAACAATGGCGAGGTCTTGTAGGAGGGCCGCATCCATTTTTTCTCCTTGCTTTGATCTCTTTGGAAATAGGTCGAACGAAGATCGAACGACGATCGAACTTTCGATCGAACGACGATCGAACTTTCATATCTCATAGGCGCACTATTGTTCTTGAGTCAATGATATCATAATAGACAGACACGAGTTGACTCGCTATGGTTTCATCTTGGAGGGAAAACCCTTGCTGTACCAACCACCACTTCCCAGTCCGTATCCCAATCTTTCAGAAACCGAGCTTCTGGCGCGTATTCATGCTGCACGCAAAAGCCTTGGCGAAGAAGTTGTTATTTTAACGCATCATTATCAGCGTCCCGAGGTTGTTCCTTTGGGAGACGCGATAGGCGATAGCCTGAAGCTTGCTCAATTTGCTGCATCTCAAACCCGTGCGAAATATATCGTTTTTTGCGGTGTGCATTTTATGGCCGAAAGTGCGGATATTCTCAAAACGGGGAATCAAGTGGTTATACTGCCAGATCTTGGAGCTGGCTGCGATATGGCCGACATGGCCGACGTGGATATGGTTTCAAAAGCCTGGGATGATATTGTTCCTGTTGTTGGAGAAGAGAACATTATTCCAGTGACATACGTGAATTGCACTGCTGCGCTGAAAGCTTTTGTGGGTTTAAAAGGCGGTATCGTTTGTACCAGTACAAATGCGCAAAAAATAATCACTTGGGCTTTTCAGCAACGGAAAAGAATTATCTTTTTTCCCGATCAGCATCTGGGTCGAAACACATGCTACAAAATGGGAATTCCTCTTCCGGAAATGCGCATTTGGGATCCTGCATTGGTGCAAGGGGGGCTTTCCAAAGAGGATATCGTTTCGACGCGCGTCTTTTTGTGGAAGGGGCATTGTCCGGTTCATCTGCAGTTTACTTCTCAACAAGTGGATGCATTGCGCGTTAAATACCCGAATATCCAAATTATAGTGCACCCCGAGTGTGATATTTCGGTGGTTGAAAAATCGGACTTTTCCGGTTCTACTGAGTACATTGTCAAAATGGTTTCCGACAGTCCTGCAGGAACGCACTGGGGGGTTGCTACCGAGGCAAATCTTGTGGCACGTTTGGCAAAAGAAAATCCAGACAAAACGGTTGAGAGCGTAAATCGGTTTAAGTGCCTTTGCAGTACGATGAACCGCATCGATCTCAAACATTTGTCCTGGACGCTTGATAATATTGTTGCTGGAACGCCTCAGAACATCATCAGTGTTTCTGAGCCTACGCGAAGTTTTGCTAAACAAGCTCTTCTTCGCATGCTTCAAATGAGCTGAGGTTGTATGGGAAACCGTGTTGAAGGCGAAAATCACGAACAATCACAACACAAAGATCTTTCGTTAGAAGAAATTATTCACCTTGCAAATAAAATTGGGCTTGAGCATGTGGAAAAGCGTCGCGATGCCGAACGTCTCGAACTTTTGCGCACATCTATTCGTTCGCGAATTATGAACAAAATTGAAGCGGATTCCATGGAAAAAATTCCGGAAGCTCGCCTCAAAAGATTAGCGGAAGCAAACCCCGAATACATCACCCTTTTGGAAGAAATTGCCAAATTACGGGGAGAATCGGAAAAACTGAGAGTGAGGTACGAAAGTTATCGAAATTTATTTGATGCAAAGCGAACCATGATAAGCTACAAGAAGACTGAGTTGAAAACTCTTTAGAAAATATTTTGGAGGCTAATATGTTCCTTAATAAAAGGACACAAAAACGGAGATCGCTTTATTATTATCTACCAGTTGTCGATCAGGGAACGTCTGCACTACTGGGGCGTATTGGCGATATCACGTCTGAAGGTGCTCTTTTGTTGACGCATGCTGAACTTGCTGTAGGGCAGCAAATTGATATTGCGATTTCACTTCCAAGCGACCTCAAACTTGGAACGAAAGAGCTTTGTTTGAATGCTACGGTGCAGTGGACTTCGCCCGATGTTAACCCCGATATCACGCTTGTTGGATGTCGATTTTCTGAGGTATCACCCAAAGCACAGCGCATTATTGCCGCCTTGGTTGATGCTATTGGTTTCGCTGGTGACAACGGTCCACGCGCAATGGAAACTTAGGGAGCTGCTGCGCGGGAAAAAAAGCAAAGCGACTTTGGATTGGTGCGAAATTGACGTTGGGAAGGTACCACAAAAGTAACAACCACGACTCTTGTGCTTACATTTTCCTGAACATCAAAAATAAGTTGACTTGCCCCTTCAAACGCAAGACGCAGTCCCAAACCTCCGGAAACTCTGTCTGATATCCGTCCTAATAAGTTTGGGTTGCAAATGTGTTTTACAACATCGCTTTTTTGGAGATGACCAAATTTGTCTGTTACAGCAACAGCAAAAGCTTTGGGTCCTGCTGCAAATTCTACGGTAACTTGACTGTTTTCGTCCAATGGATAGGGAAGGCTTCGGTCGACGCCTTTCATGGCGGGATTTGCGTTGAAAACTGCGTTTAACATGAGTTCGTCGGCAAGTGTGATGGCGCGTTCCGAAAAAATGCGTGCGACGTCTTCACCGTATCCAGTGCACTCAGCAACAATTCCTGCCTCAATTTTATCCATAATAAAGGTGCGTTCGGATGAATTTGGCAGAGTGAATTGCTGTTGAGATGTTCCTCCCACCAGTGATTTTAGGTCGGAAAAGTCTGGCTGCGCTGCAAATATCTGTGTCAGTAAATCCTCCCATTGAGAGGGGCGCGTTAAGGTTGCTCCATTAACAACACCACAGACGTGATCTTTTTCGAATGTTGATTTCACGGAGGTGGCATCAACGCCTTCAGACACCATATAGATATCTGCGGTTGGTTCTGTCGCGAGTATTTCAGATACGAACTCGTTTGCTGCAAATTCCAAAAGAACCGTGGGTCTTACCTTGCCGCAAATGGCTGCGAGTAGGTTTGCTTTGTGGTCGAAAAAAACGGGTGTGTTTGCAACTTTGCAGGTACGCAAAGCTTGCAGGAAGTCGTCATTTTGCGCTTTTAAAAGAACATATAAGTCTGCCATCGAATGATTCCTGCCAACGGTTAAGAACTTGTGCAAATCCGAGTATTCTTTGCTCATTCCATTTGTTTCTCTTGAACTAGATTACCAGAGGGTGAATGCCAATAAAGAGAGGTGTCAAAACCTCCACGTGCACGGCGGGGAACCTCTCATTTATTCCCTTCGATATTCGGCTGTTTGCTTAAAAAAGAGGCAATTAACGAGCGCGCGGCTGTTTTTTTGAATTGACAAGGTTTCTTAGGCTTTGTTAACGTCTCCCCAGTTCTGACGGCGATCGGGTTCGCTCTTGTTTTTTCCGTGTGGAGGTCTCAATGACATTCAAGCTGTTCTTTTCAATTTGCGCAGCTGCGAGCATGTTCTTTTCGCTCCATGGTATGGCGTCGCCAATTAATGCTGTCGATTCCGCTGAAAATCCCATAGTTTTACCGTATTCGCCGGCAAAAAATGTGCGCGCGGATTCGTGCGAGTTTTATGTGAATGGTTTTGGTGACGGGACTGAGCATGTTTATGCTGCAGTGGGAGGAAATCTCTACGAGGCTTGGATTCGAATTTATCAATCACAGCTTTTTTCGCGTTATTCTAAAGTTCTGAATGTTGGCGGTTATTTTCGTTATACTGAGCAGCTTTCCGAAACTCCCAACCCCACACTTCGTGAAACCCTTGTTACAGCAACTCCTGTAACTGGCGAAAGTGGCTATTATAGGGTCGACTTCAGGTACAATTGGCACAACATGAATAAGGAAACATTGCGTACGGTTCATAATTTTGCATTCTTTGTAGATGTTGAAGGAACCGAAGGTGAAGTCACTCGTTTTTGGCTCACGAATGGGCCTCGTGATTTCACTGTTTCTGATGTTTTCGACAACTTCCCTTTGACTTCAATTGTGAATTCGGGCCCCGATCTTCGTTCCATGCGATATGTTGAAAATTATTCGCCTTCACCCATCTTTAATCAGCGTCGCGTTTGTAAAACTCTGTATTAATTCGCTACACTCCAAGCCAAAGTGGCGGGGTCATTGTTGTCACTTGAGTGATTTCGAGTTTGCCACTGATACCAAGCAATTGTTTGCTCTACCAGCCAGAAATACTGCAGATAGATTTTTGCAGGGATATTGTTCTGACAAAACTCCCGAACCTCAGTTTCGGTTGCGGCGGGATTTGCTGCAAACCAATGTCTGAAAGATTCTTTGAACGAGTTCTTGTCGAACATGCTTTTGTCCATCCTTGGGTCGGTTTGTTGGTTTTTGAGTTCCTCATTGTTGCCAATTTCATTCACAAACTGTATTTGCTCATCGGCAAAAATTGCCTCTGCTTGAGGAGCCATGTAAAAGAAAACTCAGAATTTGATTTTTGCTAAAGGAAATGAGTCATGAGTGAAACGGAAAATAATGTGCATTCTCTTTGTAATTCTGCTCTATTTGAGCTTATTTCTCATCCCAATCCAGATATCCCAAATGAACTCCGAGAATATCTTTTGCAATGTGACACTCCATGGGCCGCTCTTGGCAAAACACTTACAGCCTTCATCAGGGCTTTTGTTGAGAAAATTCCCAAAGAACAAAGATTGCGCGGAAACATAAGTCCTTATGCGGTGATAGATAATGCCGAAGGAGTTTTTATTGGTGAGGGGGCTATTGTGGAGCCTCATACGTTTATTTCGGGGCCAACATATATTGCTCCGGGGGCTGCTATTCGTCAGGGTGCTTATGTTCGGGGTTCGGTGTTTTTGTGCAAAAACGCTGTTATTGGACACACTACAGAAGCAAAAGGGGCCATATTGCTCCCCAATTCCAAAGCCGCACATTTTGCATATGTTGGCGACTCTATTTTGGGTACAGATACAAACATGGGAGCGGGAACCAAACTCGCGAATCTTAGGTTCGATCACGGAGAAGTGATCGTGCACTTTAACGGAAAAAAAGTGAAAACGGGACTGAAAAAATTTGGTGCCATT
>CAIZES010000336.1 GCA_903932045.1 uncultured Silvanigrella sp. | reverse complement strand
TGAAGCCTCGGGATAAAATATCTAGGACGAAAACCATTGAAAAAGAAGGAGAACTTAGGAAGGAAGCTGCTTAATCTTGGGAAACGCCTGTTAACTACAAAACACTAACACGGAGCAGTATTACAGGATAAAAAAGGCAACGTTAACAAAAAAATGATGCACAAACAGCATTTCTTGGGTATCTGAATTACCTTCGAGTTATTCTTGTATATCAATGAAAAATTTTGCATATCAATAAGTTAAAATTTGCACAACAGCCACCGACGGTCACGGACGGTCACCAAAAAGCACCCTCGCTGCACGAACTGCACGAGGTCAGTTGCTGGTGCCGACGTAAAGATTTTCTGTTTTTCTGTTGCAGTCAAAATTTGATTCTCATACAATAGGTTCTATGGGATACAAGTTGGCTTGATTATCATCCGTGAGAGTCAAATATGTTTGCGGCTCAGGAAATTGCTTTTGTGAGATACAAATTTACTTGTTTTTCACATGAGCGAGGCAAACAGCGTTAGTCACTCGTTACCATTTTAGGAGTAAAAAATGCCAATGCCTTATGTTCCAGCATCTTTGCCGCTAGAAAACCTTGATTATAAAAGGCTAATCGGCCTTGTAGGAGAAGCAAATACAAAACTTGCGGAATACAATGGTCTTCTGCAGTCGATGGTTAATCCGGCCATCCTGCTTTCACCATTAACAAATCAAGAATCGGTTCTCTCTTCAAAAATTGAAGGAACACAAGCAACAATTGACGAAGTGCTGCAACACGATGCAGGGCAAAAATTTGCAGATGAAAAAGAAAGAGATATTCAGGAAATCATTAACTATCGATCTGCGATAATGCAATCATATAAAGAGCTTGTCGATAGACCACTTTCTTTGAATTTTATAAAAATGTTACACACCATTCTTATGGATAGCGTGCGTGGAAAAGACAAAAATCCAGGGCAATTTCGCAAGGAGCAAAACTGGATTGGATTACCTGGCTGCACAATGGATACCGCTACATTTGTTCCGCCTTCGCCGTTTACACTGATGGATCATCTTGAAAACTGGATAAGTTATATTAATCTAAATGAAGTTGATCCGCTTATACAAGTTGCAATTATCCATGCGCAGTTCGAAATTATTCATCCTTTCCTTGATGGAAATGGAAGAATAGGAAGGCTATTAATCCCGCTTTTTTTGTTTTACAAGAAGCGAATATCTGAGCCAATGTTTTATTTAAGTGAATACTTGGAAAAGAACCGTGCCCAATATTACTGTGAATTACAAGGCATAACTTCTCGATCTGCTTGGAATGATTGGATAGCTTTTTTTCTAAATGCTATTTGTGAACAATCTACAATGAACATTGAAAAAACTAAAAAGATTATGTCTATTTATGAAGAACTCAGATATAAAATTCCAGAATTAACAAAATCACAATATTCTCAAAACCTGCTTGATATGCTATTCGAAAAGCCAGTATTCAATATTTCTAACTTAATTTTGAAATACAATATACCGAAGTCAACCGCTCCTCGCTTGGTTAAAGCTATTCTTGATGCCGGAATTATTGAGGAGCTAAAACCGGCAGCAGGCCGAGTCTCTGCAACATATTGGTTTCCAAGGCTGCTTACGACCGTGCGATAAAATACTTATTTGCAAGGAATCATTTCAGATCTTTTTACCAGAACTCACCAAAAGACAGCAGGCCGTTCAACTTTGTTTTTTGTTTACGTTCGCCGTCTCGCTTTGTGTTCGCGTCCGGCGGCGCGTCGTCACGCGTTTTTTTTGGGAGTACCAAAAAAAAATCCCCTTGGAAGCTCATTCGCTCGACGAGCGCTATTCGCAGGGTGATACGCGGGATCTACGACTATCCAAAATTCAGCAATCTTCTTGGACAACAGCTCAGTCCCGATCTCGATCAAGTTGCCGCTGCACTCGCTCGCAAGTTCGGATGGCACATTCAAGTAACCGGCCCTTCAGCGCTCAATCTCCTCGGCCTCTCGACCCAGGTTCCTGGCCGCATCATTTATGCTTCAGATGGGCCGGACTGCCGGATTTCACCCAAGTTGACCCCCCTGATTTCATCAAGCTGACCCCCCTGATTTCACGAAACTGACCCCGCTGGTTTCACGTGAAGCTGACCCCCGAGGCCATCCGAATTTCCCGCAAAGCAAACAATGGGCGTCTGTGGAAAAATGATTGTGTCTAGCACGTCAATCATTTGGAGGACGACGGGATGCCCGCCAAGAAAAAGGGACCACGTATGGTTCGTGAGATTTTCCGCCTTCGGGC
>CAIZES010000335.1 GCA_903932045.1 uncultured Silvanigrella sp. | reverse complement strand
ATGCGACAAAACTTGTCCACGAAAATGCCTCTTGCCTGAAATTGGATGCCGATTGACACCGTGGGTTTTCAAATCTGACCAAACACGCTCGTCTGGGTTGAGATGTGGCGAATAACTTGGGAGAAAAAAATTTTGATCTTGCCTTTGTATGACGCTACATATTCACTCACCGCTTTGCTTTTGTGAACTCGTGAATTATCGAGGATCAGATACACAGGTCGATGCCTACCTTTCATCAGACGACCCAGAAACGAACAGAATCTCTCGCCTGTCATTTTGCCTTCGAAGAGCGCAAATCTGAGATCTGCTCGCTTGCTAATGGCAGAGACAACATTGATCGAGTATCGTGTGCCTGTGGTCTTCACCACGGGTGTGTTGCCACATGGAGCCCACGTCTTACCACTTAACTGATCCGCTCTCACTGTCCTTTCATCACCATAAAACAAACTCGCACGAGCAGCGCTTGCCTGAGCTTCTATTTCCGGGAGTGTCTCGTATTGCCATTTCTTTATGGCTTTAGGATCGCATTGGTATGCTCGTCGAATCGGCTTCTGAAAGGTGATTGAGAGTCTAGCAAGGATTCGTGAAATCGTTTGCAAGGCGAAGGATACTCCAAAAAGTTTTTTGACAACTTTTCCAACTATTTCCCTTGTCCACAGCATCGAAGTGAAGCCAAATGATTCAGGCGTTTTCTTGCGAATGGTTTGAAATAATCGATGCTCCTGATTTTGTGTCAATTTGCGCTCTCGGCCTGGGGATGTTCTCACTTTTAGAGCCGCAGGTCCACCTTTATCGAATAGGTTCAGCCATGCATGGATCGAGACCTTGCTTACACCCAGAAGTCGCGACGCTTCTACAACTTGTATGCCTTGTTTTCTCACCATGCTAACCGCTCGCTCTCGAAGAGCCTCTTTGGCCTCACGGGAAAGCTTGCGAGGATCGGTTTATTTCTTACGGGGAATCTTTTTATTCAATCGCATTTTTTCTTCTGACATTTGCTAAACTCAAGGTAAAGTTACCAGAAATATTACTGCCAAACAGTTAAGATGTCAACGCGCGTGTCTATATGCAAAAGCTCGGTGGCGAAGGTGGGTCAGGTGGCATCGGGAATTGCCAAAGGTGAGTACAATGTTACTGTAGCATATCGCTATCGCGATGAAATTTTCAAAATCTTTGAACATCTGGTTTCCATGGCTGACATGCTCAAGGTACGCGAACATGGACTCAAAACTTTGCACAAAAATTTAAAAACCGTACACGAGGCCACCCTTAAAATGACCCTGCTCCCCAACAAAGATGCCGCCAAAAAATTTGCACGCGAGGCATGCGAAGCCAACACTCCAGAAATGACACAACCCAATGCTTCTATCAGCGAGAGCTCGCGTTCCTTTTTAAAAGCCATGGACACGTCGCTCTCCATTTGTTGTCAAAATATCGATTTGCGCGGAGAAGCAGCAAGCAAAGCCCGCATGGAACAAGAACTTGAAGTTGCCACGGCTATTCAACACAATCTATTAGTGAAGCCGGAAGCTATTCCCGAAATTGATATGAGCTTCTGGTATCAGTCGGCAGATCAAATTGGCGGAGATTGGTACGGAGTTTTCCACGACAAAGAGCATCATCGTTCCTATTTCTACATTGGTGACGTTACAGGACATGGTGCTCCAAGTGCACTTATGACTGGAGTGATATGTGGTGCCATTGTCTCCAGCGAATTTTCGACAAATGAAGACGAACCCGTTGCACGCATGAATAGAGTCTTAAATATGCTCACAGCAGTTGTGATGCAAACTGGAAAAGGGAAAATTGGCGCCACGATGCTCTTAGCATGTGTCGACGTGCGCAATAAAATGATTCACTTTGTTGGCGCAGGACATCCGTTTCCAATATTTATTTCCAATGGCACAGCAAAAAACATCGCTGTAAAAGGTTCCATTCTTGGAGCTGAAGTCAACCCTTCCTACACGTCGCAAAGTTTTCCATTTCAGGCGGGCGATGCTTTTGTGATGTTTACCGATGGCCTCGTTGAAAATATGGGTCCGAATGAGCGAGCATTAAGCTCAAAGCAGCTGCAGCGCATCTTACAAGAAAATCACAATGGAAAAGCAGAAACACTCACAAAGTGTTTAGAGAGTGAGGCCACAAAATGCTGGGCCGACGAACCTCATGCCGATGACGCCACAGTTATGGCAGTTGTTATGTTAGGATAAGAAGAAATGGACAATTCTAAACACCAAGATTCACACTTCTCCTGAACAGTCTAATAAAAGACTGCGTTCCCAAAACGGCAACAAACTTCAAATTTCTTTGATGACAAAAATCCAAAAATATTTTTCGGAACCCAGCAGCATCATTAAATTGCACTCGTGAGACAATGCTGCTGGAATAATTTTTCTCAGTAAGCGCATAATCGAGATACCCGCGAGTTCCACTAAGAGGAACATGAAACACAGGAATACCAAAACCTTTAACTAGCGTTGATGTGATGCCATCCAAATCTTTGTCATCGGGCAACGACACCACCGCTGCATATTGGCCTGCATATTGGCCTGCATATTGGCCTGCATATTGGCCTGCATATTGGCCTGCATATTGGCCTGCATGCAGATTTGCTTGATGGTATGAACCCTGATTTGCGCGATGGTTAACATGATCCCTTAAAAAACTCGCAAAAAATTCGCTGTCCAACGATTCCCGCGAAATCAAACATTCATAAAATCCGGAAACACCTGCCAACTCAAAAGTGCCAAACGAAGGAAAATCGGCGGCACTTAAGTTTAGCCTTGAAGGATAGAAATCTGTCGAAACTAAACTCGCCACAGCGCGCGCCGCTAAAACACGGTTCAGTTCCACCCACGACGGAAGTTCGTGTTCGTTAGGAATCACATCAACAAATTCGCATCGATTTAATGGAATAATATTCACAATTTGGTTCCACCGCTCTGCGGAAGGTCCTAAAAATATTGTTTGTGATGAAGCTCCCACCGAAAGTTTGTCGAGAGCAACGTCGCGCTCGGTGGGGCCCAAGCAGTTTAAATGCTCCGAAAAAACGCTTGTGACAACCGAAACCTGAGATGGAATATTTCCAACTTCATCAAACGCCACGCCGCGCCCCCCCTCCAGCACAAACCAACGCACGCCTCGCTTTTTAAACCAGCACAGCGCAATCAGTAAAAACAAGCCCGATGGCGAAAAATAATCATGCTCAACAAACAGTTTTTCACGTTCACGCAAAGCCGGCTGCAACTCATTGTAGCACTGCACAAACTCGTCGAACGAGATTGTTTCACCGTTCACTCGCACCCGATCAACATGGTCAATTTCTTCGGGAGAAACAAGCAATCCCACTGCATCTTGTGGCTTTGCTAAACCAACTCCCTGGGCAATCAAACGCGAGGTTGTTCCCTTCCCCTTGCTGCCCGTAATACGCACGGTGCTGTGCCGTGCAGGAAGCAGCCCGAGGTCTTTGGCTATTCCCAAAACAATCCAAGGTTTTCGAATTTCTCGGTCGAATTTCCCTTTCAGGAGTGGCTTCACAGCCATGTACGAAGCAAAAATACTATCCAAACACTGTTGATACTGCTGATTCTGATGCTGCGATTCGCACTTCACGGTCATTTTCGTCCTCAAGGGCTCTTGCTCAGTCAAAAAATACGGATACAAAAATACGGATACAAAAATTTGGGGACAATATAAAGCAATCCACCACCGGAGAGTAAGCCGGAGGAGTTGCGCCACGGCGCACAAGAACCGGACGTGAGACTCTCGCCTCATCCACCTCCGCTTAAACTGACCGGAAATATCTCCCAATGAACAAATAGCCGTGGTCGCTCTTTGAAACGATGCTTGAGCCACTTCCATCTTTGCGTTCGGCATCGAAACAGCTTGGCGTATTTATGGCCCGCCCATTGCATCAACCGATGATCAACAAATAGAGCAATTTTAGCCGTAGCACTGCGATTGAATCGACCATAATAGTTGAACCAACCGCGAAGCTTTGGATTTAATTCACTGCTCAATTTCTCAATTGATGTTTGTGTCCCTGCATTTTTGAAGACTTCACGAACTTGCTCTTTGATATCTTTTAAGACTTTGGGCAGATTGCCGGCGTGAAAGCGAGAAACGTTTGATTTGTTTTCTTGCTGTGCACCATCCTTTTCCGAAATTCAAATCCTAAAAATGAGAATTTGTAGGTTGGATATTTCGTCACCAAATCTTTTGACTTGCAGGAGATAATCCTAGTTTTATCTGGATGTCATTCCACGCCACACTCTCGCAATCTGGCATCCAATCTGGCATCCATTCTGGCATCCAGTCTAGCTTTCAGCATCTCTGCTTGTGCAAGACTGGCGCAGTTTGCAAGACCGTCATCAGAGTAGCGACACCAAGGTATCGTAGGAAATTCTCTTTGCATCCATTTATCAAAGGGATAATGCATGAATAAATTGGCGAGCACTGGAGAAACCACCCCTCATTGCGGAGTTCCAGCTTTTCGCTCCATGATATTGCCGTCAGGCAACACCATTGTCACATTGAGCCAGCGTTCCACAGACAGCAAAACCCATGGTTCGCTTATGTGATTCCGTAAAGCACGGGTAAGAAGTTCATGTGGAATATTGTCGAATAGGCCTCGAATATCAAATTCCAAAACCCAATCGTGTTTCCAGCATCGCTCCCACGTGACAGCAATTGCATCATGTGCTGACTTGTTCTTTCTGTACCCATAGGAATCGGTATAGAAAATTGGATCAAGCACATTTTCAAGAAACCCTGTGGGGCGACACCTTGCGCAACCCAATCTGCCACAGTGCGCACGCCGAGCCTTCTAGTACCGCCATTTTTCTTGGGAATATCTACCGCCCTAACCAATGGTGGGAAGTAACTTCCAGAGCACATTCGATTCCAAATTCGGTAGAGATTGTCCTTTAAGTTTTTCTCGAAATCTACAATTGTGGCACCGTCTATCCCCGCTCCTCCTCCTTTTGTCTTCACTCTTTTCCAAGCTTCCAAGACCGATATCTTTGGAATATTAAAGGTCTTTGACATCGCTTACACTCCTCCCTTGCGGTTGATGTGAGTTGGTCATGTTTAAGCCCATCCCTTTGCTCCAGCCGCATTACTGGCCTTCTTCGCTCGTATGAATGGGTCCGAACCACCGTACAACCTCTCTACTTTCACCCTCAGACATCGCTGCCCTTGTGGCTTTTCGATTGACATTTGTAACGATGGGTCCCGCAGTTGCAAGAAAAAAAAAGCCTGAGTAAAATTCATGCCTCCTGTAAGCCGGATGCCACGAAAATAGAACCTGCATACCCTTTTCGTTTCTCCCGAACTCACCCCTGGTGTTCGGTTTTGACATCACATAATGCTTTCGACGCCTCGTCAGAGGTTCACTTGCGTTCATCTCTTTCACTCGTATCTGCCACCTCTAGGCGACTTTTCCAATGTTGCTCACGACCACACCTTTTGAATGCAGCCGCGTGCCGCGTGGATGTCGAAGCGGTGGATTTATGATCAAATGTATCAATTTTGAAAAGTACTTTAACGGTGACTTTTGTTTTTTTTGTTTTTTTGATTTTTTTGTTGAGATAAGCCCCTTAGCATGGAGGAATATAAGGTATGCTGAACTTTCAAAACTGAGATGTTTATCGCTGTGCTATTGAATTTCTTGCTTTGGCTGTAAAAATTCAAGGGCAGCTGGCAAAGGGTGAAGCCGAGCTTCGGAATCAATTAAGGCGGGCAGCGTTATCCATTCCGTTAAATATCGCTGAGGCATTGGGGAAGGTAATAGGAAGGTGGGCGTAAACGATCGCGCACGTTTCTTTGCCATCGCAAAAGGTTCAACGATGGAATGTGGTGCCATTCTCGATTGCATTGAAATACTGAATCCATGCTGCCAAGTAGGAATTGGCAAGAGCAGAATACTTATTCAACTGAGTAACGAGTTCATAAGTGGCCTCATTTTTGAAAGCTTGAGACCTCTCTTAT
>CAIZES010000334.1 GCA_903932045.1 uncultured Silvanigrella sp. | reverse complement strand
GGAAGGCCACTCGGAACAGTTTACAAAGGAGCGCAAAGAACTGCGTTCTATATCCAACGTTTTTGAAACCATGAAAGAACGCTATCTCCAAATTATTGTGCAAGAACGCATTGGAGCAATGGCAAGCAGCAGCGCTTTAGAAATTCTCGAACCTGCAAGTTTACCTTTGCGCCCCACAAGCCCGTCCATGACAAAAATCATTCTTCTTGGCCTTATTGGTGGCATTGCTCTTGGACTTGTTGGCGTGTTTGGGATTGAAATTGCCCAACCCGTTATCAGAAACAGATGGGTTCTTTCGCTTCGCACAAAGCTCCCTGTTTTTGGCGAACAACAACTTCATATCGCCGAAAGTATTGCGCAGCTTGGCGGGCTCGAGTCGCGCCCTGCCCTTCGACAACCTTCAAACTTCCGTAAAAACTTGCAGCAGCTCACCTCAAGCCTCAGCTTTTTAGTAACCCGTCTTGCTGCTGTGCCTCGCTCGCAAGCTCATGTGTTCCAAGTTGGCTTTATGCCTCTCACGCCAGAAACACCCAGTGTTGGTGTAGCTTTCACCGTGGCTAAGCAACTGGCACAAGCTTGTCCAAACAAAACAAATGTTGTGATTGTTGCCACAGAAAGACACGGAGGAATTCTTGATCTTCTGGAAGCAAAATCTTCTCAGCTTGCCGATAGAATGATGCTTACAGACTCCGGCATAGCCATTTATGACGCGTGCGACTTAACACTCAATTCCAGCATCACTGAAGAACTGGCACAACTTGGATTCCAATGCATCGTGTGGGATTTCCCAACATTGGAAACACTGGCATGGAAAAGCTTGGAGCTCCCCCAAATGCCTATTTTGGGCGTGCTTGAATATGGCCAAATTCGCTACTCCGAAATTGAAAACTCTGCAGCATGGCTTCGCGTCATGGGTTCCGACAACGGATTTACAACCGGACTCTTCGCCGCAGGATCCGCCGAACTGCCGAAAATTAAACTCATAGAATTCTTTCTAGGCAAAGTGGCATGAAGGCCGCCGATCCGTTACAGACAATTCGAAAATTCTTTCTTGTTTTCCTTTTTCTTGCATTCACAATCGACAATCCTTTTTCGGGAGCCTTTGGCGGATATCAAGCTTTCACAGGAATTCCAGCAAACCTTTTGTTTGCAACAATCTCGGCGCTCACAGGTATTCCAATTCCTTTTTCAATTTACGAATGGACAATTTTTGGCATCGCTTTTCTCATTTTCAAAAAACAAAAATCCCTTGGCGAATTTCCCTCAGGAGTTGTTCAAGCCCTTGCACTCTATTGGGGCTACGTCCTTTTTTGGGCTATGATAAGCGCCTACATTATTAAAACCGACACTCAGGCCATATTTTGGGACTTCAAAGGCCTTATTACGGCGCCATTTTTGATGTTTATTTTTGCCAGACTTTTTCCGCAACCTCAAGATTGGGTCATACCTTTCAAAGTTTTTGCAGGAGCCATTTTATTCAAATGCTCGCAGGCGCTTTTTCTAAATGCCTTTGTGTGGGAAGCCAAACACCGCGTCATCAAAGGGTACCTTATTGATCACGCCGCCAGCTACCAAATATCCACCGTGCTCCTTGTGATTTTGGGTTCCATGATTTTTCGCTCCTGGCGTCCGCAAAATTTACGCACAACATTCGCTGTGGTCACGGTAATACTCATTCTCCTTGCTGCCTTTGTTCTGAATCAGCGGCGCACGGAAATGGCCGGGTTTGCAATGTCGCTCATTTTAATGGGCGGCATTATCGGTTCGCGACGTCCCATTGCCACCATTGTAGCTCTGCCCTTCTTGGGAATTTTTGTAACTCTCTATGTTGCCGCTTTTGCAAACTCCACAAGCATTCTTGGAAAGCCTATTCAAATGCTGAATTCTTTGAACGATGCAAAAAACCTTTCCAACTTGTATCGCAAAATAGAAAACTATAACCTGTTTTCGTCGCTTTCCGACAATCCTTTCTTTGGACAAGGATTTGGAACTCCCATGCACGATGTTGCTGGTTTATCGGCTTTTCTAGATGGAAATTTTTTCTTGCTGCATCCTCACAATTCCATTTTGGGACTTTGGATGCAAGCAGGCATTGTGGGCTTTTGTTTTTTTATGCTTATGTTTTCCATATTCAGTTTTTATGCACTCCGCAATATTTTTAGGAAGTCGTCTCCGCTAGCTCTCACAATGGGTGCGGTAGCTCTTTCAAATCTGTTTCGATATTTGGTATTCAGCGAGGGAGATCAACTTTTCCTGCATTCCTCTTCCAATTTTGTACTGGGAGCAACATTGGGAGCTATTGTTGTTGTGGCACAGTCAACGCAAAATCAGACTTGTTCCGGTTCCGCTGCGCAAAAGAATAACAAATTTTCTGGCAACAAAACTTTCGCGGTTCGCTAATCGATATTTATTTACCCCAGCCTGCAACCTTGTAAACACCATACTGCTTTGCTCGAAACGAATTCGGCCCTTCCAAATCTACTTTTCGCCACAAGCCATTTTTCACATCAAATTTTTCAACCGCGATATCTCCAACCGCAGTATTTTCAGATCGTGCGCTTGCAACATCACCCTGTTGAGATTGCGTTCCCGCGCTTTGTCCATTGGGAAGCAAAACTCTTGCGTTTTTGTCTGCAACGAAAAACAAAACCCGTTCGTTATTGCGCGAACTCAGCCACAACCAATTCATACGCGAATCTTGTCCCTCCGGAACGGCGTATTTTGCAACGCCGCCCTTCTCTTCCAGCACAAAATCGTGTAACGCACGAAAAACCTTTCCGGATGGGGAAGCAGGAGGAGGCCAGGTAAATGTGCACATGTGGTGTATGGGAAGCTTCAAGCCTTTCATCAATAACAATGCTTGCGAAGCTGCACCGGCTTCGGTGGCTGCTCCTCCCCAATTGTATTCAGCAATACCCACCAACGGCCTATCCTTCTGTGCAATTTTTTTCTTTTCACTCCAATACAAAATTCTTTTTTCAAGAGTTGTCACATAAGCAACAGGCTTTGCAATCCACGAAGGATCAACGTAATTTTCATCATCCCAATTTGCCACAGTGGAAACCCTAAGTTCCGCAATGCCCTTTTGATCGTTTTGTTGAGACACTTTGCGTCCAGTAATATCAGACAAATCCTGTAGCAACTTTGTATTTTGCGGATAAATTCCCCCCGAAACAATATTCAAAAAGGGTTTCCCTTTGGCGTCTGTTTTCCCCAAAACATCTTCCAAAAAGGGATCAAGATTCGGCAAATCGGCCCACCCCCAAAGACCCGGCCCCGAAAGAACTCCATCGACATCAACTTCTCGCACCAGTTTTGCATAATGCAGCCACCGCGCCGCAAATTCTTTCGGCTCAATTTTTTTTGCCACGGCATCACCATGAATTGCATGCCACTGAAAAGGTTCATTATCCAAGGGATAAATTCTTTCCTGCGAGAGCAATGTTTCACGAATTTTTGCAATCAAAAAGCGAAAGTCATCATCGGTGAGGGGAATGCTTGTTCGAGATGCATCAGGGACTCTCGGATTGCCCCGAGTCACCGAGTCTTTTGCGAGCCATCCAAAAATGGGAACAGTAAAAATAACCTCGCGCCCTGCATCGCGGTGCTTTAAAATCCACTGCAGCCACAAATCGCCTTTGCCCCGTGACACATTGGAATAGTGCCAATCCGAGCCTGCGTTCCACAAATTTCCTGCCTTAAAGTTAAATCTCGAAGCTGTATTTCCTCCCCACCGAACAACACTGGGATGCAACTCCGCAGCGTCATCTACCTCCAGAGGCGGTCCATAGCCAGTGCAAAAAACGCGTTTGTTGGCGGGACGCGAATGTCCAGCATCCACAGCATGAATATTCACAACCGCAAGAGCGGGCTCTGACACAAAGGAATGAAGCACAACAGCACCCCGCAAAAAATCTGACGGCATTTTCTGAAAAAAAAAACTCACACTGCTACTATTAAGGAAGAGACAACACAGATCAAGATTCGGCACACAAATCAAGTTACGGAGTGCTGATCAAGACATGGAGCACACATGACAAAACCCCTCGCATTGGTGTTGGCCACTTACAATAGAGCACACCGCTTAGACACACTTCTTGCAGACCTCACAAAACAAACTTTGGATCAAAATCTGTGGGATGTTTTGGTGTGCATTGACGGCAGCACCGACAATTCCATTGACATCGCTAAAAAGCATGAAACCTTGCAACGCATTCCGTTGAAGTGGTTCTCACAGGAAAACACAGGGCAATCAGGCGCGCGTCACAAGGCCATTCTTGAAACCGATGCCAAACATATCATCGTAATTGATGACGACATGGAATTAGCTCCCGATTTTTTGAAGGCACATTTGCAAGAATACGAGAAAAACCCGGAAAAATCGGTGGTTATTGGAAAGGTTATTCCATTGCCCAATTGGGAAAGACGCCCACTTTTTGAGGCTGTCCGTGAAGATTACATGCAACGTTTGCATGCGCGACTTGAGGAAATCAAGCCAACGCCTCCCACTGCAATTGCACTCATTACTCAAAACGTTTCGTTTCCGCGCGAGCTCTATTTGCGAGTGGGTGGTTTCGACAAAAACTTACGCCTTGCGGAAGACATGGAGCTTGGGCTTCGCCTCGAACGCGCTGGCGGAAAGTTTGTATTTTCCACTGATGCATGGGCAATTCATCGTTCAGATATCGGTGGCTATGCCACATGGGCAAAACGCGAGCTCGCATACGGAGGATATTTTTTCCAAATTTGGAACAAGTACAACAAAGATCCTCTGCTGCATCCGCTTCGGAATTATGTTTTAGGGAGTGCCCTCAATCGCTGCTTGGTAAACACAGTTCTTCCGGTGCCAGGAATGCTCAAATTCACCGAGCAGTCCTTGCGCATTAGTGGTGCAACACTTCGATTTTTTCACTTATGGAAACTCGCCATTGCCACACACAAGGCCATTGAAGCCATTTTACGCCATCAAGGAATCCTCAATTGCTTGGGATCGTGGAACGAATTTTTGGCGTGTGCCCGTGAGTTTCGAAATTTGCCAAATTTACCAAAAGGCCCCACATTCAGCGGAAACATGTCGAACACCCCCTCTTAAGGAGTTCTTGCACCATGCATCGCACCATAAATTGTACAACGAATCGCACAACGGATCGCTGCATAATTCGCAGCATAATTCGCACGCTTATTCCAAGCGTAGGGCTTATGGCGTCTTGCGTGGCCATACAAAGCAATTTTCCAGACCCCAGTTACCGCACTTTTTCGCAAAAGGGCGAGTATATTGTGGGCCCCGGTGATGTTCTCATTATTATGCCATCGGACACACGGGAAGCCACAAACCAGGTTATTGTTTCACCCAGTAACACAATCCAGCTACCACTTATTGGCGAAGTTATAACATCGGGGCAAACGCTTGCACTTCTTTCAGAAACGATTTCCAAAAAATACGCTCAATACTATAAAAAAACATCGTTTTTGGTGAACGTCGGCGAAATTCGTTCGTATCGCGGATTTGTCTTGGGAGAGGTTCGCAACTCTGGTGAATACGCAATACAATCGCGCGCCACTGTGTTAAGCATGCTTGCCAAAGCAGGCGGCCGCACCGATTTTGCATCCGGAAAAATAACACTCATCAGACGCAAACACGAAGGCTCATCGAAGTACGAATTCACTTACGATGCACTCCTCAACAAGGAATCACAGGCGGAACCTCTTTATGTGGAACGTGACGACATCATCGTGGTCCACTGACATTGGGTTTGTGGAAAAAGAACGTTTAGAATACATGCAGGAAGTGGGTTACGCTTCTGGGAAAACCGGAAAAGACACCGACTCTGCACTGGAAACCCTCACAACAGCGTTTGTTTCACCTTATTGGGAAATCAAACGCGGCCACTTTGAAATACCGCTTTCCGCAGCGTTGTTCACCAAAAATATGGGACAAGCATCATCACTTGTGGGTCCTGCTGTTGCCAGTGGCGCACTTTTGCAATGGCAATTTGAGCGCACCCACTTTTTCGAACTCAAAGCCATTGCCAACTGGAGCCGCACATATAGCGTTATGCGTTCAGAAAAACCTTATGCCATAGACACAGGTTTTGAACGATCAAGCACAACTCCATGGACTTTGTTGCAAGGTCGAGTTTCGTTACTTGATAGACATGTTCTTTCTGCCACAGACCTTTTTGACATCAAAGTGAACCAAGAACAAGTTTCTGGTACGCACGCAAATTCCGCACTCAATATTTCGAGGACTTTAACCTCAGCAGAAGGAATTTTCACAAAGAAAATCTCCGACAAACACACTTTTGGTTTAGGCGGAATTTTTCAAACCTGGAACAAAAAAAACTTTGCCGAAAACACAAATTCCCAGCAAGGTGCGCTTGCTCAATTTGAAGCACAAGATGCCTACACCGTTTCACAAAAAAATTTCGCCACTCTGAAGCTTGCCGTTCTTCCACTGAGAAACCCCACCACATTGAGTCCCATTGAAGTCTCCGGTGAATGGAAGTATTTGCTCACACATCATTGGAAAACCGTAACAACTCTGGAACGTACAAACGACATTTTGAATATGGAAGGCTCACACGCACTGCGCACGCGTGGTCAATTCTCAACAACATGGCGCGATTTTTCTCGCTTCGATTTCGGAGTAAACTCATCATTATCAACTTCCGAAATTCAACTCAGCAAAGTTACTAAAAAAACTGTAACTCAGTGGGCCATAGAACCCAATGCCCGCGCCTACTGGGACCACGAAATTTCTTTTGGCGCAAGAATGAGTTTAACTGGTACACAAGACCACGGAGTGCCCGACGGAAATTCCAGTCGCGTTGGAATTTGGATCAACACATCTTGGCCATCTACGCCCGAAAAAAAGGATCTCTAATATGGTCACCCTGATGTTGCTCGCACTTTCTGGACTTATTGTAGGCTGCTTGCTTGCATTTTTCACTCGGAAAATGCCAAACCCTCCAGCGCACGTTTTGCTACCCATTCTTTTTTTGGGCGTGCTTTTTATGGTTCTTGTTTTGTGGCTGCAACTCAACTCTGCAGTAGAACTTCCATCCTTCTTAAAGAAGTAAACGTATGAGCCAACTTCGAAATTTTAGAATCGTATTTTCCAGTGTCCTATTAAGTTGGGGACTTGCTATTTTCATCCGCTTTTTAATGCCACGCACACTGGGGCCACAAATTTTAGGAGACTACGGTGTTGCCGAAGCTTGGGCCGCAATGCTTGGAACGGTTGCCGCCTGGGGTTTTGCAACCTGGATTTCCGTCCACTTTGCCTCTCAAAAAAAACACGAGGCTCGCGACGCCACAGCCATTATACATGCACAAATTTTTCTTGGATTTCTTAGTTTTTCGGTTGCCATGGTGTGTGCAATTCTTTTCCACTATTCCAACACGGTTCTTGTTTTTTTAGCAACCCTGGCAATAAGCGCTGTAGCAACACAAATTGCCGAAGCTGCCTCACGGATGAACGAAGCAGCAGGCCACTTCGACCGAGTGGCACGAATTGCAAACCCCATTCGTATTGTTTTTGGAGGAACCTCAGCAATTTCTCTGGCCCTTGCATTTTTTGGAATAATTCATCCCGTTGTTGCTGCAGCCAGCGTTGCAATTTCAACAACGCTAGGCGAAATATTAAGAGCAACACTCACACTAAAAGCAGCCGAAATTTCCATTTTTCAGGCACCTCAGTTTTCTCGCGCAGGAAGTATTGCCAAAGACTCCATTATGCTTTTTGTGGTGGGAGCTACGCCCATTGTGTTTGCGCGGGTTCCTCAAATTATTCTTTCCCGTGTTCCGGCTGCACAAAGTCTTTTGCCAAACACAGCCTCAGAAATTGGAATGCTTACGGCTTCACTTTCACTCACAATTCCCTTGGGCGTTCTCGTTTTGGGAATTCAGCGAGTATTGGTACCCGCATTTTCACGGGCAAAAGAGCAAGGTGCAGAGGCTTTCAGCAAGGCATTTTCAGACGGAACCATTCTGGTGATGGCCATAGTAGGGTTGGCTGCCTCGGGTCTTATAATATGCGACAACTCTGTTGTTGAACTCCTTTTTGGCGAGCGTTTTTTAGCGGCTCGTGGAGTTTTGCGCATCACACTCTTAACAGTTGTTGTGCAATATGCATCGCTATTGCTGGTTGCCAGCGCGGTAGCTTGGCGCAAAGAGCGCATTGCAGCAATTGGCGCTTTTGTTGCCTTTCCTGTGAACGTTATCTTACTTCTTCTTTTTTTAAGGCATGGCGTTTTCCCAACTGGAGCGGAATCGGTGGCATGGTCCAGTTTGATATACGAAGTTCTTATTGTTGTTGTTGTTTGGATGCGAATGAAAAATATTTTTAAGATTGGTCGCGGCCCCATTTTTTCCTTCGTTTTTGCACTGATTTTAGCAACAATATCCATGGTTATTTCCCGATTCACAATGGGACTGACACTGGAAAAACAAATTGCTGTTGTGGCCGCTACGGGAATTATTTCTCTTGCCGCCACCGCAGGCGTGTTTGGCAAAAGTATTCTTAAAATTGCAAAGTCGTGGAAATAGGCCAAGTGCACTGAGCAAAGGGCTCTATCGCAACTCGGCGAGAAGAAAAAGCCACACCTCAAATCCCGAATAGAATTCCTACACT
>CAIZES010000333.1 GCA_903932045.1 uncultured Silvanigrella sp. | reverse complement strand
TGCGAAACGCCCAAAAGTTCGGAAAACGAGCTATTGAGTTGTGCACGAATGGCTGTAATTTCTGTTTGTACTTTTGCGACAGGATTGCGTGCTCTTAGTGCGCCTTCGGCATATTTTTTGCGAAGGGTTTCCACAATGGGGTGTTGGTCGGAATAGCGTGCTTCGGCCTCAACAACATCCTTACGAAGTTGAGCAATTTCTTGTTCGGCGGCATTGCGCACTAGAGTTTCTTCACTCAATTTTGCTTTGAGTTGTTCTTTTAGTACATCCATGGTTTGAAGTTTTTGGCGAGCTGCTTTGGGATCGCCTTGCATAGACTCTATATTCTTCCCAAATGACGAAGCGAGTTCTTCATATATTTTGGCCAGTTTTTCGTTGGCTGCAGCCTGATCGGTTGCAAGTTTGGAACGATAAAGTTCTAGTACGCGTTGCAAGAACATGCGTGCGGTTTGTGGGTCGCTGTATTGCAAGCCAACAAGGTACATATTTGTATCGTGTTCCACCAAGCGATCTTGCACTGTGCGAGCGTCCAGTTTTTCGAAGGTGAAATGCCGGAAGCGCAAGACGTCCATGGCAACGCGTTCGCGAGCTGTTGGGTCGGTGCTGATTTCTCCGCCAACGGAGTTCCAAAGAAATTTTTTGAATTGTTCAGATGCCGAAAGATTTCTGTTAAGAATGATACCACTGTCTTCTGCTGCCTTCTTAATGATGTCATACGAGAATAGTGAGCTACGGAGTTCGTCTAAGGCAAGATTTTCTCGGTCGAGAACTTTGAATTTGTTGTTGTCGCGATCGGCTGGATTTTTGACGTCGGCGCCCCGAGTTGTCACTACGGCAACCGATTCGTATGTCTTTGGAAGTATGCGAAGAGCTATAAGGGAAAATACGAGTGCGAGACACACACCTGTAGTGAAGGTCTTCCAACGATGTAAGAGGAGATGCAGTGCGTCCATAGCAGAGGGCCATGCATAGTCCCCTGTGGCGCTGGTTTTCTCCTCAAGTTGTCGAGGTTCGAATCCGTTCATTGTACCTCTCCTTCAGTCCCTTCTTCCTCTCGGAACAAATAAAGTGATCATGACAGTCTTTTTGTCATAGTTTTGACTCCTTTAGAAAAACTTAAAGCATTATAGTGATGTAGCGGAGGAGTGGAGTGTGAAAAAAGTTAAAGTTTCGCTGTTTCAAGATATCGCCAACGATGCTCGTGGGCTTTTGACGTTCGCACCTACTCTGGGGCGGTTGTCGGCATGGATTTGGCTTTTTGCGAGTACCGACGCTTACTGGATTCTTTTTTTGTTTCGTTTGCGAACGTTTTGCAGGCGGAATCACATTCCATTTTTTGGAAGAGTCTTTCGTTTGATGCAACTTATTCTCTACGGAATCGAACTTTCGCCAGATGCTCAGATTGGGCACGGAGTGTTTTTTGTGCATTCTGTTGGAGTTGTTATTGGAGGAAGTGCCATTGTTGGTGATAAAACCATGTTCTTGGGCTCAAATACCTTGGGAACTGTTCATTGCAGAAAATATCCGTCTGTTGGGAGCGACGTTGTTATTGGCGCCGGTGCGCGAATTTTAGATGGGGCCACGGTAGGTGATCGCGCCATGATTGGTGCGAACTCTGTTGTTACGAAAGATGTTCCTGCGGGAGCAACTGCCGTTGGAATTCCAGCGCGAATTCTTATTAAAAACCAAGTTTCTGTAAGCTCAAATTCAAAATTCGATTCAGAAAACGGGGAGGCGTGAATATGCCTACGCATTTGAATGTTGCAATTGTTGGAACGGGATACGTGGCAGATCTTTATATGAGAACCCTTTCATGGCATTCGCAACTTCGCTTGATAGGAGTGTACGACAGAGATCCCTCGCGGTCGGCCATTTTTTCGAAGTACCACAATGTTTTTGTTTTTTCGAGTTTGGACCAGGTTCTCAATAATCCGGAGGTTCAACTTGTGTTGAACCTTACAAATCCCCGTGAGCACTTTGCGGTGTCAAAAGCGTGTCTTGTTGCAGGCAAGCATGTTTATTCGGAAAAACCGTTGGCCTGGGAAATGAGTGAGGCTCACGAATTAGTGGCTTTGGCAAAACAAAAAAAATTAGAAATAGCTTCGGCTCCATGTAGCATTCTAGGAGAATCGGCTCAAACCTTGTGGAAAGCTTTGCGCAGCAATGCTGTTGGAAAAGTGCGTTTGGTTTATGCCGAAATGGACGACGGACTGGTTCACAAGATGCCGTATCAGCAATGGCTCAGTGATTCTGGATTTGTATGGCCCTATAAAGATGAGTTTGAAGTGGGCTGCACCCTAGAGCATGCCGGTTATTATACAACGTGGCTCACAGCGCTTTTTGGTCCGGCACAGAGTGTGACTGCGTTTTCGTCGTGTTTGGTTCCCGATAAAAATACCGATGTTCCTTTGGAGCCCCGCGACACTCCCGATTTTTCTGTGGCTTGCATTCGCTTTGCCTCGGGTGTTGTGGCACGCCTCACATGCAGCATTGTTGCGCCACACGATCATTCGCTGCGAGTGGTGGGCGATAACGGCGTGTTGTCTGTAAAAGACTGCTGGTTTTATGGCAATCCGGTAACAACTCGCACAACGTTCCGCATTCGTCGAAAAGTGATGTTCAGTCCGTTCAAAAAGAAATTTCCGTTTGCCCGCAAGCCTCCTCAATTTAAAGGGAGTGGGGCTGCACAAATGGATTTTGCGCGCGGACCCGCTGAATTGGCTTCTGCCGTGCTGGAAGGCAGAAAAAATAGAATTGGAGCCGATTTTTCCCTTCATAATAACGAACTTGTGTTGGCAATTCAGCATGCAAAAGAAACGGGGGCGCCCTATGTGCTGCAAACCACCTTTGCTCCCATGGCCCCAATGCCTTGGGCGCAAGAGGAACGTTCAGAAATTGATTGCTTGGGCGTGACGGTTGGAAAAGCCAATCTTCCAACATTTTTGCGCTGGTTTGATGACGCGGCATCGCAAAACGAAATCTGCAAAACTTTGGCAATTGTGAATGCTCATACTCTTAATTTGGCCCATGAAAACTCAGAATTTTGTAAAACGCTCAATTCGTTTTCTTTGGTCCTCAACGACGGCGCGGGCTTGGAGTTGTATGGCAAAATGGCTTCCAATCCTTTTTCGTACAATTTTAATGGCACCGATCTTTTGCCTACGATTTTTGAACATCGAACAAAGGTTCAAAAAGAACTTCGTGTTTTTTTGTTGGGAGCGCGTCCTGGAGTTGCTCTTAAGGCTGGTGAGAATATCGAGAAAAAATTTCCTTCTGTTCGCGTTGTGGGAGTGCGGGACGGATACTCTAAACTTTCTGATGAGGCATTGATTTCCGAGATTAATGCCTCCAATGCTCATTTGCTATTGGTTGCTCTTGGAAATCCGTTGCAAGAGCAGTGGATTGAAAAAAACAGACGTGCACTTCGAGTTGGTGTTGCGTGCGGCATTGGGGCACTTCTCGACTTTTTGAGTGGCACAGTGACGCGCGCGCCTGCATGGCTCAGAACATGTCGCATGGAATGGGTTTATCGCCTTTGTTTGGAGCCGCGTCGCATGGTTCGGCGCTATGTGCTTGGCAATCCTCTTTTTGTGATGCGTGCTTTCTTTTATATTTATTTTCGCGGTGGAAAAAAATCATGAATTCTGTAGGCTGTATTGTTATTTTTTTGATCTCTGTAATACTTTTGATTCCAGCCTTTTATCTTGCATTTTTAACGGCAGGAGCTGTTTTGCAGAGAGTGTTTGGACCTGCAATTTCTGTGGCAGATGCAAACAAAAATGAATTGCTGCACAGTTCCACCGGGCAAGGCGGCAGTGTTGGCAAGGGTGAGCACATTGCCATTGTTGTTCCCGCGCACAACGAGGAACTTGATATTGCTTCAACTGTGGAAAGTTTGAAAAAAGCTGCGGATGCAAACACAAGCATTCATGTTGTTGCAGATAATTGCAATGATGCAACGGCTGCGCGCGCCCGTGAGGCTGGAGCAGTGGTGTGGGAACGTTTTCACGATACGTTGCGTTCAAAGGGCTATGCGTTGGAGTGGGCCATTCCAAAAGTTTTGGCCTGGGGTGACGAAAATGCCACACGCATTGAATTTGTTGCGGTGGTGGACGCCGATGCTTCGTTGAGCGAAAATTCGGTGCCGCTTGTGAGAGCTGCGTTTGCAAACGGATCCGATGTTTTACAGTCTGAATATTTATTGAACCGAGGTGAGCACATGCGTGCGCGCATTGCCTCCATTGGATTTGCCGCAATGAATGTGGTTCGAGGATTGGGGAGATTGTGGTGGGGGGGAAGCGACACATTGAAAGGAAATGGGATGTGGTTTCGGCGCTCGATATTGGATAAATATCCTTGGCGTGCCTATTCCTTAGCCGAAGATTTTGAATATGCCATACATCTTATTCGGTCAGGTATTCGCATTCGCATTTTGCCTGGTTCCATTGTAACGGGAGCTCCTGCGCGCAGTGGAAAAGGCTTGCAAGAACAACGTGTGCGATGGGAGGCGGGGCGTTTGGCATTGGTCACGCAAACATTGCCAAGTCTGGCTGCTGAATTTTTAAAGAAGCCTTCTTTGAAAACTCTGGATCTGTTTTGTGAAATTATCACACCGCCACTGGCATTGGTTGTGGCTTTGTACACGTTGGCTTTGTTGTGGGAGCCAACGCGATATGTTTTAGGGCTTGTTGGATTTGTTTTGCTTTCATTTCATGTTGCCGCAACAGTTCCTTTGGCAAAATTACCGTTGCGCACTTTTGTCGATTTGTGTTCGGTGCCGTTTTATGTTTTGTGGAAGGTTGCTTTGCTTCCCCTAGTGTGGGCTCGGCGTCGTTCGAAAACTTGGGTGCGTGCCGAAAGGTGAATTTGTGTGATGCAAAAAATTGATTCTCAGCAGCGTATTGTGATTGTTGTGGGGGCAAGCGGCCTGATAGGGCAAAAAATAGTTCCTGTTTTCCAAAATACCGGATGCACGGTGGTGCGTGTTTCGTCGCGTCCTCAGGAATTTTGTTTTGCATCGTTGGATGCTGCGCTTCGTTCCGTTCGCGATGTTCACTCTGAAAAAAATGTTGTGTATTTGAACTACGTGCAAAATCCGCTTGCCAATCTTTTTAAGATTTTTGAGGCGTGTCGTTCTGCAAGGGAACAACATGCTAGCTCTTTTTTCTACTTCTCGACTTTTGCCCACAATCCTTCGTTTTGTGGCATCAAAAAAGCTTCTGCTTGGCCTCGCTTTCGCTCTATTGTCACTTTTTACAATGTGAATAAATTTCTGGCGGAATTTGCATTTATATTTCTTGCTAAGTTTTTGCTTCCAAGGGCATTGCGTGCATTTGTGGTGTGTCCAGGATTTGTGATTGGCAAGGATATGATTTGGCCAAAAATGATTCGAGACCTTATGAAATCCAAAGAAATTGTTTGTCCGCCATTGCAACGACGTTTGCCTGTGATTGATGCGGAAGAACTGGGGCAACATATTTTAGAGTGTTTGAAATTGCCTGCTGTTGCAAGTGCTACTGTTGCCGTGAAATTTGAACGCGTGATGTCAATCCGTGAACTCATTAAGCATTCTGTTGCTGGAATTGAATTGCCGTGGCCCAAAATAATCGAACAAGATGAGCCCGCTTCTTCTCAAGATGGAGTCAAGTGTTTTCCGCGCGAGATTTTCTATTTTTCAAAAAGGCTTTTCTCAAAAAATGGCCATTAACAGTTGCTGCTGTTTCTCTGGGGTGCACAGTGCGCAATGCTATCGCTTGGTTTTTGGCAGGCTGCGTGATGGGGTCCCGTACACAATTATTGGTTCACACTTACCGTTTCGCCAAATCGCTTAGCTCCAGTGAAAGACAGTAAATAATATTTGGTTTCACTCGTTGTGCTCCCGGCTTTAAATACCTCTGTTTCTGCTTTCCCAATGGAAACCAAACCTGCCCAATCTTTAAATTGTTCAATAAGGATGCCGCCAAGCATGGAATAACGTCTAACTTCTATT
>CAIZES010000332.1 GCA_903932045.1 uncultured Silvanigrella sp. | reverse complement strand
GCAATTTGCACAAGCCGCGCGCGAATGAACTCAATACGTTCACTTATATTTGTTTCGTCCTTAACAAAAAATTCAATTTGTGCCGTAGCAATTGTTTGTGTGGGAGCAGAAACAAATCCACCCAAATGACGCGCCATTTTTGCTCCATGGCTGGCCGCAGCAACAACACTGGATTCTTCAACCGCCATGGGAACCAAAACTTCGCCGCCGTCAACAACAAAATTAAGAGCAACTCCCAACGGAAGAGAGAACGCTCCCACGCAATTTTCTACAAAATTTGCGGCATGCTCCATGGGAAGTCCACCCGTGGAAAAAAGTTCGTCGGCCTCGCCCTCTTGAAAATATCCCAAATCCAAAAGCATTTGCCTACGAGCAGCAACGGTCATTTTCGAAAATCCATCAATTCTGCTACTTACTTTAGCATTCATGCGACTCTGAATCATTTTTCTTCCTAACAATTTTGCTCAAATCAAACCAAATCAAACCAAATCAAATCAAATCAAATCAAATCAAATCAAATCGACTCAAAAATCAGCTCACATCAAAAATCAACATGAGCAACAACCCGATCCAGCTCGGATCACTTTCTGCAAATGAGCAAGTTTTTTGCTTCCAGAACAAAACATTGCCATGCGCAACGAACGTTCTATGAAACGAATTTCCCGCAACACCGATTCCGCAGGATCTTCTCCAACCTTTGGCGAAAGAGCTGCACGCAAAAGCGGCAGACCAATACCACACAGCGTTGCACCAAGCCCAATTGCTTTTGCAACCGAGACACCATCGCGAATTCCACCTGTAGCAATAATTTCGGGAGGAGTATCACAAACAAAACGAGCACGAGAACAAGCAACAAGAGCATCAGAAGTGCGAACTCCCCAGCGGGAAAAAAGTTCTCCAATGCGGTGATCTTCTTCCGTTCCACGCAGGCCTTCAATGCGACTCCAACTTGTTCCACCCCTGCCACCCACATCCACTGCAGCAACGCCAATTGCAGCAAGGGCACGGTAATCATCGCCCGAAATTCCTGCTCCAACTTCCTTCACAATCACGGGCACAGAACTCCGTCGCACCACATTTTCCAAAGCTTTTAGAACATCCCGAAAATTCCGATTCCCCTCGGGCTGCACACACTCCTGAAGAGCATTTAAATGAAATGCAAACGCGTTAAGCTTCAGTTTATCAATAATTCGCAACACATCATCCACAGAAATACCAAAATTCAAATCGGCGGCCCCCAAATTTCCAATTAAAAAAACATGGGGAGCGTGAGCCCGAACATCAAAAAAAGTATCGGCTGAGGTGCCTCGAACCATAAGTTTTTGCGAACCCAAGCCCAGCGGAACATTTGCTTCCTGGGCGGCACGCGCAAGGGCCGCATTCACCTGGGCAGCTTTTTCAACTCCTCCAGTCATTCCTGCAATCATAACGGGAAGCGCAAACTCAGTGCCCAAAAAAGTCTGTTTTGTGCAAACATCTTCAAGCGCCATTTCGGGAAGCGCCGTGGAATGCAAAACATACGAATCAAACCCCGATTCACGAGTTTCCACATCCGAACTCATACAAATTGCAATGTGATCTTCTTTTCGAAGCTGCATATTCCCAAACGAATCCAACATGCGATCCTCCACAAGTCAATCCCATGGATTTAGCGAAAGCCACGAGCATTAGCAAGGATAGCACAGCATAGGCACAAAACTGCCTATCACTGTTGCCATCCCTGGCACACGCTGCACAGGCAATACAGGTTATTATGGTTTGAGAGGGATCTGTTAAAGAGGGATCTGTTAAAGAGGGATCAATGACAAAAGATCCGTGAAAAAAAGATCCGTGAAAAAGAGGTCAGTGAACTGAACGAAACACCGTGGAGGAGCCTATGAAAACCAACTCTCACCTTTTTGCAGTTTCTTGCACTGCCGTTGCAGTGTGCGCGTGCGGTAATTCTCGAGACCCAGACGAATCCATTGCAAACTATGGCTCGAAACAAAACTCGGTTATTGCCGCTGCAAAAGCAAATGGTGTAGACGACCGCTCTCTTCTTGCAGCAGCATTTCTTCAAAGCAATTTTGGCAGCGAGCTATCGTCAACAGGTCGGATTCCGGGAACAACCCGCACAAGCCCATTCGGACTTTACGGTGACACCTCAGCAGGAGGAGCCCCCGAAGACCTCACTGCAAACGCAATGGCCGTGGCAAAAACAATTCGCGTTTTGGCCAACGAAGCAAAACCAACTGAGGCCTTCGACTGGCTTGCCCTCACTGCGCAAGTTATTGTGGGAGGCTCAAACGAAACACCTGTGGCCCAGGTTCAAACCCACCTCGTTTTGAACGAGCTCATTTCCGTGTACAACAGCGGCTTCACAACCTCACTTTCCGGTGGCGAAATTGTTTCTATTCCTCCAGCACAAAAACCAGTGAATGTCGAAAAACTCGACAGCGCCCGACTATCACAACTCGAACCAGGCAATGCGCGTTCCGAGTTTGGAATGTTTGTCCAGGGAAACCCCGAATCAGAAGATGCCGGTGAAAAACTCCTCAAAACAATGCCCAAAGTTATTTTGCGTTGGTGCCCAGCAAGCGCATTGGTTTGTTTCGATCATTTGCGGTATGCAAAAACATCGTCGGCTCATTTTATGGCGTATCGCGCCGCAGAAGGCGGCCTTCAGTTTGTTCAAATTCATTCTATGCGAAAAGATCTCAAGTGGAACGATTCCACCGCAACAAATGCCATCACCATCACACTCAGCGGCTTGGCTGGTGACAAACCTGAACAATTCCGCACAGACTGGCTTGGCTGGCGCGATTATGTTTCCATTCAAAAAATGACACGCGCTATTTTGCGCTCCTTCGCAAGTTTTCTGCCACCAGGCTCGTTAAGCGCCAACCCAATGGATCATGTTACCGAAGATCTTGGCGGCGCACCGGCTGCAACGGGATCGCTGGGAACTCCTCGCCAAAATTTTTCGTTGCCTTCGTTTTGGGACGGAAAATTGTTGGCTCAGATGCTAAAAATAGAAGACATCAGCTCTTCAAATCAAGTTGAAGCAACAACACCTGGAATTCAAACATTCCCCGACACACGGGCAAACTTCGAAATGAAATTTGGAAAGGAAGCGTCACAGGTTTTGTTTGATGCAGATAGCGGCAGCACCACCCCAGGAGTTTCTGCATGGCAACTCATTCGCAGAAGCGATCTTCGCGACACCATTCGCATTTATCGGTTTGAAGAGGAATTCACCACACGAGGCATTTCGGGTAACGAATTCCGCTCCATTCGTGTTTTGGCCCTGAACAGAAAAGGTGAACCCATCGGGTTCCGCGTCCTGCGGTTCCGCCTCAACGGACTCGTCAATCCCGAATAGATATTCGATAACCGCCAAATGAGCACGATTCCTGCTGTAGATCTCAGCTACGTTAGTTCCCGCATTATTGTTGATCGCGAAAAACCAATCCCGTTGCCGTTCACCATAGCAACTGAAATAACTTGCTACTACGTCAAAAAAATAGCACCAAAGCGCCTGCTCATTCATTCACTCCAGAGCACACTCCGGATAGGTCGGATAAATCCGGAGTGTAATTCTTGAAAATAAAAAAACTATATACAAAAGATATGTGAACGTTACTCTTGACGACCGCCGTTTTTATTTGGACCTCACGGATCAGTGAAGAGTCATTTATTGCGCCACGTCCTACCTGTTTTACTCGGTCCAGCGAAATTGAGATTGCGTACCATGGTTGATCCGATTGATAGCAAATGTTCATAATTCTGTCAGCTAGAGTTCGTTATCAATACAGAACTCTTGGATAACCATTTTTCTGCCAATTTCGGTGCGATTATCATTGCGAAATCGCGATCAATATTTCATAGAGGCAGGAAAATAGTCAGGGTAATGTCCAATTACTGAACATAAATATATCTGCAGTTGTGTGCTTGCTATGAATATAATTAAAAATATGCAAGAGAACCCTTGGGGATGTTCCCGCACTCACCAAGGAGTTTATATTATGCAGACCCAGTCGTATCGTTTTGCCGATTGCGAAGTTTTAAGGCCCATTAGCGATGTCGCTTTTAAAGCACTTTTCTCACATTCAGCTGCTTTATTGCAAGATTTGTTGTCGTGCGCTCTATGTTTTCCATCGCCCATCACAAGCGTTACCTATATCAACACCGAACTTTCACCAGATCTGGATGCCGCAAAATCCTGCAGGCTTGATGTGGCCGTGCAACTTGACGACGGCACGCTTGTGGATATCGAAATTCAAGCCTCGCCCGATCCCGCCATTAAGCGCCGGAGTGTGGCTTATGCCGCCAAACTTTTAAGTTCCCAAATTGAAGCAGGCAAAAAACGCCTGCAGCCTGATGTCATCGCGCTTTTTTTATTAAATTACGAAATATTTCACGAAACACCTAAACAATGGTTGCACAGTTTTGAGCTCCGCACGCCCGACGGTCGCTATTTACAAGAACGGGTTTTTCGTATCGATTTTGTGGAGCTTCTTAAGGGGAAACAGTTGCACGCCGAAGGAAATTCGGTATTCTCCAAATGGATCATTTTTTTCACGGCTGAGACTTTTCAGGAGCTCAAGGCTTTGTGTGATAAAGATAAAGTTTTGCGGCAAGCAAAGGAGAAACTCGAAATGATTTCTAAAGACAAACAAATTTGGTCGGACGCACGCGCCAAATGGGAAGGAGAATTTGCCATCACGCAAAAGTTTTTGGCAGCTGAGGCGCGGGGCAAGGCTGAGGGCAAAGCAGAAGGTCTTCGGGAAGGCATCGAAAAAGGCATGGAAAAAGGTATCCGTTCGGCAGCCCTGGGTATGCTTGAAGTTGGTATGCCACACGAACAAATCTGCAAGGCGCTCAAAATTACTGAAGCGGAACTTGCAAAACTTTTATCCACCGCAAAAGAAGAGTAACGGCCAAGCTGTGCAGCCCGATGTTGTGGCAAAAACACTTCACAACCGCAACTACGGCGTGCTGTTGATGAGCATACCACCCCAAAAAAAATACCGTAAACTTAAGCAGCGCAAGTTTGTCTATTTAAGCGGACATCAGCGCTGATTGGGGCTCTTCGGGAGATACTTGGAATATTCTCTTTTAGTGTGTTCAGAGTTTGATGACCGGGTAGGCCTGTTTCTCTTTGTTGTGGCCAAGTTTTCGCAATTGATAGCGAAGATGCTATAAAAAAACATCGAATTATTATTTAATAATTTTGTAAGCCAGCTATCGCGATTTACGTTATACGCGGAGCAGTCTTTCTTGCAAAATCCTTTGTTCGCGAATATCCAACCTCGCGT
>CAIZES010000331.1 GCA_903932045.1 uncultured Silvanigrella sp. | reverse complement strand
TGCCTCAGCGATATTTAACGGAATGGATAACGCTGCCCGCCTTAATTGATCCCGAAGCTCGGCTTCACCCTTTGCCAGCTGCACTTGAATTTTTACAGCCAAAGCAAGAAATTCAATAGCACAGCGATAAACATCTCAATTTTGAAAGTTCAGGATACCTTATATTCCTCCATGCTGGGGGGGGGCTTATCTCAACATTAAAAAAACAAAAGTCACCGTTCATGTACTTTTCAAAATTGATACATTTGATCATAAATCCACCACTTCGACATCCATGCGGCACGCGGCACGCGGCACCCTGACCACCACGACAGGCGTTGACGTTTGCGTAAACGAAATTCGAAAATTGTGGACTTTGGCGTGTCGCGTGCGCCTGGACGTTGAAGTGGGCGATCCACTGTCAAGTTTTTTGAGATGCGATGCCCTTGTATCCATCACCGATGGTTCCATCACCGATGGTTCCATCACCGATGGTTCCATCACCGATGGTTCCATCACTCAAAACCACCATTATTCATAACAGGAAGTGCTGCCTGCATCTGATATTGCTGCAACCGATATTGCTTGAGTGCATTCTCAACAGCCTTTGCATCGCGGCCCGGAATATTCGCTGGTGTAGCAGCAGAAACTCCACCTCGTGCCTCACCAAGAGGCGAAGCAGAAGACCCACCCAACGCACCACTCAATTTGGGATCAACAGATTTCATCCAATCCATAACAATATTTTGAACACCCAACTCTCCATTTCCAGTCATTGCTTTCGCATATTCCGAATCGAGCATGCCTTGAAAAATATCCATTGCGTTGGAATTTTCTTCGGGTGTTGCCGTTTGGCGCATTGTTTTTAACATTGTTTCAGCAAACATTGTTTCAAAATCGCGCGCAGCCTGTTTTGCCTCTGCAATATGACGTTCATCGGCTGGACTCAGCTTCTCTGTTTTTCCTGCGCCATTTGTTCGCCCCGCTTGGAGACTTTGCCCCGCTTGCACACCTTGTGCCGCCTGACTCGTTTGCGAGGCTCGCGCAGCTTGTGCCGTTTGTGCCGTTTGTGCAGCTTGTGCATTTTCAATCATTTGTGAACGAGCTAATGTCAAACTCGAAGGATCGAAATCAATTTTCATAAATTGAACCCTCACATTAAGCGTAGCTCAGCCTTAAGAGCTTTTGCTGCATCAAGCGCCTGGAGAATAGAAACCAAATCTTTTGGGCCAGCACCCAATGCATTCAACGCCGAAACAAGTTCACCCACCGTGGTGACTGCGGGAATTTCTCCAATGTAGCCAGCCTTTTTCTTCACCACAATTTCAAGTCCACCATGACTTATGGCAACTGGAGCAATGGCAACATTAGCGCCACCAATTACGGTGCCAGTGCGTTCATTTACAATGACAACAGCACGAGAATCGGGCTCAACCCGAATTTGTTCTAGCGACGAAACAAAGGCAACAGGCGGAAAACTCTGATTTCCATTGACTTTGGATGGAATCCGAACGCGAATGAGACCACCATTTACAGGCTCTCCAATAAACTCTCCAAAGAAGTCATTTATAGCACGTGTAATTCTTGTTGCAGTAGTAAAATCGGCGCTTCGTAAGCTAAGCTCAACAGCGCCGTTGTGAATAAACGATTGCTCAAATTCTCGTTCTACGGTGGCACTGTTTGCCAACGCCACAGTTTTCGGTGCCGTTCCTTTTGTTCCCGAACCACCTTCAATACCAGCCATTGCGGTCCCCATGCTCACGCTACCTTGTGCAACAGCATAAACAAGATCATCTGCACCACTCAGCGGAGTCACCAAAAGTGTTCCGCCTTCCAAGCTTCCTGCATCGCCTATACTGGAAAGGCGAATGTTAATACGATCGCCAATGCGCGCAAATGGAGGCAAATCGGCAGTAACGGCAACCGCAGCAATATTTTTGGTTGTCACATCTGCCGGCGTTACGGTTTGCCCCAAACGCGTGAGCATATTTGCCACTGCACGATTGGTTGCCAAACTTTGTTTGCTATCACCTGTGCCTTGCAAACCTACAACCAATCCGAATCCAACAAGCTGATTTGCTCGCACTCCACGAATTTCAACAAGGTCTTTTATTCGCACCATTGGGCCAACATCTTGAGCTTTTGCAGAAGACCATGCTAATATAAATCCAGCAGAGCAAGCGCACAAAGCTTTTCGCAAAGAATATTTCTTCATGGCGCCCCCCCTCCAACGGGTTTTTTACTGCTTGTGCCCTTTGACGTAGAACTTTTTGCGTCCACCTTGGCGCTTGCGTTGGCGTCTTTTGAGTCGGATTTTGCAGACGCACCCTTAGCAGTTGCCACCTTGGAATCTGCGGCACCTTTCGCAGTTGCAGCCCCCTTTGCATCTTTTGCCGCAGAGCCATCCTGATTTTCTTGAGCATCCGAAAGATTCATGCCTTCCGCAGCGCGAGCCATGCGAGCCCGTTCCTTCAACAAACGATCTCGTTCTTCTTGAACAGATTGTTGTTGTTGACGCAGAGCCTCACGACTTGCTTCCAACTCTTTTCGTGCATCTTCAACGCTTGCAAGCTCAGAATTCACATCTGGCACAAATCCTGAAATCTTGCGCGAAACAACTCTATCCCAACCCGGAGCCTGATAATCGGCCAAAATTCCATCAGAGTCCTCGTTCACTGTGACACCCGTAAGTTCACGCGCATCCATGGTTCCTGCGCGCACTTTGCGCCGCGGAATTTTTGCATTCACCGCAATCATGCGTTTTCCCGATTGCCCATTGTATTCACGAACACCCCGCAAATACATATCGCCAGAGCTTTCAACTGCAACAATTTCCATTCTAAACTCTTTCATCGGTTCGCCAGTACTCACTCCAGGTGTAGGAGCATTGCCCGCAGTGGCCGAACCATCAGCATTCTTATCCGATGCTCCTTTTGCAGCCGTTCCAGCACTTCCAGCACTTCCAGCACTTCCAGCAGCTCCAGCAGAAGTTGAAGGTGCAGCATAACGAAGATCTTCAGGAATAGAAATTGTAACAACATCTCCCACTTTCGATGGCCGTTCCTCGGCAAAAAGCTCGCGCGATTGTCGGGCGTCGGCCCACAAACTTCCAGTAGGAGATCCCGTTTCTCTTTTCTTTATAATAACACTTTCACGCTTTGTATAAAGAGAACTCGTGGCGCTCGTTGGTTCGCGCATAGGAGTAGCCGAAGGACGACGTCCCTGAATGGGGGGTAGGGATGGCGAAAGTTCGCGGCGAGACTGAGCACAGCTGCAAAGAATGATTGCGAAAACAAGAAAAAGAGCAGCTGTTGTGACGCGCACAAGCATGCGAGAATTGGGTTCAACAAGTGGATGCGACAAATCGACGTCATCGCTTTTCTTGCGAATGCAAGACACAAATCGAAGTCCCAGTGCAAACACAAAATCTATCACCCAAAGATAACGATCCAAAAATTTCTGCCACCACAAAGGCTTGCGTGAGGGTAATTCAAAAATACTTTCATCGCACATACGAAACCTCCCCAGGAGCAACAACAACGGCATCAATAGTGCGCTTGGCTGCAAAATGCGTAGCACCCAACAATGACTGCAGCTCAACCTTCACCGTTTCTCCTTTTGCAGCTGAGTGAAGAACTTTTCCTACCGTTTTAATTTGAAACCCAGATGCAGCATCCAAAACAACTTTCACAGATTCATAGGCCTTCACTGCAATAGGATGACGCAGAGTTTCTTCATCCAGAAAAGCGCCCGCAGAAATGTGTTGTGCCACACGAAACCCCTGCAGCTCCTCTATTTTCAAAAGCCCAAGCTGTTCGGACTCGAGAATTGCCGCTTGTGCAGTATGACCTTCTTTCTTACATTTTTTTATTTCGAAATCACTGGCACTCAAAATAGTGGTTGGAGAAAGGGTTGTTCGTGCGCGCACACAAAATCCCGATTCATCGGGAAACAATGCAACTCGCCACGTTTCCATTGGTCCCCTGCTGAGAGCAACTCTAAAAGAGGCCTGAAACTTAAACTCATTTTCGAAATGTTCAGCACGAATTGAGCCTCTATCGATAGAAAAATCCAAGGCAGACCGACCGCATTGAATGCATCGCAGCACAACTCGCATTGACTTTGCTGTTGTTTGCAAACTTTCTTTGACTCTCGCTCGTGCATTTGCCTTTGCTGCATCTTGGGGTCTGTTGAAATCGTTGAGAACACTCTTTTGTTCCTGCCCACCTTCAACAATAGTACCAACGTCTCGAAATTGTGTCCGTAAAAATTGCGTAAGAACGTCCTTCTGAACCTCTGCAACCGAAACTTCGGCTGCAAGGTTTTCGTAAGAAAGAAAAAGAGTGTCAGGAACATCGGTTGTCATCACCATAATTTTTTCACCAGTTTCATATTGTCACCAAACTCATCTCATTTGATTTGTGGAAGCAAGCATTTCGTCACCAGTCTTAATCACTTTACTATTTAATTCGTATGCACGTTGTCCCACAATCATTTGAACCATTTCATCAACAATATTCACATTGCTGGCTTCAAGCTGACCTTGCCCCAAATAACCAGTTCCATTCTCGCCCGGATTTGTAACAATTGGTTCACCTGAGGCAGGGCTCATTGAGAATAAATTTCTACCAACGGAATTCAGCCCAGCTGGATTCACAAAATTTGCAATTTGAATTTGACCCAAATTGCGAGGCTCTACCTCGCCTTGGACTTGCGCAGTGACCACTCCATCACGTCCAACGCGGAGCGAAAGAGCATTGGGAGGAACAACCACTTCGGGAATAAGAGGCAACCCTTCAGAAGTCACAACCCTTCCATCAGCGGAACGTTTGAATGTGCCATCACGGGTGTATCCAATGCTTCCATCCTGCTGTTGCACACGAAAAAATCCGCGCCCCTCAATCATCAAATCCGTATCGTTTTGCGTTACCTTAATAGCACCTTCAGAAAAAATGCGATCGATAGAAGCCAATTTCACACCCGTTCCAACCTGAATTCCACTCGGAGCAATTGTTCCTTGATTGGAGTTCAATCCGGGGGCACGGATGTTTTGGTACAAGAGATCATTAAAATGTGCTCTTTGCTTTTTAAAGCCCGTTGTATTCACGTTTGCGATATTATTCGAAAGCGTGTCAATCAGTTGTTGCTGGGCTTCCATACCTGTTGCGGCACTTTGCAGGCTTCTGAGCATGGTGACCTCCTTGAAAAGTTTTTACGAACCCTCTAGTAGTAGAATAGTTTTGACTTTCGCCGGAGCTCTGAGAAAACATTTCCCGAACTGACAATTCTGCATGGGGAAAGTTTTTCAGGCCGCCGCAATTTTTTACGAGGAAGATGTCATGATCTCTGAACGTACCGAAATTCTAAAGAGTTTTGACGGCACCGATATTCTTTTTCGTGTGTTTTCGCCGCACAAACGCGAACGCCGCACTCGTCCCGCAGGTCTCATTCTTGCAGCCCACGATTTTGGCGAGCACAGCGGACGCTATGCAGAACTTGCCGAGGAGTTGTGCGGAAACAATCTTGCGCTTGCATCTTTCGATTTGCGCGGACATGGCAAGTCTGGACCACGGCGTGGCGACGCCGAGAATTTTCAAGCCATGGTGGCCGACATTATTTTTATGATGAATCACTCCCGCAGTTTTTTGGGGCTCGATTCTTCTGGTACCACTTTTTTTGGTGTTATGGGACTTGGTTTTGGAGCACTTCTTGCCACGTATGCGTCTAGCATTCTAGGATCATCATGCCCTCCACTCTTTTTAGCATCGCCTCTTTTTAGCTCAAAACAAAAAATTCCAACCTGGAAAAAAATTGTCGCCGTCTCTTTGCCACGCATTGCACCCATTGCTCAGCTTCCTCGAAATTTTATCGCCGACACCGTTGTGCCAACCCCATCTGTCACACCCGACACCCCTGCCGACCCACTCAATCTTCCTTCCCTGACATCACGCATGGAAGAAATTATTCTTCAAGCGACAGAAGATTTCCGTGTCCGCAATGCCCTGACGCAAACCGAGTCGCCTATCACCGTTTTGTGCGGGAGTCTCGATTCCACCATTGACGTTGATCGGGTTCAAGCTCTTTTTCCTACCCTGGGATCAAAAGAATCCATATTACATCTTATTGAAGGTGGAGAACACGATCTCTTTCAAAAATCATCCAAAACGCGAGCACAGGTTATTGAACACGTCTTGCATTGGGTAAAATCGCAAGGTGCTTCGCAGTGATTCGCATCGAAAACATTTCCAAAGCCTACGGCCCCAAAGTTTTGCTTTCCAATGCAACTTACCACTTCCCAGAAGGCGAACGCATTGCGCTTGTGGGTGCAAATGGCGTTGGAAAAACCACGCTCCTCAACATTCTCTCCCACCAAGAAGAAAGCGATGGCGGTAAAGTTTTTGCCCCTGCAAAAATGGTAATCGGATATTTACCGCAAATTCCAAACCCAAATCCCAAACCCTCCATTTTGCAAGAATGCGTTGCTGGTGCAACAAAGGTTCTGACACTGCAAAAGGCACGGGACAAAGCTCTCGAAGAAATGAGCGCAAATTACACCGACGAAAATCACGATGTTTTTGAAAAACTCGAAGATGCGTTTGCTCGCGCCGGTGGATATCTTCTTGAATCGCGGGCTAAAGAAATACTTTCTGGACTTGGATTTCAAGCAAAAAACTTCGACAAAAATCCATTCGAACTTTCGGGCGGATGGCGCATGCGCCTCGAACTTGCGCGTGTGTTTTTGAACCACCCCGATTTTCTCATTCTTGACGAACCCACAAACCATTTGGATCTCCCCAGTTTGGTTTGGGTTGAAAAATATCTTGCATCTTTCCGAGGAACTGTTCTTTTTGTTTCCCATGATCGCGACTTACTCAATCGTCTCCCCTCTATTGTGCTCCATCTTTACAAGGGTCGCTTGAACGCCTATCGCGGAAATTTTGATACATTTCTTGAAGAACGCGAACAGCGCGCCATGGAAGAAGCCGCCCTTGCCGAAAAGCTTCGTCAGCGACGGGAAAATTTGGAACGTTTTGTGGAAAGATTTGGTGCCAAGGCATCCAAAGCGAAACAAGCGCAAAGTAAACTCAAAACATTGGCGCGAATTCAAGATCTCGAGTCCGAATTGGTTGTCGATACCGACGAACCTTCACTTTCCATTTCACTTCCAGTTCCCGTGCAATCGGGACGCGAAGTTCTTCGTATTCAAAATGGTGCCATTGGATACTCGTCTCCTTTGGCAACTGGCATTGATCTTCGCATACAGCGCGGCCAAAAAGTAGCCATAATTGGCATCAATGGAATTGGAAAATCAACTCTTCTCAAAACAATTGCAAGCAGAATTCCCGCACTAGAAGGTTCATTCACTCTCGGACACGAAGTCCAATTTTCATATTTTGCCCAAGAGCAACTTGACGTTCTTGATGCCAATGCAACCGCACTTGCAAACACGCTTGCAGCATCTCCCCATTTGTCCGAGAAAATGGCTCGATCCCTTTTGGGATCTTTTCTTTTTCGAGGCGATGAAGTTTTTAAGCCCGTGCGCGTGCTCTCTGGTGGAGAAAAAAGCCGCGTAGGTTTGGCTCGCCTGCTAGCGAGCCACGCAAACTTTCTCATACTGGACGAACCCACAAACCACCTGGATATGTCCAGCGTTGAAACATTGGCTCAGGCCATTTCAGAATTCGCGGGAACCGTTTTATTTGTGAGTCACGATCGCACATTTATCAACGATGTCTGCACACACGTTTTTGTCATGCTACCCGATGGCAGAAGCGCAATTTTTGAGGGCAAACTTGAAGACTACGAGTCCCTTGCAGCGGTGTCGGGATTTCCCAACGTCCTCAATCCAACAGTAGACGAAGATTTGCTCGAAAATACACCGCAAACAAACTCACGCAAAAACGAATCATCAGATTCTCCCACCGAAGATCCTGCCGAACTCAAACGCGAACGACAAAAACTGGAACGGAACATTGCAAAACTGGAAATGGATCTCGAAAATCTCGGAACGTCAATTCACCAACTGGAAATCGTACAGAACACCATCGATGCCCTTGACTACGTCAAAATTAGAGAGAATCATTTACAACAGGAATCTCTTCGAAAAGAACTCTCCAACACGGAGTCGGCCTGGATGCAGGCCTCAGAACGACTAGAAGTTGTTCTCAGCAAACTCCGCGCCATGGGGCGAAACTAAACGAGGTGCCCAATTGAAACGGAGCAGTGGATGTATGCGCAAGCATGTTCGGTTCAAACCAGACCCTTTGGATGTCGCTTATTTGCAATTTGCACCAAACGGCGATGCAAAGTTGCTGCCTGCCAATTTTAAGGCAGATTGCGTTGCGTACATTGAAGAACTCGCACCCCTTGGTGGTTGTGGACTTGTGCTTACAGATAGGCCAGAACTTGCCGTCAACAACGAAATTAGAGTTGAGCTTGGACCACTTGCTCCGCTTCTTGCAAAAATTGTATACAAGCGACAACTCGTTGGAACGCTCGTACGATTGGGTTGCCAGTTCCTTGAATGAGAATTGACACCTAAAACAAGTTGCCACAATATTTATTCCAAAATGGAGTCTCAGGTTTTTTTGCACAAAACCCAGAGAATATGATATTTGCAAAATCAATTTCGGCAAATTTTCCCATTTTATCCTTGTGTCCATTTCCTGAGGTGCCATAACCAGGCAGGGGAATCGAGGAGGAAAAAAAATATGAAACTGTTTTCTCAACTGCTTACTCTTACGGCATTTGCAGTGAATACTTTACAAGCCCAGGCCGATCCAACTGTTGTGAATCAAAGAAGCTCAAATATTACCGTTCTTAGAACCTTTCCAACGGGCATCAATATTGCTTTCCGCGGGCAACTCTCGTGGAACGCGGTTGTTCTCGATCCTGACCTCTGCCAAATACCAAATAACAATGGCTCAAACTTCGAGGAAGAAACCGTTTCGGTAGACTGCACGGACGCACTGAACAAAGCCCTGCGCGAACAAATGCCCCAATTAGCGGCGCCCATTGCGGGGCGATTCATAGTTCCGGCAACAACAGAACCCGATCACTCCACTGAGCCCGCAACCGAACATATCGTAGTCAAAAACTTCTCATGCGCACTTCAAGAAATTCAAACCGCATCGCGTGAATCTGCACTTTATTCCGCAACGGGTATTGGATTCTTTTTTGCAGACACTCTGACTACAATTCCTAGCACTGAACTTTTGTCACCCTCTCCTGCCGTTTCGCAATCGGGGGAGAAACTTGCAATCCACCGCTTTGTGACTGCCACATTTTGCACAAGCGGCACTCGTTCTGCGGCACTCAGAGCCACCTATTCATTCCGCCCTTACATGGAATTCACTGGAAATGGTCAGGTTATTTACCGTACTTGGGATGCCGTTTCTGGAGACTACGTTATTTCAGAAAGTTCCGTTCGAGCATTCGATCGCTCATCACAAGTCTTACAGTAACCAATAACCAGCATCGCGTTATCACTGCACTTTTTTCATTCCAGGAAAACGAGATTATTGCCCCTTGATGGCAAGATTCTTCGGCGTTCGTTTGACAAAGCAACAGGTCAAAAGCCTCTTCATATCCTCAATGCCTGGGCCATTAATGCTGGCGTATCTCTAGGACAAATCAAGGTCGGGCAGAAGACAAATGAAATAACTGCGGTGCCAGATCTGGTCGATATGGTCGATATTGGCGAAGAATAGGCACAGAGGGACCCGAGCTTATCGAGCAATTTTCCTCGCCACGGCAAACGAGAATGCTTATTAGCATCTCTGCTGGTTGGCGGGATTCCTGGTTATCTTGAAAATTTACGGAGTGAGGCATCAATCCTACTTGGATTTTACAAGGAAGCATTCAGGTTGGGCTGCCATTTTTCGCGTGACAAACGAGAATTTCTAGAACACCAGACTAAATATCGAAAGAATACTATCGACTGCGTCCCGATCACCACAGGCACTATAGGTACCAAAAATCGTGTGCGTGAATATTTTTAAAACACCATTCTGCTAGAGGATCTCATTCCCTGAAGCGTCAAAATTGCGCCACGACAAACATTCAGAGTGTCGACATGGAATATTGGCAACGGTAAAATCCTATTCAAAGGATTGTGCGATTTGCATTGCCATTTTTGCTTTTATTTAGAGGAACCAGAATGAATTTACATTCGGAATGCGCGCGCCTAAACAAAATTCGCAGAAAATTACCAAACATCACTTCTGGATTTTTGATGATCGATTTGTTCACTGAAGTGCATTTTAGCGAAAATATTGCCTGGCTTGTATCACATAATTCCGTTTATCGCGCCTTCCGTAAACCGGAGGGCTGGTGTTCTTGGGAAAAACGAAATTTTACTCCAAACGCACTCAGAGACTGGTTAGCGAAACGTCAATAGACCTTATTGCAAAAGGATTACAGATATGTCATTTACCGTCGTGCTTGCCGTGGCCATTGTTTTTGCAGTCTACGTCGTTTCCATTTATAATGGATTGGTTTCAAAAAAAAATCGCTTCCACAACGCGTTTTCTCAAATCGATATTCAACTCGAACGGCGCTATGATCTCATTCAAAACCTTGTTGAAACAGCCAAAGCCTACATGGCTCACGAACGAGAAACACTAGAAGCCGTTGTTGCATCGCGAAACAGAGCTCACGCCGCATGCAATGTGGCACGCAATCAACTGGACAACTCTGCGGCCATTTCACAACTTGCAAATGCCGAAGGCTCGCTAACTCAATCGTTAGGACGCTTTATGGCCGTGGCCGAGGCGTATCCCGATCTGAAAGCAGCAGAAACCATGAAGTCACTTATGGAAGAACTCACCAATACGGAAAACACGGTCGCGTTTGCGCGTCAGGCCTATAACGACAGCGTTATGGAATACAACACAGCGTGCGAAACCTTTCCTGCAAATCTTATTTCTGCACCGTTTGGTTTTCGGCAGGGCGCTTTTCTCAAAATAGATTGCGAAGAGAAGAAAGCGGCACCCAAAGTTCAGTTCCGATAACACAATCAACGCAACCAACACGCCATCATAAGTTCGAAAACCGAAGCGCGAAAACCGAATCTAAACAACACGAATTTGATGCCGAAAATGAGAGATAGCAAATGAGTTCCGATTTTTTTGAAGCCCAAAACAAAGCAAAAAGAAAAAGTTTACAACTGCTTATTGTTTTTTTTGCAACATCAATTGGAGTTTCTGTTGCTGTAGCTCAAATCTTTATCTTTTTCTTATTCGCAGCAGAGCACAGATACACAAAATCTGCAGTTCATAATTTTGAACTCGGCAACAACACTCTTCTCTTTAAAGTTAGTGTGATGATCTTTTGCTGGATTTGTGCACTTGCAGCGAAACGTTTTTACGAACTGCGAGGTGATGGCATCGCACTGTATCTGGAGCGCTGCGGAGCGAGACGAATAACTATCAATCCAAAGACAGGGTTCGAAAAACAATTCCGCAATATTGTGCAAGAAATGGCCATTGCCTCGGGGGTTGCAATTCCTGCATGTTTCATTCTCGAAGGAGAAAATGGAATCAATGCATTTGCAATGGGATTTTCTTCAAGCTCTTCAGCAATTGTTCTCACAGAAGGAACTCTCAAAACACTCAATCGCGCAGAATTACAAGGAGTCGTTGCACACGAATTCAGCCACATTTTGAATTCAGACATCAGCACCAACATGC
>CAIZES010000330.1 GCA_903932045.1 uncultured Silvanigrella sp. | reverse complement strand
GGCCACGATTTCCGGGTTTCGTTTACGTAAACGTCCGCGCCTGTCGTGGTGGTCAGCGTGCCGCGTGTCGCGGTGGTCAGCGTGCTGCATTGTCTATTCCGTTGAATATTGGCGAGGCGTCAGGAAAAGTGGGAACAAACAACCGTGCTCGTTTCTTTGCCATCGCAAGAGGTTCAACAATGGAATGTGGTGCCATTCTCGATTGCATTGAAATACTGAATCCATGCTGCCAAGTAGAAATTGGCAAGAGCAGAATACTTCTTCAACTGAGTAACGAGTTCATAAGTGGCCTCATTTTTGAAAGTTTGAGACCTCTCTTATCACAATTCTAACAATCTTAAAACCCTAGGTTTTTAGATGCGATGCCACCGCCCCCGAGCGTTATTGGTTAATGCTGAAACCCATGTGGATTGAATTTGAGAAAAGAGGGAGGCATTAAGTTGTGCTTTGTTTTTGTGCAAATGGTATTTGATTCTGTTGACTGGAAAACGCAAAAGCTTCTGGGAGAGGGCCAAGGTCTCCGGTTAAAGTTTCGAACACGAGCACAAATTGAAATGGTTTGGTGTTTTGTACTTTTGTTTTTTTTCCCGTCTTTTTTGGGCAAAGTTCAGTCTCTTCGATTTTATTCAAACTTTTCTCAAGTGTTTTTTTTGGTATCATTTAGTGACTCAAGTGATGGTAAGATGAGTGCTAAGCTGAGTAATGTGAAATGTGTAATCTGAGTAAAGAAGGTAAAGCATTGGTTTGGATTCTAAAAGTATGATAACTAACATTATCACACTTTTTGATGTGCCGGCAAAATCTTGGTTTTTAAGAATCAAAACGATTCTGAACGAAGCATATTTTGATGGCCCCTTTTTTCGGGTTTCTGTTTTTCAACACAGGTTATGCCTATAAATTAGGCATCAGGAGGAATGGAATGCTTGCTGGGTTTTGCGCCTGTTACAAGTTACAAGTTGCAAGTTGCAAGTTCTGAAGTGATGGACTTGGGTTCTCATTGTGCTTTGTCTGCGTTATGCTCTGTGTCAGATAGGTTTTCTGAAGTCGGAATGCGGGGTTGTCATGCTAAAGTCGTTTTGTCGCTTTTTCTTTCTTTGCATGTTGGTCGTTTTTTCTGTGTCAATGCCTCAGGCGGATGCCCAAGAAACAGAAGCTCATGTTCAAACGGGTCAAACACTTCGCAGCCCGAATCATACGCTTTCGCGAATCTTTTTTGATGAAGACGGTGCAACAATATTCACGGCCGACTTGCAGCTTTCAAGTCTTGCCAACGAGTCCGCAAATCTTTATGGCGGAAAAGTGATGTTGATGACCGCTGGTCATCGCCAGATTGGTGCTGGAGTTCATCTTCTTCCCAAAGAGATTTCGGTTCCTAAATTCGGGAAAGACTCCAAAGTTTCGTTTGCCAGTGCCGGGATGTATTTGGGGGGCGAGGAAAACGATCGCGATCTGACTCAATTTTGGAGCGGCATCATGCTTGGTATTGCAAGAATTACAGCTAGAAATACCGACCAAGGGGATCTTTCGTCGCTTCGTTTTTTTACGGAGCCAGAAATTGGCCTTGGCCTCAAAATCACCGACAGCATTCGAATTGGAACCTCGGTGAGTGGTCGTTGGGTTTGGGGTGACTTTTCCCGCTACGGAGACAAAAATTTTGACGCATGGAGTGCCAACATCACCATCAGAATTGGCAATTACCTCCGCACGTGCGACCGCTGTGGGATTTAGTGAACGCCACAGCCACGAATCCAAATTATAACACGCGAGCTCCCGTTGCGCTGGAACTTTTGCCCAGGTTGCCCAAACTGCGACTCTCTGTGTTGCTCAATGATGTGCCCGCTTGGCGGCATAGAGCTGAGGCGTCAAACCGCCTTATCTTGTTTTTAGGCTTCTTTCCGCCTAACATGAACTTTAGGCGCTTTTAAGCCTAGAATGTGTGAGAGGTGTTTTTATGTTGATTCCGTCGCCCCAGGCGTTGGCAACCTACCTAAAGGATGAGCGCGAAAAACGTGGGCTCAGTCAAAGCGAGCTTGGAGAAAACGTTGGGCTTCGTCAGAAAACGATTTCCGATTTTGAGAACAATCCAAGCAATACACGCATTGAAACGCTTTTTAAAATGCTTGCTGCTTTGAATCTGCAAATTCATGCGAAAGAAGCCGATACTTCAGAGCCTTCCTCGTGGAAGGAAGAATGGTGAAAAGCAAAGTTGAAACATTGGATGTGCGTATGAACGGCCTTTTGGTAGGAAATCTTACCTATTTTGCCAACGATAGTCTGTTTTTTGTTTATCATAAAGATTGGCTCCAAACTCCGGGAGCGCGCCCTCTTTCGCTATCTTTGCCCTTGCGTGTTCGCCCTTACACGGGGAGTGTTGTTTTTAATTTTTTCGATAATTTGTTGCCTGATAACGAATCTATTCGTGGGCGCATTTTGCGTCGCTTTCAAATTTCTGAGAATCATCCTTTTTTCCTTTTGAATGCCATTGGGCACGATTGCGTTGGAGCCCTGCAAATTTGTGATCCAGCATTTTCTGCGAATCCGAAAAGCATGCAGTATAGCGAACTCTCGGAAAAGGATGTTGCTCATATTTTACGATCCTGCGAACAATCGCCCTTGGGAATGCTTCCCGAAAACACGGATTTTAGGGTGTCGCTTGCAGGCGCACAAGAGAAAACCGCCCTGCTCTTTCAGAATAACCGTTGGTATTTGCCCCAAGCATCAACACCCACAACTCATATTTTAAAGCTTCCCATTGGCGTGGTTGCACAAAATCAAATTGAACTCTCCAATAGCTGCGAAAATGAATGGCTGTGCCTAGAAATTGCAAGAGAGTTTGGTATTCCTGTTGCGCGGTCTTCTGTGCAGATATTTGATGGAACAAAGTGCTTAGTTGTTGAACGTTTCGACAGGCAATGGTCGGCCGATGGCAGCTGGCTCATGCGCCTTCCGCAGGAAGACTTGTGTCAAGCATTGGGTGTGCCTTCCCAGCTGAAGTATCAAGCCGACGGTGGTCCGGGGGTTGCCGATTGTATGAAACTTTTGTTAGGTGCGCAAAACCCCCTAGTCTCGCGGGAAACATTCTTAAAAGCGTTGCTTGTGTTTTGGATTCTTGCTGCGCCCGATGGTCATGCCAAAAATTTTAGTATCCGCCTTAACGCTGGCGGTCGATTTTCATTGAGCCCTTTGTACGACATTGTTTCTTTCTACCCCTTAGCAAAGTCCGGAATTTTTTTGCCTAAGGTGAAAATGGCAATGGCATTTCTGGGCAAGAACAACCATTACGCGTGGGGTGAAATTCAGCCTCGTCATTTTATTTCTTCGGCTAAATATTGTGGTTTTAGTATTGTGCGAGCAAAGGAAATTGCTGAGGAAATGTTTGGAAAAATTGAGAGAGTGATTTCGGGTGTGCAAATGCGACTTCCGAGGGAATTTCCTGAGCATGTTGCGAACACCATTTTTGATGGAATGAGAAAGTTTAGCAATTGATTTGGCGTTGGGAGGAATCCAGCCGAGCTGAATTCAAAGGCCGCGTAGGTACCCAAGCAGGCCATCGTTCCGATGGAAACAACGAGTCCAATTCGTACAACAAGCTTCACAGAACCTCGGTACAAATAAATAACGATTCTGTATTGGCAGCAGACAATGCGTCTGGTGGGCAAAAAATGGCGGCAGTCAATGATCGAACATTCAGAAGAACCGTGAGACAAAAGTCTTTTGCCGCTGGGACTAACAAACAAGTTTAACTAACAAGCAAGTTTAACTAACAAGCAAGTTTAACTAACAAGCAAGTTTAACTAACAAGCAAGTTTACGGATTGATTTGAATTCCTGTGAGGCAATTTTCCGATGCAAAACCTTGGATTGCCAAGTCGCTGGCTCCGGCAGGAACCGGAATGCGCCTATCCATTCTTTTTACGGAGCGCAGACTTTGTGCCGCCGTTGCAATTTCATTTGCAAACACTCCGTTGTCGGACATGCGTACAGCTGTGCCAGTGTTGAGCACGTTGCCCCACAATCGCGCGCGATTGCTAGAGGTATCTGACAGTGCAACGGTGCCGCTCAGCTCTTCCCTGAACGAAAGACCAGCCAGGAACACCTTTTGGGCGGCTGAGGTGCCGGAAATCTGCATCTGCACGCTTGTGTTCCCCATGCCCACTCCGAACATGCTCACGGTGCCAGCAAAGTTGTTGATGGTGTGAGTTGTAAAAATGCTGGATCCTGTCCAGGCCTGTTTCAGGTTGTCAAGCGTTAGATTGCCTGATGTGTTATTCAAATTGAAGTTTGTGGGATTGCTGTCCGATTCTGACCAATAATCTCTCACCACAACGGAAGCGCCGTTTTGAATATCCATCCACACGCCGCCGGGTTCGGAGTTGCCAGTGCCTGAACTAATATGTACTACTGCTGCAGCTGGCTGGCTGCCGCCAATCACCTGCATGGCGTTTGTCCCGCCGCTCAGAACGCTCGTAAATTCCACTTTCGCATTGTTGAGCCCTGAGACGCCTACTCCCAAGCTGTCGGACGCGTGGGTTTTGCACTGATCACAAAGGACGCGCCCGCCTACCTGGTCTACATTCGATACCACGAGCCCTTTGGCATTGCCTGCTCCATTGATTGAGAGATCCTGAAGACGCGCCTGCGTTGGGCCATTCACTTGCAAGACCACGCCGTTGCTGCCGCCAGTCCAGACAAGTTGCGAAGCCCCGCTTCCTTCTGCCAGAGCGCCTTGGTCGCCAATCAGGCGTACGTCACTTCCAGCAGGAACGGTGATGGTCTGAGAGACCGAATAATTGCCAAGGGGAAGATGAACAATGGGGCGCTTACCCACCAAAGCTGCCGCTTGATTCAGTGCTGCTTGAATGGCTGCCCCAGTAAATGCCGTAACTTCAAAAACGGTCCCTTGCGCTTTTGGTGGCGTGCCTGGGAGCTGAGGTTGAGGCAAGCTAGCCGCAGCATAACTTATCACCGAAGACGCTGATTCATAAAGACTGCTGTTGTCACCACTGCTGACAAATCCGCTTACAGTGCCTCGATTGCCTATGGCAAAGAGGTTGCCAAGTCCGTTGCCATTCATAACCACCGCTGGCGAAGTATTTCCTGTGGTATTGCGAAACACATTGTCAATGAGAAAAAGCGGCCCTGGTGCGGCGAAGTAGATGGAATTGTATGTGGGACTCAGAATGACATTGTCCTGGAACGTTGTTTGCTGAGCAGCCGAGGTAGGCCCCTCATGATAATAGAAGTATTTGGAGCCTTGCGAAAAACACCCTCGGACGGCAATGGGAGCACCATTTACCACGTAGAAGTCCGTGTCTGAAGAGTTCATAAACACGGAATCATAGACAGTGAAGTTGCCCATATTGCTCTGCACGCCCACGGGCTGATTTTGGAAGAGAGAATTTCGTACCCAAATATCGAGAGTATTCCAATCATTGGTGAGAATACCACCTTCGGTGTTGTTCATAAATTTCGAGCGATTGATAGTGACCTCAGAGGTGGTGTCTTGGTGATCGGTGCCAGTGTCGCCTCCTTTAAATCCCCAGCCACAACCCGTAAAAACCAAGTCACTCAAGTTCCAGGTTGTAGGAAAATAGCCACCACTTGCGTCCCACTGGTTCCAGAGACAAACACCGGCCTTTCCGCCATTGCCATCAAAGGTGATGCGCTGAATTTTGCTATAACTTGTACCCATTGGCTGTAGCATAGTGCCACCAGTTGGGCCGTTCCACTTCAAGGTAACAGTCTCGGGACTGGCGCCAATCAGCGCAACAAGTGCTTTATGCACTAAATTGAGCTGCGCACTCACAATGTAGGTTCCTGCTGGAAAATAAAGCACTCCGCCTTTTCCGCCACTTCCTCCAAGGGCTGTGAGTGCATTTTGGATGGCTACAGTGTCGTCGGTCACCCCATCGCCTTTTGCCCCATATGCTTTTTGCACGTCAGTCCAGCTTGGAAAAGGACCGTAGAATTCTTCAACCGGTTTTGAAGAGGGTGCAGGTGTTGCGGTTGGGGCTGCCGTTGGGGCTGCCGTTGGAGCTGCCGTTGGAGCTGCCGTTGGAGCTGCCGTTGGAGCTGCCGTTGGAGCTGCCGTTGGAGCTGCCGTTGGGGCTGCCGTTGGGGCTGCCGTTGGAGCTGCCGTTGGAGCTGCCGTTGGAGC
>CAIZES010000329.1 GCA_903932045.1 uncultured Silvanigrella sp. | reverse complement strand
TTTACGGTTTTTCTCGGTTGCAGCTTCGGCAAGATGTTTATCTGACATACGCCCGAACCAAACCAGCAACGAACCCAATATTGCAAAAGCAAAAAATGGAAAACCCGGAAGCACTGCCAGCATAAACATCAATGCAGCCGAAACATAAAATGCCTTTGGATGCACCCGAACCTGCTTTGTGAGCTCGGCGCCCAGGCTGCCTTCACTTGTGGCGCGCGTCACAATTAAACCCGCAGCAGTAGAAATCATGAGCGCAGGAATAGACGAAATAAGACCATCACCAACTGCTAGAAGTGTAAATCGTCCGGCAGCCTCTTGCACACCAAGGTTGTGTTGAACTACGCCCAACACCAAACCCACAAGCATATTAACCGCGGTAATGATAAGCGCGGCAATTGCATCACCACGCACAAATTTGGACGCACCGTCCATGGCACCATAGAAATCGGCTTCAGTTTCAACCGCACGACGGCGACGACGGGCTTCTTCGGCGTTAATGTGTCCCGACTGCATTTCTGCATCAATTGCCATTTGTTTACCAGGCATAGCATCCAATGTAAAACGAGCTGCAACTTCTGCGATACGGCCCGCACCCTTGGTGATAACCATAAAGTTAATAACCATCAAAATTAAGAAAATAACAAAACCAATTGCAAAATTACCACCAACCACAAGTTTTCCGAACGCTAAAACCAAACGCGAAACATGAGAATCGTTTGCACCGTTCAACAAAATAGAACGAGTGGTTGCGACGTTTAAACAGAGTCGAAACAATGTTGAAATCAAAAGAACCGTTGGAAACGCACCAAAATCTAAGGGTTTTGAAATATAAATTGACACAAGCATGATCATGAGTCCAATACACAAACTCACACCAAGCAAAAAGTCGAGGGCAAAAACCGGCAACGGAATAATCAACAAAAGCAACATTCCCACAACAGCAACGCCCATTGCCAACTCTGGCGCGTTGCGTGGACTCAGAAAAGAACCTAGTCCGGCTGATTTTCCGGACGATTTCCCGCCTGAAAGCGCAGATTGACTCATACGTTATCTCCTACTTCCGTGGGCACTCGAAAAGTTCCAGATGCCGTGCGCTGTTCGAAATACTCTTGGCCGCGAGCCATAACAATGTACTTCATAACCTCAACAATAGAAGTCCAAAGTGACTCTGGCACTTGTTGTCCAATTTTTATTGTTTTGTAAAGCGTTCGAGCAAGTGGCTTGTTTTCGACAATCACAATATCGTGCTTCTTCGCAATTTCGCGAATTTGCAGAGCCAAAAAATCCATCCCCTTTGCAACAACAACCGGAGCGCCACCACCTTTGGTATAGCGAACTGCAACCGCAAAGTGCTCTGGATTTGTCACAATAAACGTGGCTTTTGGAACATCCTTCACGGCCTTCGCCATCACAATTTCACGAGCGCGCCTACGACGTGCGCTTCGAATGTGCGGGTCACCTTCTTCTTTCTTCATTTCTTCCTTAATTTCCTGTTTGCTCATTTTCATTTGCCGATCAAGCTGCCACCAATTCCAAGCCCAATCAGCCAAGCCCAGCACCAAACTTGCCACTGCCACAGAAAAAAGAAGACGAAGTACTGTGCTTGAGAGCCCAACAACCATGGAATTTACTTCCAATGAATGCGCTTTGCGAATGTCAAAAATTGCATCCTTAATTACAAAATAGGTAACAAGACTCAAAACAACAATTTTGAGAATATTTTTTATGAGCTCTGGAATAGTTTTCAAACCAAACATCCGCTGCAGGCCACCCATCGGATTCATATTTCCAAAATTGAAAGTGAGTTTTTTCCAGGTCCAGTTAAACTGTGTAAACAGCAATCCTATCATCACAGGAAAAACAACAAGCACAACGGAAAGCGACACAAGCAAAGGCAAAAGCGGCTCTATGCCGCGATAAATTATGATATTGAGATCTTGCGAGTTCACCATGGAAGGACGCATATTAATCCAGGTCCGTTGAAACAACGTGGAAAAACCAACGCGAAATTGAGCGCCCGAAACATACAAACCTACAGCAAGAATGATAAGCGAAAACGCGTGCACAATTTCGCGCGGATTGGCAACTTTGCCCTCTTCCCGAAACTGACGACGTCGCTCTTCGGTCGCTTCTTCGGTTTTGTCTTCGGCATCGGTTTCCCGCTCGTTCATTTTTGGAATCCTTTACCGTCGTAAAACACCTTCTGCATCATATTGTAGGCACCAACTTCACTCTGCATGCCCTGATACGACATGTAACGAATGTACATTCCTGCACCAACAAACAAAACAATCATGCTCAATAGAAAACTCAATGGAAAACTGAGGACAAAAACATTCAACTGAGGCACTGCACGCGCTAAACAACCCAACGCAATATTTATCAAAAGCTGCACAACAAGCAGTGGAGCAGTAAGTTTCACACCAAGCAAGAATGCAGACGTCACAACACCTGAAGCAACTCTTGCCAGCGTTGCACCATCGGCAATTGGTCCAATTGGAATAAATTTGAACGAATTTGCTAATCCCTCAATAAAAACGTGATGAATATTCAAAACCAAAATAAGAATGATGGCAATCCAGCCCTGATAAGCTGTAAACGGACTTTCTTCGCGGTTTGCAGCAATCGAAAACACACTCGCAGTACCAAATCCCATATTAGCGCCTACAATTTGTGCACCAATTTCGGCTGCAAAAATAACGAGCCGAGCCGCAAACGCAACAGAAAATCCATAAACAATTTCCCGAAATGTTGCTATAGCCAACGTTATTGGACTCCACTGAAGCACGTTTCCAGTTTGGCGAATGGGTCCTTCAATAACTGGCCACAAGCAAAATGTAAGCACAAGAGCAAGTGCAATTCGAAGCTGCGGTGGAACAAGATTTTCGCCCAGAATAGGAAGAAATAAAAACACGGTTACAATACGCAAAAATGCCATTATGGCCAACGGCCACAACGCAGGATCGAGTTGTATGAGCGACTCAAAGGTCATACCCAACTCCACTCACTTGTGCACCCTCACAATTTCGGGAATTTTGGCGTACAAATTTTGCGTATACGACGTCATCCGCCGAATCATCCACGGAGCAACAAGAATAAGAACAGCCACCATGGCTGCAACTTTTGGCAAAAAGCTCAACGTAGCTTCGTTGATTTGCGTTGCTGCTTGAAAAATACTGATCAACAAACCAATAGCCAAAGCAGTTAACAACAAAGGCAAAGAAAGCTCGGTAGCAGCGTAAACAGATGCCATAAAAAGATCGATAACTGTTTGTGGCGTCATTGTTTTTCCTTTCAGCCGTTACGCAAAACTGCGCACAAGTGAACTCACCAAAAGATTCCACCCATCAACAAGAACAAACAAAACTATTTTCAATGGTAAACTCACCACAGTTGGT
>CAIZES010000328.1 GCA_903932045.1 uncultured Silvanigrella sp. | reverse complement strand
GTTTGCCATTGAGCTCTGCTACCGCGCGTTGTGCTTCGTCATCAGTGGACATTTCCACGAATCCAAAACCTTTGCTGCGACCTGTTTCGCGATCGGTGATAATCTGAGCGTTCTGCACGTTACCCTGTTGGCTGAAGTGGTTTGCCAGCTCGGCGTCGGAACAGTTATAGGGAAGGTTACCTACGTACAATTTGTTAACCATGGGAAAAAGCCTCCAAAAAGCTGAACAACCACCTGATTCAGGTGGAGTAAAATCGAAAAACAGCACTCCGGTTGACGAAAGGTTGTGCTGTACCGAGTGCATCGGCACAGGCGACTATATCATATAATTGACAAAGATCAATAAGAGGTATCGACTCTAGAATTAAAAAAAGCACAGGGTTTAAAAAAGGCATGTGTCAAAATTTTGACGGTAGAGTTCCAAAGATGAAACCAGACTTCTTCAGGGAATAAATATTCGGCAGCAATCGAATATTGTTCGCGGGTCAGGCGATTATTCCATGAATTCTTCTTTCAGAGCTTTTCGAATACGGGAAAGAAGCCCTGATGTTTTTTCTTCAGATTTGTTTAACGTTGAGTCCTCTGTTCCTCGTACAAGTTCTCCCACATTAGAGCGTGGGGGCAGAGCTTCATGAAGTGCCTTGAGATCGGAACGCAAATTGAGTGCGCGGCGGATGGCGAGGTGTAATTGATCCAGGTTGAACGGTGGTGAAATAACATCTACAACAACTGGCCCTGGATAGTTTTCACATGTTGTTTCTGCATCGGGATCAATAACAATAGAGGGCACATCTCGATGCTGTGTTCCAATTTTGCGCAAAAACTCCATTGTAGGATGGTACTTTGGATTTGCCTGCACAATTGCCAAGTCGAAATTGCGTTCGTTAAGGGCGAAAAACCCTTCTGTGTACGATTTGTGCACAACAACGTGCGAAAAATAGCGGTTAAGATGAACTTTTAAAAATTTAAGCACGTCGTCATTTTTTGACACAACAAGCACAAAGCTTTGGCGATCGTATTTTTTGGTTGGAGGCTGACTCGCGGGAGGAGGATAAAAACTATTTGATGCCTGAAAAACTCTTCTTTGAAAAGATACAAACATATCCAGCTCCATAAATGCAAAGTAAGTTACAATCGAGAATCACTGTGGTGCCAACGGTTTGGTTTGGCTTAAGGCGCTTTCCTCTCGGATAGTGAGGTCGTTGAGTGCCGCAGTTACCACTTCGCGTTGCGGATCATCAGCCTCACTTAAATCGAGATACTCACGCCAAACCAAACGAGCCTCGGCATAATTTCCAAGTTTTTTTAACACGATTCCTGTTAGCAAACGCAAAGAAGCACTTTGCGGATTCTCCAACAATACAGATCTTAGCACACCAAGGGCTTCTTCCAATCTTCCGCTCTGCGTCAGACAAATAGCGTGATTGTGGGTCAGTACCGCATCGGCTTGCGAATTTTCGAATGCCTTTGCAAAAAGCGCACACGATTTGTCTAGGTCTCCATGGGAAAATTCAAGCAAACCCTGCCACTGTATAAGGCGCACATTGTTGGGATATTTCTCTAAGCCGAGGTTTACAACCCGCATTGCCTCGCCATTGCGACCCAAAGCTTGCAAAGCTTTGGTTCGTAGGGCAATCAGGGAAGGCGTAGGCGATTCAATTCTATCGAAAGCTGTGCGAGTGACCTTTTCTGCAATTTCCAGGGAATGCCTTTTGAGGTAAATGTGCCCGAGAACAATGTAACCGGGTTCCCATTTGGGATTGGAATGAACAATTTTCTCTGCAAGAGTTGTGTCTTTTCCGTGCGAACTTTCTGCCTGCGCCAGTGCAAGCAAGAGCGCCGGATTGCGAAAAGTGGCAAGACTCAGATTGATTTCCTGTGAACGGCTCCGCTCCACATCTAAGGCATGCCAAAGCGTGTACGAGCGCTCCAACGCTCGTGCGATGTCACCTTCATCCAAAGCTTTCAAACCGTCTGCAATAACTTCGTCGCGGTAGTTTATTGCTAGCCTGTTATTGCTTGTGGGGGAAGAATCTTGAGTGGATTGTGACGTGTTCCTTTTAATCAATTCTGCATAAGGTTTGGGTCGATTTGTTTCTGATGCGGCAACACGTTCTTCCAAAGACGAAGCAGGATCAAAAACGCGCGGTGATTGAGGCATAGACGTGGGTGTAGACGTGGGTGTAGAATGGCATGCTACAACAAGCAGTGCAGAAAGTGGAAGTAGGGTTATAAAATGGGAGTTTTGGGAGTTTAATTTCATTTTTGGTTTTCCCCCAAATTTTTGCTTTCCAGTACTGTTCGCACAACCTCCGATGAGACATTCATCGTGGGTTCCTGCATCAAAAGGTGCGGCTCTATTTCAAGATTTGTAGACGACCCCAAAGTCGCGAGTGCAATGGAAGTGCGAGAACGCTTGGAAATATCTGTGCTCAGTCCACCAAAAAGAACTTGTCTTGCTTCTATTCGAAACGTTTCCGCCTTTCGTGCAAACACATCCGCTTGTGCTGTAGATTGCCTTGCCTGAAACGCAGCAGCGTTGGAGAACTGTTCTGCAACTTTTTCACGAATCTTTCCGAGAAGAATGCTAGCTTCTTGATATTTTTCCGGTGCACTTGAGGATCGCGAGTGAATTTTTGCGAATGTGACTTTCGAATCGTACGCAACGTTTGAAATAAAGTTCAGTCCAGAACGATTCACAGGAGAGGCCCATTGTGAGGTTGTTGATTCAATGCGTGTGAGATCGGTATTGAGGGCCAACAAAACGCCATTTGCCAGAAATTCCGAACGAGCGTTTGCATCTTTTTTTCCTTTGAGCAAGGCCAAATGTGACACAAAGCCTTCAATCTTTCTTCTTGTTTTTTCCAGGTTTTTTTCGCTTCGCACCCGCGTGTCGAGAAGTTTGAGTTCGGCTTCCCAAAGTGTTCTTTTTGGTAAAGCATCGTTTGACAAAATCTTGAGGAACATGCGCTCGGCTTCCGGATATCGTCCGGCATCTCTATAAGCTGTAGCTACAATCAACGTTTGCTCTGCAACCTCTCTTGCTGGCTGATTTCGCCGCTGAATAGCAGCAATTTTTTCAAGCAAGCGGGCATTCGTTTCTTTATCATCGAGATCTTTAAAAATAGTTTGAGCGCGTGTCAGAGCATCAATGCGTTCTTGTCGCAACAAATGAGATTTGTTGTCGAATGCCGAGGCAACAAAAGCATTGGCGGCAGGAAGAAAAGCAAGGTCGCTTTCCAAGGTTCTACCTTGCCAGTATAGTGCTTGGCTGCGAACAATATGATTGGGAAAATTTGTTATGATAAGTGCAGCAGCCTCTTTTGTTTTTTGCAATTCTCCTAACTCAAAAAAGGCTTGCGTTGCAGCGAGTAGCACAAAAGGTGTTTCGGGGTTATCGCCATATTCCTGAGCCCATAAGAGTTGTGCTTCGGCCGCTTCTATAAGTTTCCCCTGTTCGTTGAGTTTTGTTGCGTGATTCTGAATTGACGCAGCATTCGCAGCCTGAACTTTTGTTAGCACCCGTTTGGGAAATTCGTTGGGAAGAACTTGGCGCTCCAAATCTCCCAGAGCCGTTGTTGCACGTGCGGTATCGCTGTCACGAGCATTAAGTGCCAAAAGTGCAAGTGTGATACGCTCTTTTTCGCTTTCATCGAATGGGGTAACACTTTGTGCGTGGGCCAGGAGTCGCTCCAACCGTTGCCGAGCATCGGATATTTTTCCAAGCGCTTCTTGTTTGCGTGCGCACTCAAACATAGCAAGGCGTGCCGCAGGATCTTCGGGAAACGCACGAGCAAAAGCGTCTACGGCGTCTCTATACGCAATAAACTGAGTTTCGGATGGTTGAGTTTGTATGCGTTGTCCTGCAATTTCTACAAGCTGATGATATGCCGATTTGCGTTCGATTTCTGTTAGCGGAAATGCCAAGCTCGCGCGCGTGTATTTTTCTGCTTCATTTTGCTTTCCAGCGAGCAACGCCACTTGTCCAGTTCGCAAGCGAAGGGGGCCTTGTTCTGTGCCGTCTACAAATTCTTGAAGTCGAATTTCGAAAAAAGAAAATGCTTTTTGAAATGCCAATCGAGAACTCGTTCGACGACCTTCTCGAAAATATTGTTCGCCAACTTCTTCGCTGGCTTCGGCTACGAGGTTTGAGCGTTTTATTTCGCGTTCAGAATCTATGAGATTGTTTTTGCTCCAGCTTGAGCTGTAAGCCATGCGCTCTGAAATGAGTGTTGCGATTTCTAGGGCAAGAATTTCTTTATGGGAGAGTTTTGCGCACTCCCAGCGCACCTCCAGGAAGTCCACAAGACGACCCGACCGAACAAAGGTGGCGTCAACCCGCTTCGCAAGTTGTTCGGCTTCGGCAAGGCGTCCCGAACGAGCGAAGGTGCGCATTGTGGCAACAATAACATCTTTGGAAAAATCGCCACCGATAGAATCTTTTGCGATGCTTTCTATGAAAGTGAAATTTCCGGTTTCGGCCAAAGCAATGCCAGCGGAGCGAATAACATCCTCCATGACATCGGGAGCCAACTCTTTTGTGAAAGTTGGTCTTTGTCTGGCGAATTCTTGTGTTATTTCGGCGGCGCGTGCATACCTTCCACTTCGGAAATTAGCCCACAAGCGTCTTACAAGAAGCGGACCTTGCAATGTTTCCAAAGCTTTGCCCAGTACGAAATCAGATTTTCGGATCAAATACTCTGCAGGTGCGTAAGATGCATCCGCTTTTTCGAAATGAAAACGCAAAAAGTGGACGTCTCCTAGGTGAATCAGGGCTCTCAAATGGATAAGTTGCATTTCGGATGATGTTGTTTGTGTATCGGTTTGCGACAATCTCACCGCCTGTTCAAACGAGCGTTGAGCTTTTGAAAGATCCCCTTTTTCGAGGCAGATTTCTCCAATAGAGATTTGAATATTGGAAAGCAAAATAGATTGCTCTTCCAGTGATGTGTTCGATTGCCCATTCGACTGTGAATTGAGAATTTCCAATGCTTCTCTGAGCATTTCAAGGGCGATTTGAGAAGATTGGGTTCGTTGCAATGTTGCAAGTTTAAATCTAGCTTCCGCCGCCACAAAGGGAGGGGTCTCTGGTGTTTTCAATCTCTTTAATACCGCTTCGGCTTTTTCGCGGTACCCTTTTTCTCTAGCTAAAAGATTGGTATTCTCGGAAGCATGTTGTTGTCGGAGGTCTTCATCAATACCTAAAATCTGAATCTCGAGAGATTGTTGTCGTCTTTCCTGATCCTTTCGGATAATTTTTTCAAAGAGCTCATTATCTGAATTTGATGGTGGTGCTGCCGTTATGATTATTGATGATGCAGTGTCAGCAGTTGTTTGTCCGGGTGTTTGTCCGGGTGTTTTTGCAAGCACATTTTGCGTTGTGATTGTCGCTACGAATGCAAGAATGGAATGAGCGAAGCGTTGTGTCATCTTCCAAGCTCCCAGTCCAAGGTTTTCCGGAGCGAATCCATCCACAAATTTCGTTCTTCTGTTGCACGAGCAATTTTTGATTTATCCAATTCGAGTTCTTGAACAGCTTGTATGTTTGTGTCGGCTACTGCAATGCGAATGCGGTCGTGAAAGGTGCGAACGATGGGGTAAATGTCCTTGGCAGCACTTACCAAATTTATTTGCATCTCTTGTTGCATGGCGTTTGTAATAAGAGTCATATTTTGAGTCAGCGCAGATATTTCTTGCTGAATAGCGATCACTCGGTCCAGTGTGTTTGCTCTCTCTTTTTCGCACTGTGCACGAATAATCCCTTCTGCATCTCTCAAAGTTTGTGATGCAATAAGAAGTTTGTTCCACGACTTTCGAACAACACCCAGGGATTCGGTTTCAGCTTCGTTTTGGGGTGTGTGAAAAAGACGAGAATGAAGTTCCGAAAGCTTACGCAAAGTTTCGTGCGTGCGCTCAAGACGAACTGCCAAAACTGTGGAAGAAGCTCTCCTTAAAGCCGCAACGCGAAAATCGAGCAAAATGTCTTCGGACTTTTTTTGAGCAGAACAAACTTCCGGAGAGATATTTTTGAGATTTTTCTCTATTTTGGCTATAGAGTTTTTATCGGTCGACAACGTTTTTAAAAAATTGACGGCCGATACTCTGGCCCGATTTTCGGATATTTGTGCAGCGAAATTGGAGCTATTTGCAACAAGATTATTTATGATTTTGTCTTGGCTGTTTTGTCGAGGCCTTTCCTCAAAGTCGGCAAATGGATCTGTTAGCGACTTCATTCTCGCCAAAAGAGCAAGTTGGTGTTGTACTGCGCTGGAGTAGCCGCCGTCGTCTGTGTTCCAGTGTGTCATGGAATGTGCATTGATTTTATTTACCGCCAATTCCAAATCTTGAGCCAGTTTTTTGAGCTGGTTCTCCGAATCTGCAAGACGTTTTTCGCTTGGAAGTTGTTGCAATTCCGCAGTAGAGATGCTGCTGGCAAGAGTGAGATGCATGCTTCGCATTTCTTTTGTTGCGTTCTCAAGTTCTTCACGAATTTTCTCCAAGCGATCAATATTTGCCGATCTGTTTACGGTTTGTGTTGCGATCACGGTAGAAGCACTTTGAGCGTGGCTCATATACGATTTCGCAATCGCATGCAAAGCGCGGGTTCGTTCTTGAAGCTCTTGGATATCTAATGTTTCCGACAAGTTTTTTTGATGATCAACAAAATTCAGATCTGCCTCTGAGTATCCCAAAAAGGATGTGACTAACTCGCTTGAATTTCGTAGCATAAAGTGAGAGCGCAGAAGAATGTCGGCGTTGTTTTCAAATAGCGTTGATGTGGGAAGCCTCTTGTACGTTTTTTCGCAATCGTCCCATTTTTTGTGTGCACAAAGTGTAAGTGCCATTTCGCCAAATAACCTATCTCTCTCATTTTTCGTGAAGATATTTGGCACACGTTCCGGAACGCTGGTTTCTGTTTTTCCAATGTGGACTTCGCGGAGAGGAGGGGCGCTTGAAAGCGATTCAGCCATGGCTGTTGCGTCGCGATAAAGAGTTTCAGACACCTCGTATTGTCCGCTGGTTTCCATTGTGCGGGCCAGCATGACTTTTGAATAAATGCGTGTGACAGAGTCGGCTTCTTCTGAGTTGGAAAGTTCTAAAAGAGATGCTCTGGCTCTTTCTTTGAAACCAAGATTGATATCTCGAAGGGCTAAAGTGTATTTCGCTCGTGCCAACCAAGAGTCTGTTTTGGGCGCGATATGAATAGCACGCTGGAGATAGTCTCGAGCTTCACTTTTCAGCGACAGATTTTCAAAGGATCCAGAAAGAAGAATTGCCGATTGAAGAGCGTGATTCTTCATGCTGCGAACTTCTTGTGCATAAGCGAAAGCGTGAAGTGTTTGGCGCGTCAGAACAACAGTGCCTTCCGGGTTTGGATTGGAAGATCTTTGAAGGGTGTGAGCGCAACTCAGTAGCCAATCGTCGTCTCCAGTTCCTCGAGCAACAAATCGAACGCAACTTTCTGCGGCGTCGGCAAGACGATTCATTTTTCGTTCTGATTCATAAATAACCTTAAGAAGTTGCGTTGCTTGAATGGCATCGGCTTCATAAGTTTCTTTATATGCGGCTTGAGCCAATTCCAGTGCACGCTGATTGTCATTTAAAGTAAGATGGGCAATTGCGTTATTAAGCTGAATTTTCGAACGCATTCGGTCGTGAGAAATTCCTAACGCTGGAATTTGCGCGGACCTGTTTTTTGATGAAATGGGCAATCCCGCTAGTTTTTCAAGAGCGTGAGCCTGCTGTATCACGGACTCAGTGGAGTTGAGTGCGTTAAAAATGGGTTGAGATTCGAGCGTTGACGCACGAGATACTAGGGGCAAAAGAAATGTTTGAGCAAGAGCTATCAGTCTTGCAAAATTCCATTTCACGGCGGACTTCCTTCCAGTTTGGTAAGGCTCAGCGATGGCGAAATATCTCCCGGCTTGAGTGCGATAAGTGCGGTTTTTCCATTCATTGATGGGTCAATAGTGAGTGTGAATGTTTTCTCTACATTCCATCGACCTTGCAAAAGAGAATAGGGCCACCCGTGCTGCAAAATTCCAGCAACGGAATGAATTTTGAGGTGATACGTTCCAACGGGAATAGGGCCTGCGTAGAGCGGATATCTCGGGCTTTTTTGTATCATTGGTGGCTGTACGTATCGAACAAGTTCTACATCATTTATGTATGCTGTAATTTCTACAAATCCAATAGGTTGTTTTTCTTGGTCCGTGTTGCTTGCTTCTGCCTCAATACGAATATTAACCACATCTTTTAATTGCGCCACCAGGTCGTCTTGAATGGCTAGTATTTTTGAGCGCAAGGCTTGTGTTTCTTTCATTGCTTTGTTGAGACGCGATGCAATTTGAGTTGTTCCTGGAAAGGGATCAACTTCAGCAGTTACGGTGAGACCGTCGTCGGATTGCCCAGATTTGGTTGCGGCAATAGCCGAGATATTTGAAAAACATGGCAATGCAAATAGAATTGCGCAAACTGCACGTTGTTTTGCGGCTATTGCTAACATCATTTTTTTGCGGTTGCACAAGAGTTTTTTGTTTCCAAGTCTCATGCCACAAGTCTCCCGTTAGCCGTTTCCAAGATAATTGAGTAAAGTGGGTTGAAGCATTTTTGCGGTTGATTGCAGTGTAAATTGTAAAGTCGTGTCTGCTTTTTTTAAGTCGAGGGCAGCTTGAATTGGGTCGGCAGACTCAATGTTATTGTTGTCTGCTTGGAGGTCTTCTTCGGCCTTTGCTAGCCGAGTTTGGAGGTCGGTAAATGAGGCTCTTCGGGCACCCAATGTTGCAGTTTGATTCACAACGCGTGTGATTGATTTGTCCAAGTATCCGATGGAGTCTCGAATGCTGTCGAGGTCGTTATTGACCAACCCGTGATAGAGATGTTCTACCGCTTTAGCCAGCGGCAATTCGCGACTTTCGTTTTGGGGCTCAATATCAAAAACGGCGCGTCCTGATATGTTGATAGCTCGGAAAGAACTTTCGTCGAACTGCAACACAATTTGACCGTCGTCGCCACAGAATGTTCCATCGGGGGAAATGGGAGGCAGAGATGTTCTGAATCCACCAAAAACATATTTGTCGCCGTAGGTGGAGTTGCCAACTGTTGATACCTGACCCATTAACTGCCTAACTTCCTCTGATGCAGCGACGCGATCCGATTCAGAATATGTTGAGTTGGAAAGTTGAACGGCGAGTTCTCTTGCGCGAATAAGAATGTCGTTGAGCGAGCGAAGAGAATCTTCAGATTTTCCCAAAAAACCATCTGCGAAGTCGGCAGTTTTTTTAAATTGAGCTATATTGTCGAGTTTGGTACGATTGCGGAATACGCGAATGGACCCTGCGGGGTCGTCGCTCAAATGACGCAGTTTTCGTCCGGAAACCGCAATTTGCTGCACATCATCGTTGTATTTTTTTGCAGTATCAACTCTAAGCTGTGTCCCTTCAAATCGGGAGCGTTCAGAAACGCGAGTCATGGCGTACTACCTCCCCTTATCGTTTGAGTTCCAAAATTGTTTTCATAAATTCATCGGCCGTGGTGATAACCCTGGAACTTGCTGCAAAAAGATGCTGATACTTAATGAGGTTTGAAGCCTCTTCGTCGAGAGAAACTCCAGACAGAGCCTCTTTTTGTGCCTTAAGTTGCGATGCTACCACATTGGATGCCGTGAGTTCGTCTTTTGCTTTAGCCATTTCATTGCCCAAATGCCCCACAAAACGATCATAGACCGCTTGGAATGTGGAATGCCCGTTATCCAAAACGGGAGCTCCTTGAAGTTTTACAAGTTCAACAAGAATTGCGTTGTCACCGGGAGCCTCAGGAGACATAGCGCACCCTATTGCAAATGGATCGGCCGAGATGTTTTCTGCCAGCTGAATTGAGGCGGCATATTCTCCGTCCTGCCTATCGAGGCCATCAAAAAAGTCTCTTCCATTTCCAGTATCATACCCGCGCCCGCCATAGCCAAGTCTGTGAACATTGTTGAACGACTCCCCAAATTCCTTGGCGAGAACGTTTATTTCGTCGCGCAATCTTTGGGCATATTCGTCGCGGTTTGTGAGAAGTTGACCAATTTTTCCGCCTCCTCTGGTTCTTTCGGTGACGTCGGTTTTTGTTCCAGAGGGATCGCGAAAAAAGATTTTGTTGTGAACATCTTCCGTAATGGGTTCTGTTTCGAACTTGCCGTAGTGCACGCCTTCTAAAAGAAGCATGCTGCCTGGTCCGCGAATCACTGTCATCCCACGTTCGTTTTCGTAAGATTTGCAGTCCATGGTCTGTGATATTTCTCGAATGAGTTTGTCCCGTTGATCAAGAAGATCACCTGCTTGGTTTGGGCCATTTGACATTTCCAAAATACGTTGATTCAGCCCAGCAATTTCCTCCAATCGCTTGTTGAGAAGCTCTATTTCGGAAACAACTTCGGTATTGATATCCTTTTGGACAGTTACAATATCTGCGTGGTTACCGCGGAATGACTGTGTTAAGTTGGAACCCATTTCCATGACGTGGGTTCGAACCGCGGGTTCTTCCGGATAGTTGGCCAATTCCCGTAGGCCATTGAAAAATGAATTCATGCGGTCGCGAATTGTGGATGTGATATCGGGGTTAAACAGATTTTCCAGTCGTTGCAGTCCCGATTGTGCTGTTTCTTTTTCTGATACCGCTTGGAGTTCTTTGCGATATTGAGATTCTATAAAGCGGTCGTGCACACGCTCAACGCTTTTGACGTTGGCGCCTTGCCCAAAGGTGTGCTGTCCGAAACGCATGGGGTCGCGAGGACCAACAATAACGCTCTGACGGCTGTAGCCATCGACGTGTGCATTTGCAATGTTGTGGCCAGTCACGTCAAGTCCCATGCGTGAATTCATGAGCGACTCGCTGCCCATATTCATGATGTGAGTTAGCGACCCGCTCATACTTGCACTCGCAACATTGAAGTGTTTTCGGTTCGTGTGACATTACTGTTTGCGTGCCCGTTTTTGTCGTAGCTGTGTGCTACGCCACCAGCGCTTTCAAAAATACGCATCGATTTCTTAAAATTCGAATGAACTTTTTCTATAATAATTCTGTTTTGGTGAATTCTTGGTGCAATAACTTCTTTAAATTGAGTGTGCAAAGCATTTGCTGTTTCACGGTATTTGTCGAATTGCGCTTTAACTTGTTCAAGAGTTTCATTGTTTACAAGTGTTTCTATGTTTTGAAGATAGGCGCGAAACGCCGAGTTGAATTCGGCAATGTTTGGAAGAGTGTGCCTTGCGTCAAACGAAATTAGAAAGCAAATGCGTCTGAGTGTGGCAACTCTTTTTTCTTCGGTTTTTTGCGCTCGTTGCACGGTTTGATGTTTTTCTGCAACAACGTTCTGAAAATCCTTCATTTCGTATCGCGAAATAAGATCCTCTTCAATGTTCATGATTTCAACCAGTCGCTCATATGTGATATGAAGCGACCCTACGTATGCGGTTAATGTTTCGAGGAGCTTAATGAGCTCTTCCATAAAAAACCTCGCAACACGTTGTAAAATTTATTCATTCAAAAGGGCATCTGGATTCTTTGAAAGATCGTCGCGAATGGCTTCGCGAACAATGCCTTCTGTAATTTTGTTTGCGTCGGGTTTGTACTGTCCTTTCGCAATCAAATCTTTGAATTTTGTAACTTTTTCCTCGCGAATGTCGGGAGTATTATCAATAACTTTTTTTGCTAGTGACATTTCCTTTGCGCGCGGGGAGAGCTGAACTCCCGCCGCGATTTGCTTGGATGCGTCGGTTGTGTTGGGGGCACTTGGAGCAGGTGATGCGGTTTTTTCCACAGCCGCTGATTTTGCTGTGCCCTGAGCATTCGCCGCGGTGGCATTTGTGTTGCGTTGTGCGGGAGCTCCCTGTGTACTCACATTTTGAACAGCCATAATTTTCTCCCCAAGTTGATTTCTGACAATCCCACTTCAGAGTATCACGCGTCATTTTGGATCTTGAGACACACTTTTCCCGGCAAAACGGTTTTTTGACACGTCATTTTTGCCGCTTTTCTAGTACTCATTTTCAACGGACTCGCTGGGGCAGTACAGGTAGGGATAGGGCTGATAGAGTGTTTTGCGAAGTTGGGATAGCGCAGCAAGTCCATGCATAATATCTTCGCAGGATACAGGTCAATCTATGTCAGGTTTGGTCCATATTTTTGCTGCATATTGACGACACAAGGTTCAGAGTCTAATTTCCAATCTTCTGGAGGCGAGGATATCATGAATCAAGACAACGTTATTCACCGCTACTTCTTAACAGAAGAGAACGAAGCCGAGTGGCGCTTGTGGATGGAGCGTGCCCTCGATCAAGCTCTTGAAATTTCGAGGCCCCGTGCGGGCGGTAAAATTTGCAGTGACGTTTCGTTGCAGGATTTAGAGAAAATATTTTCTGAAACAAGTTTTCCCAACGAGGGATCTTGCTTGAATTCCGTATTTCAAGAGGCTGGGGAAAAAGTGTTCGCGCATTCCGTGCGCGTTGCCGATCCTCGTTTTGTGGGGCACATGACTGGTGCGCTCCCCTATTTTGGACTGCTTGCCGATATCCTTATTTCGTGCCTCAACCAGAACGTAGTGAAAATTGAAACAGCTCTTTCCGCAAGTTTTGTGGAAAAGCAAACGTTGGCGTGGCTTCATCGTGCTGTGTACGCAAAGTCCGAGTCGTTTTATAAAAATGCCATGCATCGTACCGATGTCGCTCTTGGTAATGTTACAAATGGTGGCACAATGGGGAACCTCACTGCGCTCACAGTGGCCCGCAATTTGATGCTTCCTAATGCGGCAAACGAGGGGCTTGCAGCGGCAATGTTCGACCGTGGAATGCGTCGTTTGGTGATTCTGGCAAGCAAACGGGTGCATTACTCTATTAAAAAGTCGGCAGCAGTGTTGGGTATCGGCGCTCGTAATGTGATGGAAATTCCTGTTGAACCCGGAACAAATAAAATTTCAATTTCCGAGCTCGAGAATATTCTAAACCATTTGGAGAAACACAAAACCGGCGTTTTGGCTCTGGTTGGAATTGCGGGGACAACAGAAACCGGAAATGTTGACGATCTGCGATCCATGGCGCGGTTGGCCCATGACAGAGGAATTTGGTTTCATGTTGATGCAGCCTGGGGCGGGCCATTGGTGCTTTCCGAAAAGCATCGCCCCCTTGTGGCTGGCATCGAGGATGCCGATTCGGTTGCGATGGATGGGCACAAATTGTTCTATCTGACCATGAGTCACGGACTGGTGTTGTTTCGTAACGAACGGGCCCTCGACTCCATTCGGCATAGTGCGAATTACATTATCCGCCCTGGCAGTGTCGATTTAGGGCGTACAAGTTTAGAAGGGTCCCGGGGTTTTGATTCGTTCAAACTATGGTTCTTTTTGAAGACTATGGGAAAAGAAGGCTACGAGGCGCTTATCAATCAGTCTCTAGCCATTGCTAAAAGCTATGCTGGGGCCGTTCAAGCGCACCCGTGGTTTGAGCTTACAAGTTTTCCAGAAACCAATATTCTCACATATCGGTTTGTTCCCAATGTGTGGCGGGACGTTTTGTTGAACCTTCGCTCTAAGGTTGAGTCCGCGTCGTCTGCAACAATGAGTCTGACTCAGGCTCGGTCTACAACGGGTCCAACAGCAAATTTGTTGGAATCCCTGAGATTTGTAAACGAGGTATTGAACGATGTGAATATTGAAATTCAGAAACGTCAGCGTTTGCAGGGGCAAAGCTTTGTGTCGCGGACAACATTGGAGTCCGTTTATTCGGGAGCCGAGGTTGCTGTTTTGCGTGCGGTTTTGATGAATCCTTTCACAACGCCAGCGATTGTGTCGGAAATTCTTGCCGATCAACTTCGTATCGGGTGTGAGGTTTTACGTGAAAAATGGCCGCAGATGTCTCAGAGGGTTCCCCCCTCGTTTTCCGATATTTTTGGCGCACTGCCAGAACTTCCTAGCTAGGTGATTGTTTCTTTCCGATAAGATGATGAAAGGTTTCTGACCTGGAGAGGGCTTGTGTGAGTCCCATTCCAGTGAGAGACTTCCTGTGTTGTGCAGGTGCTGGTTACTATTGAGGAGATGTTCATGTCAGAAAAGAAAACAACTGTTGCTGCTGCTCCAACGGGCCGGGTTTTACCTCTTTTGCCGCTACGCGAATTGTTGGTGTTTCCGCACACAGTGGTTCCGCTTTTTGTGGGACGCGAAAAAAGTGTGAAGGCCTTGGACGAGGCAATGTCGCATAACCGAGAAATTTTCTTGGCCGCGCAAAAGAAACAAAAAACTAATGATCCCATTCCAGAAGAAATTTATGAATTTGGCACAATTGCTCAAATTCTTCAGCTTCTGCGTCTGCCAGATGGCACGGTGAAAATTTTGGTTGAAGGCAAAAAGCGTGGCAAAATTGTGCGCTATGTGGACACCAGTGATCTTCTTATTGTTGAAGTGCAAGAAATTCAGGAGCCACTTGGCAATGCAGTTGAAAATGAGGCATTGGTTCGCACAGTAAAAACAGCCTTTGATACCTACTGCAAGCTTAACAAAAAGGTTCCACCCGAAATGGTTTTTTCCATTTCGGCAATCGATAACGAGAGTCGCTTGGCCGATACTCTTGTTGTTCAATTGAGCAGTTTGAAGCTCATTGATAAGCAGCGTATTTTGGAAACAGTTGAGCCAGCGAAACGTTTGGAAGAAATTTTCGGAATCATTCAAAGTGAGATTGAAATTTTGCGGGTTGAGAAAAAAATTCGCGCCCGTGTAAAGCGCCAGATGGAAAAAACGCAAAAGGAATATTACTTGAATGAGCAAATGAAT
>CAIZES010000327.1 GCA_903932045.1 uncultured Silvanigrella sp. | reverse complement strand
GACACGCAGTGCCACGGCACAATTGAATGTGATGTTTTCCGGGTGTATTGAAACGGAATTGATTATAAAAACTTGCAACCCCATAGACCTTTGCCGGAGAAATATTGAGATGGCAAGCTGCTTTTTCAATGCTTTCGCGCGACAAAAATCCATCATTTTCTTGAATTCGTTGCAAAAGTGGAATGAGAGCATCGCGTCCCGCATTGGGAAACTCGCTTAAAATTTCGGCCAGTGGTTGCGTCATACGGCATCTCCTAAGGGTTCTTGGTCGCACCAACCTGCATTACAAGGTTCGTTAAAACTAGTGTTGTGAAAACATTCACAACTCAAGACTTAATAAAACTGATTGAAATTCAATCAGTTAAAAACAGCCCTCAGTTGTGAAAGTATTCACAAGCCTTGAAATTGTTATATCGGGTCTTTTTCAGAAATTCAAGGAGATCGTTTTGACAAGGTGAAATTTTTATTTATTCGTGACGTAAAACAAGAATCAGAACAACAATAAATAGATATTTGTTTACCTGTTTGCACCCCGTTTGCGTCAAGACATGTTTAGCAAGACCAGCTTATTTGGTGGCTTGCCTCGCCACATCTAGTCATATTCAAAGATAAACAATGTCTACATCAGAAAGCAGGCATAACATCGGTGGGCTTAATTCCAGGCGCAGCAACGCACTGCACCCAAATTGGCGATTTGTCGTAGTTGGCATATTTACAGCAGTCCACAAACCAACAGCTTTTTCCGTTCAAAAATTGAGGCTTGCTGGATTCCATAAAACCGCCGTTGCTAAAGTTGCAAACCCCGCCCCCGCCCATTGCAATTTCGTTCTCGCCACAACACACCGATCCAACCACATGCTGCATGCGTGGTTGTCCGGCAAAAACAGGAGCCCATCCACAATCAACCCCGCCTTTTGCATTTGGATTTTTGTGCTCCGAAGCCCAGCTTGCAATAGAGTGCAATCCAAGAGACCCTAAAATAGGTGCACAGTCGGGCCTTCCGTCGGGCATAATTCCACGCAAAACCTCGCCCTTACCATAGCATGCAACTCCCGATGTTAGAGCGGCAATAGACATTGTTTGAACCGACGGCGCAGAATCACTTGCAGCCTTAAGCTCCGCGCTTCCAGGTATTTTTACACCTGGAGCTTGGCGAATGGTAAAGAATACTTTGACATCGGTTGGAATTCCACAAACATTGGATTTACAAACAACGCTCACTTCCGAAAAAACTTCCATAGGGCATTGAGATGTTGCCGCAGAGCAGCGCGTGCCATCAATTGTGTAGCGTACGGGGGCATGTTCGCCCGCTCCAGCAACCAAGGCTCCCATTGCATCGTAAAGTGCAAACGGAACTTTTTGATTTGGACGACACCCCTGACCACTTAAACACCCCTTCATGTAAGCGTTCTCCGTTTGTTCAACAGAGACTCGAAGAGCCTTTGGCGATCCACCAATACTCATCAAACGATTGCGAAACGCGTCGCGAGTGGAAATGTAGCGCATTGTGTTCAGGGTCTGCCCCTGTTTTCGCATGAATGACGCAATTGACGCTCCAATGAGAGCAAATATTGCGGCAGCTATCATCAATTCAACAATGGAGAACCCGAAAGAACTTCCACAGTGTTTGCTTTTGGAAAAAAATGAATTTTTACTCACAGAACCTGTTCCATCACAAAAAGAATCAAACATGAATGCAACTCTAGTGTAAACTACCAGCAGCAAGATGAGGAGCCTTGGACCAAAACAAAATGCGGTGGACCTTTGACACCTTGATTTTTTAGCTGTCATCCGCTATTTCATAATGCATCGCTTAGTGCCTCCGTAGCTCAGCTGGTAGAGCATCGCATTCGTAATGCGAGGGTCGTAGGTTCAAATCCTATCGGAGGCTCCAAACTCTTTTGATTTTCAACTTCAAATTTTAGGTTCTACCGGCCCGGTTTTCGCATTTTATAAAATGCAAATTTTGCATAACCATCGTCCCGCACAAGTCCATATTTTTGACAATCCCAAGTGCTAAAAGTTTGCTGATGCTGCGGATCGAGAGCTCTAAAAACAGCCTCCTGAACAATCACAATGGAACCATCAATTGGAAATCTTTTTTCCATTGCCTTTCGAAGAGCCTCGTAGCGACATGCAAGGATTACCGCCGCTCCCCAAAGATCGTACTGCTTTGGGCCCGCCACCGGAAAATATCCTTGAACCTCACCGCAGGCCACTCCTACAGAACCATGAACATCAAGATTTGCGGCGCGCATTTCTTCTTGCCAAATGATAATAATTTGCTCTGCCAACTCTACAGCAAGCACATGAGCAGTTTTTGCGGAGTATTTAGGAAGGCCGAAAGGGAATCCAACAGATGCAATAAATCCATCTCCAGCGGTTTTCACGCGAAATGCGCAAGCTCTGAGTTCGTCGGGATCATAGTTTTGGTGAAGAACATCCCAGCATTTTCCCATAAATCTATCTACAGCAGCCTGAAAATTTGGACTTTCCACTTTCGACGAACCAATAATGTCAAACGAAAGGCAAGTGCATTGCCCGCGCCCCGCAGGCATACTTTGTTCAACTTTCTCTTTGTTGAAAATGCGCGAGACAACGTGTGGATAAACAACCTTCCCTAGTTCACCAGCAACATGACGTTGCAGAACAAGCTCATTGGCAATTTGTTGTTGTTGCAAAGCCCAACGACGCGCCAAGATTTGCGAAAAAGTGAGGGTCATTGCAAAAACTCCCCACCCCGCAACATTGCTGG